>JBHEKR010000292.1:0-12653 GCA_041859365.1 Candidatus Hydrogenedentales bacterium
CGGAATGCGCTGGTCCAGAGAAGGAGGCCAGAGAATTCTTGACCTGCGGGCCTACGTAAAATCCAACCGATGGGACGCCTTCTGGCAACAGTATATGAACCTGCCGTGCGCCGCATGAGCGGTAATATCAGAACTTCACCCGTATTTATACAAATCGGATTCATTCGCAGCCTCTGATTGGGCGTCCATGAAAAAGAATACAAGCGCTGCAATACCCAACACTAGCTTAGAAAATAAGCCTATATCCCAGTGAAACGAACGACTGGGCCTGCGGAGTTCCACAACGGGTTGCGCATCGCTCATACCGGCCTCTCCTGTCTCGCTGCGGGTTCTTCCTGCACGCTCTACTAGCTCTTTCCTGATTCATTATTATGTAACTTAGGGCGATTGTGTCAAGCCCACCGCGAAACACTGGGACGCACGCAAAAAAGGCACAGCCGAGACGGCTGTGCCACATTCCAAACAATGCTACGTCCAACGTTCCGAGTCACCCCAAACGGGAGGAGCCGGGATTACTTCGCAGGATCGAGATAGACCGCGAAAAGCCCAGTCTTTTCACCCTTGATTCCCAGCTTCAACTTCACCGTCTTCCCTGCGAGGGCGGCGAGGCCGTCTCCCTTCCACTTCACGGGGCTGGCCATCGACTTTGCCGCCTTCACGTCGCCGCCGTTCTCTCCACTGAACTCGGGCAGCAAGGTGCCGCTCTCGTCGGCGATTTCGACGGTGATGCTTTTGGCTCCATCGGCGTTCAACGAGAGCTCGACAGCCTCCGCAGGCAGCGTAATCGGTGCGGACCAGACCGTGCCGCCTTCGGCACCCTCGGCGACGCTCAGGCTGCCCCAGCGATCGCGCGGGAGCGTGGCCAAGCCGATTTCCCCGTAGTAGTTTTTCGCGGTGTCGGTTGCGTTGCGCCAGCGGCCGTGGTAGATGAGGGTTTCGTCGCCGACATTCAGGATGCCATTGGCCTGGCACAGGATCGTGGGGTCGTTTGCGCCTTCGGCCTGCGTTGCGGGCGAGTCCAATTGTGAGATGTACACATGGCCCGGCTCTGGCTCGCGAAATTGTATGCCGTCATTGCTCACCACAAGGGCGAGATCGCAGGTAATCAGGCCGGAGCCGTACCAACCTTCCTTGCGGCCCTGTCCTTCCGGGGGATTGTGCCAGCGTCCATACAGACCCACGGCTACGTTTCCAAAACTGGCCGCGCCAATGCCGAGATGCACCTGCGGATAGTCCCCGAGCAAGCCCCGCTTGGAAAGATCCTCCGCTTCCGCGAGGCGGAAGGCTTCGTGATAGGGGATGTCCCAGGTCATGAAGTCCTGCGACGTGGAGGCATAGCCCTGCCGGCCTTCAACTTCGCCTCGCCCATTCATTCCGATGCCCTGACCATGCACGATATAGCGACCACCAAACTTGAAGAGACTTCCGCTTTCCATGAATTTATCCGTGGGATAGCCATCGGGCACATTCCACTGGATACCGTCGGCACTGTAGGCGGGGCGGAATACCCACGTCTTTTGGCGGGTGGTGTAAAGCATTTTATAGCGGTGATCCGGGTTGGGATCATCCGCGTCCAGGATCACCATGGCAATCTGGGTCAAGGGATCAGGCAGGAAGATGGCATTGTTTTCCTTGCTGCCGTTGATCTCGACCTGGCCAAGTTTGGGCTTGGTCCACCGAATGCCGTCGTCACTTTCTGCGTAACAAACCGGACCCTGCTTCAGGTCCTGCTCCTGCCCTGTCTCCTTGCTGACGGCGTAGTACCACATGCGGAACTTCCCGTTATCGTGGAGGACGGTGCCGTAGAAATGGGCCGCCATGGAGTCGGGCGCATTCGGGTTGCCCTGCTCGGGCGTGAGTACAGGCTCTTTGCGAACCTTGGGCTTCGAGAGCGTAAGGGTGAGATTATCGCGATCGCGCAGGCCCTGGTCGTCGATGGCGAGAAGGGTGACCCGGCCCTTAACCGTGAGGTTGGATTCGGGGAAGGTAAAGGCCGATTCGGCCGCGAAAACAGGAGCCACGAGCGCAGCCCCTGCAACCAGACCAGTCAACAAACCTGAGCGCCTCTTCATATTGATGGTGTCCTTTGGTGTTGTGGTTTTGAGAAACTATTCCTTTGCGATCTTTGTGTTCTTTCGCGGCCAGCTCTCTTACTATTTGCCGAAAAGAACACAGAGAGCGCAAAGTGGGAAATTCAAACTTATTTCAGTTTTTCCGCGATCCATGCGGCAGCCAGCTCCGGCGCGCACTTGGGTGTAGTGTGGCCCTTGGGCTCGGGGAGCACGAGCAGAGTCACGTCGGCGTCACTGGCTTTCCCCAGGGAAAGGTTGGTGACTTTTCGAGACAAGGCGATGGCGTCATCGGTACTCACCCGATCATCACGGTCGCCGATAACCAGCCAGAGCGAGCGGCCCGCGAGCTTCTCTGCGTTGGCGAGAAGGGAGAGTCCCGCGACATGCTCGACGTTCTTCGCACCTTCGAATTCGCGCAGGGCCATGAGGTTGGTGACGGGCGCAAAGGCGGCAACAGCTTTGATCCGCGGGTCCGCGGCAGCGGCGTGGAGCGCCATGAAACCACCGCGCGAAGTGCCACACGCGGCAATGCGATTCGGGTCGGCGTAGCCCGCCTCAATGAGAAAATCCAATACGCCCTTGACCTGGCCCGTAAACGACGCGACAAAATCCTCACCCCGATCACTGGCCTCGCGCCAGGCCACCAGACCGGGCTGAGAATTCTCCCCTTTGAAGGAATCATGACCGGGAAGATCGATCGAAACACATAGAAAGCCTTTCTTAACAAGATCATTTCCGCACTGGAAGTAGTATGGATCTTGCAGACTCGCCTTGGCAGTGGACGAGAGCACGAGCAAGATTGGGGCCGGATAGGTAAGCTCTTCTCCCCAGATTCCGATTCTTGGCAACTCCGCGTGCATTATGTAGGACATTTCAACTTGGGGGTAGATGAGGATCCCTCGCTTACCAGCGCCCCAAGCATTTCCTGTACACGAAATTACCGTCACGAGCACTAGACTTAGAATTGCTCTCATCGGCCTTGCCTCTCGCTGTTTAGCGCGTTCGATTCGATCTCATTCAACGGCGTATCGCCGCGTATCACCCGCTCCACATTCTGCACAAACAAGTCCCACACACGCTCCGGAAATCGTGTGCTTTTCGTCGAGCCGGAGATATGGGGCGTCATGATTACGTTGGGCATTTTCCACAAAGGATGCTCGGGTGGCATGGGATAGTGATAGTGGGTGTCCAGCGCCGCACCCGCGATCCAGCCTTCGTTCAGGGCCTGAAGCAGCGCCGCTTCCTGGATGATCGGGCCCCGCGCGGGATTGAGCAAAAAAGCGCCTCTCGGCAGCTTTCGCAGGTCCTCCGCCGTCACCAGACCGCGGGTGCTGTCGTTCAGCGGCAGGGCTATAATCAAAAAATCGAGGCCGGACAAAAACTCGTCCTTCCGCTCGGTTCCAAAGACTTCGTCGGGTAACACGCCATCGGGATCACCGGTGCCGGGCACGCGGTAGAGTTCGTGCTGCGGCGTCACGCCGTTGCGGGCGAGTACGTGAACTTTCAATCCCGCAAACTTTGCGATGCGCGCCGTCTCGCGGGCGAGTCCGCCATAGCCCCACAAGCCGACCGTGCGTCCGCGAATCTCCGATTGAAATTGCGCGCCCCGATCCCAATGGCCCGCCTGCTGGTTGCGATACATCTGCGGCAGATCTCGAGCAAGGTTCACCATCATGGCGAAGCACCACTCGGCGATGGGCGCGTCGAAGACGCCACGCGCGTTGGAAGCACGAACGCCGCGCGACGGAAAATCATGTGGAATAATGTGCTCGAATCCGGAGGAAGTGATCTGCACCCACTTGAGCGTCTTCATGTCGTCCAGGTTTTCCGGCACATCGGCACAAAAGAGCATATCGATATCGCGAAGCAGTTCCGCTGGGCGGGTGACGCGCTCGTCGGTGATGGGATCGGCGACAATCACGTTGACGCCAGGCAACGCCATAAGGCGCGCGAGACCGGGTTCAAAAATCGGCGTGTCGATAAATATGTTCATCGGGTGAGCAAATCGTCCATTTCTTCCAGGTTTTTGCCCGGCACGCTGTTGAATTCGCCGCTGCCCGGCTTGAAGGGATATCGTGCCTTGGTGGCCTCGCTCAATACAATGCCGAGACCCGGCCCTTCGGGCGGCAACACAAAGCCGTCCTTCATCTGGAAGGAGTCCCCCACGATTTCGCTGTGGAGCGGACCGTAGTCCGGCGGCACTTCCACGATGCAGGTGTTCGCGCAGGCGAAGGCGGCGTGGACGTTCTGCATAAGCGAGCCGCCCGCGCCCCAGGCGTGGGTGGCAATACTGCGATTACGCGCCGCAAGCATCTCCGCCACCTCCACCACCACCGAGAGCCCGCCCGTGAAGGAAGCGTCGGGCTGGCCGATGTCGAAGCAGTCCATGTCGATAAAGGTGCGCCACTCCGCCGCGCCGGTGAGGCATTCGCCGCCCGCGATGGGGAGCGTGGTGGCCGCGCAGAGTTCCGCATAGCCCCAGGGGTTCGTGTAGTGCAGCGGCTCCTCGAAGAAGACGAGATTGTAGGGCTCCAGCGCCTGACACACGGCGATCGCCGTCGCAACGCTCCAATGGCCCGTCGGCGCATTGCCCATGTGCGCATCCATCATCACGCCGATGTCCGGCCCCACGTGCCTGCGGATGTGCTCCAGCTTCGCCACTTCGAAGGCCGCGGCTGCGGCGGGTTCACCGCCGATGTGAAAGCCCTCCTCCGCGTGGTAACTGCCCGCGCCCACCTTGAAACCGCGAAAACCGAGGCTCAGGTAGTGGTCCATCTTGCGCGAAAGTTTGTCCAGGGGATAATTGCTCGATCCGCCGGTCGCGTAAGCCGCGAGTTGGGTGTGCTTCGCACCGCCGAGGAGCGCGTGAACCGGCTGGCCCTCCAGCTTGCCTTTGAGGTCCCAGAGGGCCGCCTCGATCCCGTTCAACACGATGAGGCCCAGCCCGACGCGACACCAGAAGTTCCCGCAGTGATACATGCGCTCCCACAACTCCGGAATGTCGTCCACGTTTTGCCCGACGAGGATAGGCTTGAAAAACTCCACGATGGACGGCACGGATTCCGGCGCGAAATAGCCGCCGTAGGTCTCCCCCACGCCGACGTGCTCCGTGTCGGTGTGAATCTCGATAAAGGCGGCGCTCCGCAGCTTCCGCGTCTCGCTGAGGAAGGGATCGTGGGTGCAGGGCCCGGTGAGGAGAACGGTTTTGACGTCGGTGATCTTCATGGGGGACCTCGGGACTGGTATTGAGAGCTGCGCGATTGGTTATAACAACATACGGCTTCGCGCGCGGGGAAGTCAAGGTGTATTCTATGCGATTCTGGGCTACACTGTACCCGTGCGGAAACATGGAGACGAGCGCGATGAAGAGTATCATCCTGAGTGCGGACGATCGTCTAATTGAAGCGGCACGCGAGCGGGCTCGCTTGGAAGAGACTACCGTGGAATTGGCATTTCAAGCTTGGCTTGTCGAATATGCCAGCCAACCCCGGCGGCTGGCGGAGTTCGACGCTGCAGTGGCGTCCGTGTGCGGCAAACTGAAGGTAGGCAGGAAACTATCGCGGGACGAGATGAACGCCCGTTGATTACGTCCAACTGAAAATGAACTCTCTCATTCTCGTCACGACTTGGCTATACAAGGAGAATGGGCGTGGTAAGCTCAACGGCACGAAAATTGCCCCACGTGTTACTATCTCTTCCAATATCGTAATGAGGAGTCCACCACTATGCGATTCGCGAAATTACTTGGGCAGCTTGTCGCAGTTATTCTAAGCTCCATTTCAAATACCAACCACGCTCAGGAAGCCCCCGACGCCCCGCGCATCCCCCCGACCACAGCACTGGGCGGGCCCGCTATCTGGCCGCCCTATGAAAAAATCGAGGCCGTGTTGAAGCATTGGGCGGCGGAGCATCCCGTGGGCTTTCAATTGGAGGAGCTCGGCAAATCCGTCGAAGGCCGCAGCATCTACGCGGTCACCATGACCGATCCCGCGGTGCCCGAAGAGAACAAGCAACACGCGCTGGTCACCGCGCTCCACGCGGGGAACGAGCGTGGCGCAGCCACCACCGTCATGGGCATCATTGAATGGTTCCTGTCCAGCGATCCGCGCGTGGGAGAAATCCTTCGCAACCAGGTCGTCGTCTTTCTGCCGCTGGTGGATCCTGACCGGTATGAGAAGGGTCAGTTCACGCCCATCTACACGGAGTGGAATAAGGATGGCCCCTTGAAGCCGGAGGAAGTGCCCGAAGCGGTGTACGTACAGCGGGTCTTTGATCGCTTTCAGCCCGACCTCCATGCGGACATCCACGGCACGAGCCTGGACTTCGAGAAGTACATCATGTTCGAAAGTTCGGGCTGCGCCTACTCCAACAGCGCGCTGCGCCCCTATCATCGCGAGATCGTGCGCCAAATGGACGAGGCGGCGATGGCGGCGGGCTATCCTGTGGACGCACTGGAGGACGATGCGGAGCGCCAGTTTTTTGGGCCCGGCGTGTCGGAGATGGCTGCGAAAAGTTGGTATGGCCAGCCCCGCTACTACGCCGGGAATTACCTCTACGACCACTACCACACCCTCGTCTCCGCCACGGAAGTGTGCTGGGAGGAAAGCGGCCTCGTACGCCATCAGCGCTTGCTGGAAATCGGCAACGAGCGCTGGCCGGGCTACTACTATCCAGGCTATCCCAATCAGGTCATCATGAGCAATACCCACGTCTATCTCGTGGCCTATGGCCAGACGGCGGCGGCGCGTCGCGCGAGTCGGGTGGAGCTGTGGAATCGCATGGGCGAGTTCACCTTCGGCAGTCTCGACCCCGCGATGGCGGGCCGTGCCAGTGCCTTCCTTGCCACGAGCGCGAGCGCGGAGACCTACTTGAACGACGACAAGCTGGAGGTGACGCTGGCGAAGCTGGAGCAGCATCCCCGCACGAACTACGGCGCGATCCGGGACTTCTTCCACGACTGGCCCGCCGGACAGAACGGCCCCACGCCCCAGTTGTACGTGACGCATCGCGCGCCGGAGACAGCACCAGCGGAAGGGGAAACGGTGGCGGCAACCGTGCCCATCCAACACGGCGCGAGCATCCAACTACGACTCCCGTACCCCAACGCGAAGATAAAGGAATTGAAGTTAAACGGAGAACCGATCCCGGTCTCCGAGGTGGACGGCTACGCCACCTGGACGGCGCGTGCCTCGACGTACATTCAGGTGAATCTGTCGCCGGATCGCATGGCGGAGGAGGATCTGTTCATCGTGACCTGCGACTACGATCCCAACGCAACGCGGGGGCATTGGGACACGTGGCGGACGATGGAGTAGGTTGAAGCGGCAAGACGTATACGTGTATGGCAAGGGGCTCAAATTCCCTTGTAGACTTCCCTCCGATGACCCACTTCAATATCCATATCTGTAAGCGTTACTTCTAGAATCTCGTAAATGATCCGGTAGCCCACTGTCGTATCCCGCACCTTTCTTGCCCCAACAGTTTTTCGCATCCGTACGCGCGAAGATCGTCTGTCAGCGCTTCAATGCACACGAGTATGTCTGGGATATCCCGTTTTGGCAAGCTGTGAAGGTTCTTCGCGACGGATTGCTGGAACGCGATTCTCACTTGGTCATGGGCTTTCAAATCCTGAATTAGTTTTCACGTGAAGTCGTGGGATCGGCTGCGCGTTCTTCATAGCCGGGAAAATCAAACCGATCTTCTTCCAGTACCAATCGAACGGCCGGGCTGAACACCTCGGACACCACATGATGCGGCAGTTCCGCTCTGAATTGAAGTACCGCTTCCAAATCGGGTTCCAGTTCTATGACGGATGGCGGAACGGGTTGGCTTATCGTATTTTGCTCCTGCTATGCGCCCTTACTTCCAAAATGACCTTGCAGATGACTTGGAGGCATTCTACGCCTGCTATAGAGCCCACGAGCGCGAAACTCAACGCTCGCTACTACTTCACACGAAAGTGTTACTGCCGTTGCAACCATTCAGGTGGCGATGTCGCGAGCTTGTTGCCTGTTGACGTATCGCGTGCAATTTCCCTCACGACGACACAGCCACGCGCATTGGGGAGTCCCGCCGCTTCAGTAGGGACCCATATGGCTATCGTGCACAACGCTCGCCACCCGTTCACCTGCGCGCGTCAGTCCCCTGGAGCGCGTGCTTCAAAATGAACTCCACAATCGGCGCGGGATCAACCAGGCTGTGGGGATGGTGGCCCACACCGGGCTTGTTGATAATCTCAATGGATCCGCCGAGAGCGCGGTATCGCTCGGCGAGCACGTCCGTGTTTTCCGCAACGGGAACAACATCGTCCGCGTCACCGACAACATGCAGAAGCGGAATCCCCGCCTTGGCCAGGGGCGCGAGGCGGTCGATGGGGTTGCGCTTGAAATCCTCCACGGTTTTCTCGTCGAGGCCCCAGGCCGCGAGGCAGACTTTCCAATCCTCCGGGCTGCCCTGGCCCGCGCCGAGGCCGCCGGGCCAGCTCTTGATGTCGCACACGGGCGCGTCGCCGTAGATGCACGACACCTGATTGGGATGTTCCGAGGCCCAGTTGTAGGCAATGAGGCCACCCCGGCTCAGTCCCTCCAGCGCGGGACGCTTTGCAAATCCCTGTTGCACCGTGAGGAAGGCATAGAGGTTCTCGAAGATCTTCACGGCGGTGTCGTTGCCGTGAAACTCAAAGACGTCGATATAGGCCACGTGAAAACCCTTGCCCAGCAGCGCCACGTCGGCCTGGGGCTCATGTCCCCAGAAAAGGGCCCGCCAGATCCAGGGCTTGCCCGGTGCGGCCTCCTTCGGGCAGGCCACCTTGCAGTCGCGGCCTTCCAGTTCGAAGTCGAACTGCTGGTAACCGTGGAAATCAGATTCTGCGCCGCCGAAGTTGCAGGGTTCGGCAAAGGATGGTACGGTGACGAGCAAGAGCAATAAGGTGAGGACGAAACGCACGGCGAAATCCTTTCGGTAGAGGTGACACCGCATAGTACACAACAACACAGGCTGCGGAAAACAGAATTCGACAGCACGGCTCCAGTCGTGCGAAACTTCGTGATCGCGAGCCAAAAATGCAACTTAGGTTGTGCCACGCGATCCGGCAATGCCGGTTCGTTTGCATTGAGTCTCGTTGATTTAGAACAGTCAAGAATATCGCCAATCAGCGGTGTGTACTCCTGAATACGTCTTCCGAGGTTCACACCGTTCAATGTTGGATCACGTTGTGCCCGACATCGTTTCCGCAACGGGGCACACGAATCGGTGTTACCGAATCGCGTGGCTCGACTGGGATCTCTTTTAATATTCAGAAGGAAAACTACAATGTCACTAACCGCCACCCTGCTTCTCCTCTCCGCCGCGCTCCTTGGCTCGGACACGCCCGACTTCGAAGCCGAAATCACAAAGGCCCTCGGCGGCACGCCCCCGCAGCAGATGATGTCGGTCTACCTCGACAAGACCTCCACGGCCAACCTGGCCGCGCGCAAGGAGCGCTACGAAACCCTGAAGACGCCGGACGAAATCCGGGCGTGGCAGGAAGGCAACCGCGATTACTTCGTCCGGGCCCTGGGCGGTTTCCCGGAGCGCACGCCGTTGAATGCGCAGGTCGTAAGCAGTGGTGCGGGCGAGGGCTTTCGCTATGAGAACCTGATCTACGAGAGTCGTCCGCAATTCTACGTGACCGGGACACTCTTCCTCCCCACGACGCCCGGCCCCTACCCTGCGGTGCTCTTTCCCTGCGGCCACGACGATCCGCCGCGGGGCATGGAGACCTACCAGCGCGCGTGCATCCTCCTCGCGCGCTATGGCATCGCCGCGCTGATTTACGATCCCATCGGTCAGGGCGAGCGTGTGACCTACCTCAACGAAGACAATACCCCCGCGATGTACTGCACGGTGGAGCACACGCTCTTCGCCGCCAGCGCCATGCTGACGGGCACGAGCTTCGCCCAGTACCGCATCTGGGACGGCATGTGCGGCATCGATTATCTCCAGAACCGTCCGGACATTATCCCGGACAAGATCGGCGTCACGGGCCACTCCGGCGGCGGCACGCTCACGAGCTATATCATGGCGCTGGACCCGCGCGTCGTGGCGGCCGCACCTTGCTGCTTCATCACGTCCTACGAGAAACTTCTCGCCGAGATGGGTCCGCAGGACGGCGAGCAGAATACCTTCGGCCAATTGAAGCAGGGCATCAACCATGCGGACTACATCCACATGCGCGCGCCGAAACCCACGCTGCTCCTGACCGCAACCCACGACGCCTTCAGCATCGAAGGAAGCTGGAACACCTTCCGCGAGGCGAAGCGAATCTACGCGCGGCTGGGCCTGTCCGAGCGCGTCAGCCTGGTGGAGGCGGACAACGACCATGCCTACAGCAACCCACTCCGCGTGGGCATGGTGCAGTGGATGCGGCGCTGGTTGTTGGACGTGGATGGGCCGGTGGTGGAGGTTGAAACGCCATTGTTGACGCTGGAGCAGATGCGTTGCACGCCCGATGGGCAGGTGGTGAAGATCCCCGGCGCGCGCACGGTGACGGATCTAAATGTGGAGCGAAATGCTGGCCTCACCGAGGGACGCGCAAGATTCTGGCAGGAGAATTCGCGCGAAATGGCGCTGGCGAAAGTGCGGGAGCTGACGGCGACGCGCGCAGTAGCGGATTTGCCCGAACTGAAGAGTACTTACATCAGCGGTGCGGAGGAAGAAGGACGCCCCGTGCATTACCAGCTCGTCCATCCCGATGAAGGCCTCGCGCTGCCGCTCATCGCCTATCTGCCCGCGAACGGAACTTCTGTGGAAGCGGTCCACATCATTGTGGCCGGCAACGGACTGGAAGAAGCGCGCACACTACTCTCCGCCCACCCGGATTGGAAGAACCCTGCCCACGCCTTTGCGCTCCTGGAGCTTTGCGGCGCGGGCACGACCCAATCGCAGAAATACAATAGCGGCACCTGGCCACTCGCGGGATCCGACTTTCAGGACTTTTTCCGCGCCTACCTGAACGCTCAGTCCTATGTGGGCTTGCGCGCGGAAGAAATCCTCCAGGTCGCGAAAATGATCAAGTCCGATCGGGTCGCCGGCGCCGCTACGCCAGTACATGTCTACGCCACGGGTGAGGCTACCGTTCCCGCGCTGCACGCCGTCGCGTTGGCGCCTGAACTCATTGACCATACGACGTTGACCGGCGGCATTCCGAGTTGGAGCGCCGTTGTGGCAGAGCCGCGCGCGAAGGACCAGCTCATTAATGGCGTACACAATGCGCTGACGTTTTACGATCTGCCCGATCTGGTAAATTCACTGCCCGAGGGTAAGGTGGAGATTGTGGAAGCTGCGGTGCCGGTGTTTTAGCCGAATGCACGGCGGTTTTCCATACCGACGCCGGGTGCCACCTCAATCGAGCAACGCTCGTTTGGGTGCCATGTGGGAGGGAAACGGCATATAGCAATGAAAACCCGGATCCTGCCTATGGACTCAGATCGTCGAGCTTGGAAAAAGATCCCACGGGCCAACAAACCCCGGTCGAGTGCAACCACTGCATTCGAATTACCTCCGCTCAAGACACCCAAACGTGCGTCGCACGATTGAGGTGGCACCCGAGGTCGGCTTTGATCGTTCGGATACTTCGTGCTACTTGACCTTGATGGCCCACACGTTTAGTGTCATTGCCATAAGTCGCCAAGCACCTCGACAGCGCCCCTTCGTTCGTGGCAAACTGGATGCTTGCAGGCTTCAATTTTCGAAGGATTCATGTATGCGCATTCTGATGCTCTTCTTGCTCACCGGCATTGCCGCTGCAACCTCATCCGCCGATCCCTTTGCCGAGGCCCTGGAAAAGGCGCTCGGCACCAAGCCCGACGCCATGATGTCTGCCGCGCTGGACAAGATTGCCTTCGAGCATCTCGCCCGTCGGGCGGAGCGCTATGAAGCGTTGAAAACGCCCGAAGACGTCCAAGCCTGGCAGCGCATGCAGTACGACTACTTTGTGGGCGCTCTGGGCGGCTTTCCTGAGCGCACACCACTGAATCCCCAAATTGTGGGCGGCGGCGAGGGCGAGGGCTTCGCCTATGAAAAAATCATCTTCGAGAGCCGTCCCCAATTCTATGTCACGGGCGTTTTCTATCGTCCGCTCACGCCTGGTCCGTGGCCCGCAGTGTTGATGCCCTGCGGCCACGACCAGAATGGCAAGGCCGCGCCGGATTATCAGCGCGGTTGCATCCTGCTGGCGCGCCTGGGCATCGCGGCCTTCTGCTACGACCCCATCGGCCAGGGCGAGCGGGTGTTCTACATGACCGAAGCGGGCGAACCCACCATGGGCACGACGGCGGAGCATACGCTCTTTGATGTGGGCGCGATTTTGACCGGTACCAGCATTGCGCAGTACCGCATCTGGGACGGGATGCGCGCGATTGACTATCTCCAGAGTCGACCCGATGTGAAGGGCGACAAGATCGGTGTTACGGGTTGCTCCGGCGGTGGCACGCTGTCCAGCTATCTCATGGCGCTCGATCCACGCATCACCGCCGCCGCGCCAAGCTGCTATATCTCTTCCTGGAAGCGCCTGCTGGAAACCATCGGACCGCAGGACGGCGA
>JBHEKR010000087.1:0-29356 GCA_041859365.1 Candidatus Hydrogenedentales bacterium
GGGGAACCAGGAAGTTCACTTCGACAATCAAGGTCCCCCCCGCTTGCGGGGGGGTAGGGGGGGTAAAACCCACGGGGCAAAGCCTGGCATTTCAAACAAAAACCGGCCTTCCCGCAGTGGAGAAGGCCGGTGATACATTCAACGAATGGGATCAGGGATTGGCCGGGGCCGTCTCCGCCGCAGGGGCTTCGGCGGCGGGCGCTTCGGCGGCCGGAGCGGCTTCCGCGGGCGCGCCGGTGGCCGGGGTCACGCCCGAGTCCGCAGCGGGGTTCGCCGGCGTCTCGGATTCCGTGGTGTCTTCGCGGCCGATTATCGCGTCGTAGACCTTCTGATCGATGCTCCAGTCCACGCGCTCCAATTCCCGTTCACGCAGGTCCTTCAGGTAGTCCTGCAGGAGCTGCATGCCGGCCATCTGGCGACGCTGATCGCGCAGGGCCTTGCCTTCTTCGTCCCACGTGGCCTTCGCCTCTTCCGTGGGTTCTTCACGCTTCGTAAGGGCGATGAGGTAGGAAGCACCGAGGAAGTCCGTAAGCGGACCGGCCAATTCGTTCTCCGCCTTCCCTTCAAGGGCCGCGTAGATATCCTGGGTCTGGAGGTAGATCTGCTGCTGGAACAGGAACTCGCTCTTGGCGAAGGGCGCCGTCTCTTTGATTTCGAGGTTGAGGTCGGGGGACTTTTCCTTGACCTCATCCAGCGTTTTCGCCTGGGCTTTGATCTCGTTGGCCAGCGCGGTAATCTCCGCCTTGTAGGCCTCGCCCTGCTTGCGCTCCGCAACCACGTCGTCCGTCACCTGGGTGCGGACTTCGTCCAGCGCCGGAATCGCGCCTTCGGTCGTCAGGACCGCCTCGGCCACGTAGAGGTTCTCGCTCGCGGTGATGACGGGGAATTCAAAGGGTTGCTTGTTAAACTTCTTCATGCCTTCCTCATCCACCACGCGGCGGAACTGGAACGCATCGACCCGGGGAATACCGTTGATCTCGGCGGATTCCACATTGAAGCCTTCGGCAAGGCTGGTCTTGTAGCCCAGCGCTTCGGCGGCCTTGGAAAGGTTGCCCAGCTCTTTCGCCTTGGCGGAGATTTCCTGAGCCTTCAGCTCCAGCGCGGCCTTGGCGTCCGCGGGAAGCTCAACCTTGATGTAGATGTGTCGGGCAAAAATCTCGCGCACCTGGGGCGTCGCAGCGGGGGCTGCTTCCGCCGGGGCGGCCGCAGGATCGGCCGGGGCGGGTGCCGGGGCCGCTTCGCCACCGGTCATGCGCTCGTCGTCCACCTTGTAGATATAGAAACCACCAGGACCACGCACCGGCTCGCTCACGCCACCCTTGGTCAATGCGAAGAGGGGCTTGCGGTAGTCCAGCTCGGTCGGGCGCTCAGAAATCCAGCCCAGCTCGCCGCCGTTCTTGGTTTCGAGCTCGGAGTACTGATCCGCCAGAGCGGCGAAATCTTCACCGGCCTGCGCCTTCGCCAGCACTTCCTTCACCTTGTCATTGGGCTCGGCCAGCAGGGACAGGGCCACATACTCGGCCGTGTGGGTCGCCGACTTCTGATAGCGCGCCTTGTTCGCTTCGTAGTACGCCGTGATCTCCTCTTCCGTGGGCGCCACGGGCTTCTCGATCTTCGCGTATTTCATCTGGATCTTGGTGGCGTTGTCCTTCAGTTCCTGCTCAATGTCCTTGTCGAGGACGCGGTTGGCCGCCGCCAGCACCGTTTCCATGTAGACCTGACGGGAAACCTGCTCCTGCACGCCCGCGAAGACTTCGTCCCATTTAATGCCCTCATTGTTTGTTACCCAGGCATTGAAGCGCGCGGGGATAAAGGTGCCCGCATCGTCCTTGAAGCTGGGATCGTCGCGAAGTCGCTCTTCGAGCAGGGACTGATCCACTTCGAATTTGCGCTTCTGCTCGTCGCGCTTAATAAGGGCGGCGGCGAGCATTTCCTGCATCACTTCGCCCGCGATACCCTGCTTTTCAAGCTCGAGGTAGGTGGGCTGTTCCGCGCCCCGGGCGTTGCGTCGCGCGGCCAATTCCAAGTTGCGGCGGAACTCGGAAGCCATGATGGGAACACCGGCCACCTTGGCCAGTTCCACGTCCATACCCCTGTCCATGCCTGGATTGCTCGTGGGCACGCCGAAGAACAACATGGGCAGGCCAATAGCGACAAACATGAAAATGAGCATGGCCCGCTTATGATCTCGAAAGATATGCACCGAAAAAAACCTCCACTGTAAGTAAACAGGCCGCGATGGGACCCGACCGGCATGAAACGGCACTTGGCCGCTAGTTTCACAATTTGGTAAACCTGACGAATTTAGCACATGCCAGTCAATGGGTGCAAATAACCCCTGTAAAATGCAAGGGTTAGATGCCAAGCGCCTCCCGGAATGTGCTACACTCAGGCCCTGCCGATTTCGTCGCCGGCCCGGTTTTCTCCCCCGCCGCGGGCCGCTTGGAGGTACCCCTGTGAAACATGTCGGGAGCGAAGATGTATTCGACCTGGTCGCCGTTGGCGCCGGGCCCGCCGCCCTGGTGGCCCTGCGCGAGGCCCAGATTCAGGGCTTGCGCGCCATCGCCATAGACAAGGGGCCCGTCTGCGGGGCCCTGCTCAAACACCCCACCTACATGCGCTGGTTCTCCACCTTCGACAAACTCGAACTCTGCGGCTTTCCCCTGCTGATCGACGAGAAGAACCCCACCCGCCGGGAATACCTCCGCTACTGCCGAGCCTTTGTAAAGTATTTCGGACTCGAAGTTGCCACCTATCGGGAGGTCACCCGGATCGAGAACGCGGACGGCCTGTTTAAGGTCACCGCCCGAGACCGATTCGGTCGGGAACAGCACTGGTTCGCCCGCAATGTCGTGCTCGCGACGGGGTTCTACGACAGTCCCCGCCCGCTTGGCATTCCCGGCGGCGATTTGCCGAAAGTGAGCCACCGCTACACGGAATCCCACTACTACGCGGACCACAAGGTGCTGATCATCGGGGCGGGCTCCTCCGCCGCCGAAGTGGCCCTGGAGCTTTACCGCGACGGCGCCGAGGTCACGGTAGCCATGCGGGGGGACCGCTTCCACACCAAATACTGGGTGGAACCCGATATCGAGAACCGCATCAAGGAGGGGTCCATCCAGGCCTGGCGGAACTGCGAAGTCCTCGAGATCGGGATGGATGACGTCACGCTCCGCACAAATTCCGGCGAGATCGTGCGCGTGGCCAATGATTTTGTGCTGGCCATGACGGGCTATGAGCCGGACACGGCGCTTCTGGAGAGTACCGGGGCCATTGTGGACCGAGCCACCGGAAAACCCGTGCTGGACGAGGCCCACGAGACAACGGTGCCGGGCGTCTTCGTGGCCGGTACCTTGTGCGCCGGCTGCGAGTCCAATATCGTATTTGTAGAGAACAGCCGCGAACATGGCCCCGCCATCGTTCGCCGGATACAGACCCGAAGCGCGGCCTCCGCTTTCGCGGATACCCGGGAGTAAACCCATGCACTGGCACATTATCGAAGGGGAAGCGGGCTGTGAATTCGCGGTGGCACACAAGTGCACCGCCATTATCGTGGACGCCCTCCGGGCCAGCGCCACCGCCGCCATGCTCTGCCAACACGGCGCAAAGTCCATCCTGGTCGTGCGGGAAGTGGAAGAGGCCCTTCGCGCGAAGGAGAGCTATTCCGGGGCCCTGCTCTTCGGCGAGCGCGGCGGGATACCCCCCGAAGGCTTCGACTACGGCAACAGCCCGCAGGAGGCGCGCCATGCCCGGGGCCGGAGCGTCATCTTCACCACCACCACCGGCGCGGGACGCCTGGTATCGGCCTGGGGCGCCCACGCCATTCTCATGGGCACCACGATTAACGCCTCGGCGGTCGCAAGGGCGGCGGCGGGCTTGGAGCATGATGTGGTGATCATCCCCGCAGGATTCGCGGGCGATCCCGAGTTCGACGCTCAGGAAGACTGGTGCGCCGCCACCGCCATCGCCATGAAGGCCGGCGTGAACATCGGCGAGGGCCGGGATACCTTCGAAACATGGCGCGACCGGATAGACGCCGAGGGTATCGAGGCCATCTTCAACGGCGCGCCCCACGCGGCCAAACTGCGGCGGATCGGCATGGAGTCAGACATCGCCTGGTGCGCTCAGGTCGACGTGACCCACGCCGTTCCCCAGGGCGTAGCCCGGACCGAACTGGGCGTGGTGCTGGAGGGGATAGAGTAGCTGCGAGTGAAGCTGGGGGCAAATCAGACGTGTCGGACTGATCAGATCAGTCTGATCCCTCCGATCCGTCTGATGGGCAACCTCGTCCGCTTCTCGCGATGCCCCTCCCTTTTTCGCTATACTATCGGGCCAGTGCGCACCCCAACCACCTGCCCGAGGAGTTTCCCCGTGAATCCCTTTTCCAGTCTTGTTCCGCCGATCCTGGCCGCCTTTCCCGAATTGAGCGCCGATGATTTCTCTTTCGGTGTGCCTCCGAAGCTCGAACTGGGTGATGTGGCCATTCCTCTTTTCATTCCGGCGAAGAAGCTGCAGACCGCGCCGCCTAAGCTGGCTGCGGAAATCGTGGCGAAGGCCGTTTTCGGCCCGGAAGTGCTTGAGGCGAAACCCGCAGGGCCCTACCTAAACCTCAAGCTTGATCGCGGGGCCTTTGCCCGGAAAATCGTGGGCGCCGTACTTGAAGCGGGCGATACTTTCGGTTCCAACGGCATCGGCCAGGGCAAAAAGGTCGTGCTGGAGCACACCAGCATCAACCCCAACGCCAGCCCCCACGTGGGCCGGGCGCGCAACGCCATGATCGGCGACAGCCTCGCGCGGCTCTTCCGCTTCGAGGGCCATGATGTGGAAGTGCACTATTACGTGAACGACATGGGGCGGCAGATCGGCCTGCTGGTGTTGATCGCGGAAGAATTGCAGAACCTCAAATTTGAGCAGATTCTCGATGCCTACGTGGAAGCGAATGAGCGCGCCAAGGTGGACGAGGCCTTCGCCCAGGCGGGCTATGAATTGCTCTCGAAGATGGAACAGGGCGACCCGGAAACGCAGAAGAAATTCACCGCCGTCACCGACCTGTGCCTCAAGGGCCAGTTGGAAGTGCTCCATCGGTTGGGCGGCACCTATGACGTATTCGATCACGAGTCCAAGTATGTGAAGGATGCGCGTCTCGACGAGATCGTGGCGAAGCTGAAGGAAAAGGACGCGGTCTTCATCGACGAAGACCAGCGGCTCGTGGTGGACCTGTCCAAGCTCGGCTACACCCAGGAAGAGGGCCGCTACTTCGTGCTCCTCCGGGGCAATGGCAGCTCCATGTACGGCTTCCGCGATCTCGCCTACACGCTGGACAAAGAGGCCCTCGGCGCGGACATCAACCTCATGGTCCTCGGCGAAGATCACAAGCTCTACGCCCAGCAACTCGCGCTGATCCTCGAAGCGGCGGGCCACCCGGCACCCGAGCCCATCTACTACTCCTACATCCTGCTCAAGAGCGGAAAAATGTCCACCCGGCAGGGCAAGGTCGTATTGCTCTCCGACTTCCTCGACGAAGCCTC
The DNA here is from genome assembly GCA_041859365.1 of Candidatus Hydrogenedentales bacterium. GTDB lineage: Bacteria > Hydrogenedentota > Hydrogenedentia > Hydrogenedentales > JAEUWI01 > JAEUWI01. The sequence goes on from JBHEKR010000087.1 coordinate 5,529, forward strand.
CGGCCTGGCCCACGAGCGCGTCGCCGAGCAGTGCAAGGACCTCTCCCCCGAAGAGCAGCACGCCATCGCCGAACAAGTCGCCGTCGCCGCCATCCGCTTCAGCGTGCTCCGGGTAACGCCGAACAAGAACGTGATCTTCGACATGGAAGAGAACATGAAGTTCGTCGGCGACACGGGCCCCTACGTGCAATATTCATGCGCGCGGATCAACTCCATCATGCGCAAGCACGACGGTGAAGTGTCCAACGCGCTCGCCGAGCTGTTCCCCGTGACCGCCGACGCCGAATGGGCGCTCCTCACGAAGATCGCCGACTTCTCCAGCATCGTGGCCAGTGGCCTGAACCAGCGCACCTGCGCGCCCATCGCCAACTACACCCTCGAACTCGCGCGGCTCTTCTCCAGCTTCTACAACGACTGCCCCGTGCTTAAGGCCGAGAACGAAGCCCTGGTAACGGCGCGTCTGCAAATTTGCAAAGCTACCTTGCAGACCCTGAAAAACGCCCTGGGCATTCTCGGCATCGCCGCACCCGAGCGCATGTAGGGACGGACCCGCGAAGAGGCCCTTGACCTGGCGGCAGGATTCGCCTCACCCATTAGAATCGCGCAATAACGCGGCACACCAGCACGGGCGGGCGTGTCCCAGTGGATGTAACAAGTGAACTGGATGCTGCACCCAGCAAATTCCGCTTCCCCAGTAGATGCGGGAAAGTAGCCTCGTACGAGTCTGACTGTGCGCGAGGCCATCCCCTATTCAGGGCCGTCCCGACTGCTCGGCAATGGGATGAACCACAATCGCATCCGCTCGCTTTCGCACGAGGCTCAGGTCGTAGTTCATTTGCAGGCGCAACCATCCATCGGCAGTGCCCCAGCCCATCTTTTCCAGGCGCACGGACATCTCGGGAGATATCCCCGACTTCTCGTTGAGCAGATTGTTCAATGTTTGTCGTGCCACCCCCAGGGCTTTGGCACCATCGGACACGGTGATCCCCAAGGGTTCGAGACAATTGACTCGCACGTGCCGTCCCGGATGGGGTGGGTTCTTCATTGGCATGTTCTGCGACTCCCTTAGTGATAGTCCACCAGATTGATTTCCAAGGCAAGTCCGCCCTCGAATCGAAAAACGATGCGCCAGTTTCCAGAAACAACTACGGCGTACTGACCACGCCGGCTACCTCGCAACTCGTGCAGTCGATAGCCAGGCTGTCGCATGTGCTCTATCGTATCTGCTGCATCTAGATCGGCAAGAATCAATTCAACCCTCGCCAGCAGGTTAGGGTTGACCTTACTGACATCACCATGTTCATAGAGGCGCTTCAGCCCCTTGTGTTTGAAGCTACCGACCCTACTTTAGTCTACCATAGACAATTGTCACTTGTCAGGTCGGTTCGCAAAAAACCGGCGCGATGGAGCCGCAAGGTCCCACCGCGCCGGTTTGTCTAATCAGTTCGATTAAAGCGAGGCCAGCAGCGCTTCCACGTCGGCTTTCGCGTCGGAACCCACGGGCTTCAGGTTGTAGTTCTTCTGCAACAGCGCCAGCACGTTGGGTGTGACGAAGGCGGGCAGGTTCGGGCCGAGGTGGATGTTATGGACATCCAGGTACAGCAGGGTCAGCAGCACGGCCACGGCCTTCTATTCGAACCAGCTTATCATCAGCGTGAGAGGCAGATCGTTCACACCGCACTCGAAGGCTTTCGCCAGCGCCAGGGCCACCTGGATCGCGCCGTAGGCGTCGTTGCACTGGCCCATGTCGAGGAAGCGGGGCAGACCCGCCACGGTTCCGTAATCGTAGTCGCGGATACGGAACTTGCCGCAGCCCAGCGTGAGCACCAGGGAGTCCATGGGGGTCTCGTGGGCGAAATCGGCGTAGTAGTTGCGCCCTGGTTCCGCACCGTCGCAGCCGCCGATGAGGAAGACGTGGCGGATGTCGCCGTCCTTGAAGGCTTTTACCAGCGTGTCGGCGAGATTCAGAATCTGCGTGTAGTGGAAGCCGATAGTGGACTTCTTCAGCTCGGTAGGCTTCAACGGGCCTATCTCCAGCGCGCGCTTGATAATGGGCGTGTAGTCGTTGTCCGTGATGCGCATCGCGCCGGGCACCGCCGTGGTGCGGGTCGTGTAGAAGCGGTCGAGGTAGGTGTTGGAGTCCCAGGGAATCAGCACGCAGTTGGTGGTGCCGAGGATAGGTCCACCGAAGCGCTCAAATTCCACGCGCTGCTTTTGCCAGGCTGAACCGAAGTGGCCCTTGAGGTGGGGGTACTTTTTCAGACCGGGGTAGCTGTGGCCGGGGAGCATTTCACCATGGGTGTAGACGTTTACGCCCGCGTTGTTCGCCTGTTCCAACAGGTCTTTCAGGTCCATCAGATCGTGGCCCGTGATCAGGATGCCGGGGCCTTCCTGAATGCCCTCGGTCACTTCGGTAGGCTCGGGAATCCCAAAATTCTCCACGTGGCCGTCGTTCAGGAGCTGCATGGTTTTCAGGTTCATACGCCCGCATTCCAGCGCCATCTCCACCAGCGACATCAAATCGAAATTCACATTGGTCATCGTGGCGAAGAGGGCCTCTTCAATAAAGGCCTCCACTTCCGGGTCGGTCTTGCCCAGGCGTCGCGCGTGGCACTTATAAGCCGCCATGCCCTTCAGGCCGTAGAGGAGAATCTTCTGTACGGACTCCACGTCCGCGTCCTTCCCGCAGATGCCGCGATCAACGCAGCCCGTTCCACGAAAGGTTTGTTCACATTGGTCGCAATGCATGGTGGCCATAAATCCGGTCCTTTTCTATCGCCCGTCACGGGGCGGTTAAAGATGTATTTGCGATCTATGTTACACCTCTTTCTGGTTATTTGCAACCGGTATGCTTAACAAGCGCACACGGCCACGGGCAGATGGGAAACAATGAAAAACCCCGATCCGGGGATCGGGGCGAAGGAATAGCGCGTCGCACTTAGAAACGTCACTGCTCGATATAGAAATCCTGGAAACGATGGTAGCCCAGCACATTGGGCACGTAGCCCTTTACTTCGGGGGCCTGGAGGTATTTCCGGGTGTAGAAGTAAATCGGGACGATGGGCAGATCCTCCAGCACGATATCTTCCGCCTGCTTCAGCAGCGCAAAACGTTTGGCGGTGTCGGGCTCGGCGTAGGCCTGCTGGATGAGGGCGTCGTAGGCCGGGTTGGCGTAGCCGGTGCGATTGTTGCCGCCATCGGTGAGCCACATCTCCAGGAAGTTCATGGGGTCCATCACATCGCCTATCCAGGCCGCGCGAGCGAGGTCGTAGTCGAGGCTGTTGGTGCTGTCGAGGTAGACCTTCCAGTCCTGATTCAGAAGTCGCACTTCGAGGCCGAGGTGTTTCCGCCACATCTGCTGCATCACCTCGGCGATCTTCTTGTGCATCTCAGAGGTGTTGTAGAGGATTTCCACCGGCGGCAGGCCCTGACCGTCGGGGAAGCCAGCCTCGGCCAGCAGGGCCTTCGCCTTCTCCGGATTGAATTCCAGGCGGGGCGTTCCCTCATAGCCCGGAATGCCCGGAGGGACATAGCTCGTGGCGGATGCCTGGCCAGCCTTTAGCACGTTTCGGGTGAGCTCATCCCGGTCAGTCGCGAGGGACAGGGCCTGGCGCACCCGTTTGTCGTTGAAGGGCGGACGCGTGGTGTTGAGGCGATAGAAATAAACGCCCAGGTAGGGATCGATGTGGATGAGTCCCGGATCCTTTTCCCGATACTCCGCAATCTTGTGCTCGGGCATATCGCCGGTCAACTGGATCTTGCCGGAACGGAAACTCCGCTCTTCCGTGCTCAGATCATCAATAGGGTAGAACTCGATACCATCGAGACGGACCTTGTCGCGCTCCCAGTAATGCTCGTTGCGCGTCACGCGAATGATTTCGTTCGGGCTCCACTCGGTGAGTCGGAAGGGGCCATTACTCACGTGATTCCCGCCCCGCGTCCAAGGTGTTCCGCGTTCGTCCATCCGGCCGTAGGCCTCAATCGTGGCCTGATGCACGGGGAACCACGCCTGGTGGATCTGCATGGCGAGCAGGTAGGGCGTGGGATACTCCAAGGTGAGCTCCAGGGTGTGGTCATCGATCGCTTTCGCGCCCACTTCGTCAAAATTCGAGATCGTGCCCTGATTGAAGGCTTTCGCGTTTTTCAGGCAGAAAAGCAGGTAGGCGTAGTCCGCCGCCAGCGCGGGGCTCAACATGCGCTTGTAGCTGTAGATGAAATCCTTCGTCGTCACCGGATCGCCATTCGACCACATGCCGTCGGCCCGCAGTTTGAAGGTATAGACCCGTTTGTCTTCCGAAATGGTCCAGGACTCCGCCGCCGCGGGCAAGGGATTAAAGGTTGCCGGATCGACCCCGGTCAGTCCGTCAAACAACGAGGCGAGCACGCGGTGTTCCGGCACGCCCGTGACCAAGTGGGGATCCAGATCCTTAACTTCGGCGTTGATATTGATCTTGAGTACATTCGCCGGATTTGCCGCCGAACCGGACTCCCCGCCTTGTGCTTCTTCTTTCGGAGCGCCGCCGCAACCCGCCAGAAGCAGGATTACGAAGCCGACAACGGTATAAACGGAAATCTTAAGCACAGGGGAATTCCTTCATGGTTTATGCAAGAAAAGTCAAGGTTTTGTCCGGGCACGGTGGCCACGTGCCTCGTCGCATAGTATAAATGTATTCGCGACCGGGGTTAAAACCACATCGGCTTCACTTCACGTCGGCGTTCCGAAGGCCATCGAGCACTGCGCGAGGTGCCACAAAGACCGTGCCGTGACGGATGCCCTCGGGCATCATGATCTGCTCCGAAACATCTTCCCAGGTTTTCCGATCGGTCGAGCGCACCGCGCCATAGCGGTGGTCCATATATTTGTCGAAATAGACCAGCCACTGGCCCTTCCAGTTCACTGCCGAGGGGCCTTCGGCCCAATAGTCGCCCGTAATCTTTGGAGATGCCGCGCTCCAGGGGCCTTCGGCCTTCTCCGCCGTGGCCATGCGGATATTCTTCTCTTCGGGCTTGAGGGTCTCGTTCTTAAGAAACATGACGTACTCATCCCCCGCCTTCACCACCGTGGAATCGATCACGTTAAAGCCGGGGTCATAGAAGAGCTTCGTTTCGCTGAACGTCTTGAAGTCCTTCGTGGCCGTGTAATAGATCCGGTGATTGTTTTCACCATCCCCCTTGCCCTCCGTCTCTGGAAAACGCCCGGGGATGGTCGTGGCCCAGAAAATGAGGTACTGGCCGGTGGCGTCATCGTAAAAGGCCTCCGGCGCCCAGGCATTCTGCGCGGTGGGCTCGTGCATCATTACCGGAACATACTGCTGCGCCGACCAGTGGATCAGGTCACTCGAGCTCGCATGACCAATACCCCGCTCCTGCCAGCCCGGCGTCCACACCATGTGAAACAGGCCGTCCGCGCCGGTGATGATGCAGGGATCCCGCATGAGCACCGACTCGCCCACCTTCGGCGCGAGCCAAACATGGTCTTTCCGCACCTCCTCCCAGCGGAGGCCGTCCTCGCTCGTGGCGAGATACAGCCCCGCCTCGCCATTGCCCCGGAAAAACGAAAAAAGGAGAACATTCTCCGGCGCTGCGGCGTGCGACGTAGCGACGCACAGTAGCGCCATGAGCATGGATATAAGATACGAGTGCCGGAGTGTGACGAAAGCCTTCATGGTTCTTCCCTTTCTGTTCGCTTGACGAAGCAAGGCCACCATAGTACTCCACACGCCAGGGAATGGAAAATGGCCTGGCAACCAGAACATGCCGTTGCTCCTTGCTTCCTGATTCACAAAGGAAAGAAATATCACCACGAAGGCAGGAAGTTCACGAAGAAAGAGGAGATGCCGGACATTTAACCACGCTTGGCATGCCGTGTTTCGAATAATATGTGCACGCAAAGGCGCAAGCAATCATGTTTTTGGACGTCGGTTCAATATATCTTGCCTGACTTGCAGGGTAATATCGCGGCTGCGAAGTGTTTCCTTCTCCCCTACTTCTTCGTGCGCTTCGTCGTGAAAGCTCCGGTGACGCCCCGAGGCCGCTTCAACTACATCAAGCTGGAATTTCCCGACCCCGCGTTGCCCCGTCGCGCCGGACTCCATTACAATGGCCGTCTTCGCAGTCCCGAAAGGCCCCCATGAACACCATCGAACGCACCTGGATGACGTTGAAACATACGTGGAAGTTTGCCCGCAAGGGCAAGCGATGCCAGTTCCCCATTCCCAGCCTCCATGTGGACGGTCACGTGGAGCTGGGCGATCTGTGCCGCTTTCGAAACAACGTGACCCTGCGCACCCGGGGCGAGGGCAAGATCATCTTCGGAAATCGCTCCGGCCTGAGCTGGGGCTGTACGGCGGAGGCGCACCAACTCATCCAGATCGGCAACTACACCGCAATCGCGGAGTACTCCTGGATCTGCGACACCATGCCGGTGCTCAAAGGCTCCAAAAAGGGTTGCCGCGAGGTGGAGTACGTTTCGAAGCCCATCTACATCGGCAACGACGTGTTTGTCGGCAGCGGCTGCATTATCGGCCCCGGCGTCACCATCGGGGACGGCGCCGTAGTGGGGCCCTTCAGCGTGGTGACGCGCGATATTGGCCCGCTGGAGATCTGGGCGGGCACGCCGGCGCGCAAGCTCGGCCACCGCACCGAGGGCGTGACCGAGACGCAGCTCCAGTCGCTGCGCGACCTGGTTGCCGAGCAGGGCATCCAGGGAAATCGCTACGAGGGTCCTTCTCTCGCCCAGAAGATTGTGAAGAAGGTCTTCCGGAAATTGAAAAAACTGGTCCGCTAGAAGGTCTGCCCATGCCCATTCGCGCCATCACATTCGACTACTGGATGACCCTCTTTCGCGAGCAGGATCGCGACTTGCGCCACGAGCATCGCTCGGAAGCCTTCGCCAAGGCCACCGGCGCACCGCAAGCGGAGGTAAGCCGCGCGTTGCAGGCCGCCCACGAGTACTTTTTTACGATCCACGTTGCCGAGCAGCGCACGCTGGAGCCCATCGACGCGGTGCGCATGGTGTGCCGTGATCTGGATCTCACCCTATCGGATTCGCTCGCGGACGAGCTTGCCGATGCCTTTGGCGCCTCAATCCTGGTCTACCCGCCCGCACTCATTGAGGGCGCCCTCGACGCCGTGAAGGCCGCCGCCGCACGGGGGCCCATCGGCATCATCTCCGACAGCGGCATGAGCCCCGGATCCTCTTTGAAAAAACTGCTGGATCTCCACGGATTCACACCCTATTTTACCCACATGACCTTCTCAGACGAGCTCGGCGTGGCCAAACCCCAGGCGGCCATGTTTGAACGAACCGCCGCTGCCCTCGGCGTGGCGACCCACGAACTTCTGCACATTGGCGATCTGGAACCCACGGATATTGCCGGTGTTCACGCGGTGGGCGGGGTGGGCGCCCTCTTTGCTGGCGCGAATAATCGCTTCGCGGAAAACACAACCGCGGAGTACGTCTTTCGCCACTGGGGTGAATTCCTGGACGCGCTGCCGGGGATAGAGTAAGCGAGGGTGGTCCCTCTTACCCCAGCTTTACCCGCTCCAGCGTAGCGTTCCACGGTGTGTCTTCGGTGCTGATCAGCGCGTAGCGCGCGAATCCCTCTTCCGCGGTAAGCGATCCCGGCGCGACGAAAAGAGCGCCGTCCACGTGGCGCGTAAAAAAATCATCCGTCCCGCCGCTGACGATAATATCGGCGCGTGTGATCTCGCGCTGGCGCTTCAGTTTCGCGACCGGCGTATCGGTCGTGATGACTTCCCGCGGATTGCCCGGCGAACCATGGCACACGATACCCGTGAGCCCTTCGACAATGAATTCGCGGGTTTTACGCCAGTCACGGAGCCGTTCGAGATTCTGACTACTCAGGTACTCATGGGCCTCGCGCAACGCCGTCAAACTTGCTTCATCGACCTTTCGATCCAGTGTTTCCTGCTTGCGCGAGTAGCGAACGACCATGCGATCGTTATTGCCCTGAACGCAGATCACACCGTATTTTTCCAGCAACGCAATGACCTCATTGCCTCCCTCGCCTCCCATAACGGCGTCGCCCGTGTGCAGAATCATCTGAATTCCGGTCTCCGTGATCGCGTCGAGGGCGATTTGGAGCGCATTTTTATTGCCATTGATGCTGCCAATTGCGGCGAAGATCATGAATTTGTTCCTTCCCGGAAAAAATATTTTTGGCCGCCTCGGGCGACGTTGCGAACTATACGCGCTTCCACAGCGGCCTTCAACGAAATTGTAAACTGCTGCAATTAAAGGTTTTGCAAAAATGAAATCGATTTTTTGACTTTTGAGACCCCCGAAGAGCCTGTAAAATAAGGGCGAATTCGCACCCAAAAAACTTTTAGCATTGAAAATAGGGCTTGACAAATCATTATTTAGACGTTAATCAATACACCATCGCTGAAGGCGCTTCCGGTAGTTGCGCGCAGCTCCGGAGAGAGTATACGTCTGTCGCGTATCTTGGGCCGGCGCCGACAGCATTCAAGACCCCATTGATTTCAAAGGAGAAACCACCATGACCATTAAAAAAGCCAAGCCGACCGACAAGGCCCTCACGAAGTCCAAAGTCATCGAAGCCCTGGCCGAAGAGACCCAGCTTTCCAAGAAGGACATCGGCGCGGTCCTCGCCGCGCTGACCGAACTTTCCTACGCGCAGGCCGCCGTGGGCTTCACCATCCCCGGCCTCGGCAAGCTGGTCGTCCAGCAGCGCAAGGCGCGCAAGGGCCGCAACCCGAAGACGGGCGAAACCATCAAGATCGCCGCCAAGAAGGTGCTCAAGTTCCGCATCGCCAAGGCCGCGAAAGACGCCATCACGCCCGCCAAGGAAAAGAAATAGTCTATACCGCACAGTTGCGGCGCTGACCCGGCCCGGTCTTCACTTAGGTGAGGCCGGGTTTTTTTATCAATGGACAATGGGCAATGGACAACGAATGAAATAAGACGGATTCGACAGATAGCGCTGATTATCCGTCCTATCGGTCCTGTCCGTCCTATCGTTGTCAACTGTCAATTGTCCATTGTCCATTGCTCTCCTGCCGCGCGCTGCAATGACGCATAGGCCACGAAGTAGTCGCGGATGGCCTGCACCAGCGCGGTCTTCGCCTGGGTCCTCGCCAGTTCCGTATCAATGATCTCGGTCTGCGTGCCCGCGCCTTCCTTGTAGCGCAACTCCGCCAGGCGCACACTCTCCTCCGCCAGCGCCACCGTCTCTTTGCCCGCGCGCATCGACGCCGTGGCTTCATCGAGCCGCACGCAGGCCTGCTCCACATCCGCCGCCACCAGCCGCTCCAGATCATCCAACTGAATTCGAAGGCTGTCCGCGCGCGCGCGCACCTCGCCCAGCTCATGCTTGCGCTGGCCACCGAGATAGAGATCCCACTGCGCGCCCACATTCACCTGCCAGCCATCCGTCAATACGCGCCCGCCATTGTCCACGCTCTGCCATTTCACCGTGGCCGCCGCCTGGGGCAGGTACTTCCCTTTCACCCCTTTTTCCTGCTCGCCCGTGGCTGCCACCGCTTCCTGCAATGCGAGCACCTCAGGGCGCTTTTCGCGGGCCTGCGCGATCAGTTCCGAGGCCTTCTGCGCCACCGGCGACCAGGGCAGGGTCGTGTCATAACTCAAGGGCTGTTGTTCCGGCAGCGCGAGTATGCGGCGCATGTTGATATCCGCCAGCTTTGCGCCGGCGCGGGCCGCTTCGAGATCGGAGCGTCGCGCCCCCGCTTCGGTCTTTGCGCGCATCACCTCGAAATTGGTGATGGCGCCTTCCCGCAGGAGGGCCTCGGTATCCTTCACGTGGTGCTCAAAGGCCTCCAGGGCTTCCGTGGCCACCGTGACGAGCGAAGCGGCCAGCAGGGCATTGTGGTAGGCTTCACGCGCCTGATAGGTAATTTCGGCACGGACGGCATCGCGGCGCCAGACCTCCGAAGCAGCAAGATATTCCGACGCCTTCACCGCCGCCTGCACCTGGCCGCCCGCGTAGATCAACTGGGTGATGCTCAGGCCCGTGGTGGTGGTCCCTTTCTCGGGTGCGTAGCCCTCCGCGCCGATCAACTTCTGAATTCCGGCACGGCCGATACCCTGATCGAGTTCCTCGATGTAGTTGTAAGCCACCTGGCCCTTCACCTGAGGCAGACGCCGCGCCTTTGCCTGACCCGTCTGGGCCTCACGCAGGGCGATATCGGTGTCGGCTTCGAGCACCTGGGCATTGTTTTCCAGCGCGAGCGCCACGCACTCGTCCAGCGTCAGAGTCAGTGTCTCCAGGGTCTCGCCCCCCTCGCCAGCCGTGTGGTATGCTTCGGGCTCCGCCAGGATGGGCGCCGCCTGCCCAAGGAGTTGATCGAGTCCTGGATCGGCCTGAACACTCGCGGACAGCAGCGCGGATGAGCAAAAGGCAAGGCGGTAAAGCGTGGAAGATTTCATGGGGACAGACTCCCGAAAGGGTTAAGGCAGCGCCTGATCTTAATGCCCCCGGCTTGGGGCAGTCAAAGCCCCGCCCCTGCACGCCCATCCGGCAAAGAGAAATCAGCAGTATTGGAACAAATCCATGAGTGAACTCATCATCGTACGCCACGGCCAGGCGTCTTTCCTTTCCGGCAACTACGACCAGCTTTCCGAACTGGGCGCGGAACAGGCCCGACGCCTGGGCGAGTTCTGGGCCGCACAAGGCCTCCACACCACGCGCCTGGTGGTGGGTCCGCGCAAACGCCACCGCCAATCGGCCGATGCCATTCTGGCCGCCCTGATCGCCGCGGATCTGGCCCCGATGGAAGTCGTCGACGATGATCGCCTCGATGAGTTCGACTGGGACGGCCTCTATCGCTATGCCAACAGCACCCTCGCCGAACGCGACCCCGCCATCAGCGCGCTGAAGCATGCTTTTGAGTCCGCACCGGACATCACCGCGAAGCGACGCACCATCCAGCACTATATGGAAGCCGTCACCGCGAAGTGGGCGGCGGGGACCTTTCAAGAAGACGGTCTGGAAACCTGGGATGAATTTCGAAGTCGCGTGGAGGTCGCTGTGAAGCTTCATACGCGGGATCTGCCGAGCGGGAGCCGTGTGGTCCTGGTGACCTCCGGCGGCGTGGCGGCGGCCTCGGCGGGTCATGTGCTCGGTCTGGATGCCCCGCGCACCCTGGGGCTCATCTGGACCTTGCGCAATGGCGCGCTCGTGGAGTACCTCTTCGGCGGCGGCCGGATGTCCCTCAGCAGCTTCAACAACGCGCCCCACCTGTCCGAAGCGCGGCACTGGACCTACCGGTAGCAAAGTCTTATTAGACGGATCATGCGGATCCGTTCAGTCCGATCCGTCTGATCGGTCCGATGAACTCCCAGAAAATGAAAAAGGCCCTCCACCGCATCGGCAGAGAGCCTCGCATCATTCAAGTGCCTATTTCGTGTGCCCGAGGATCGCTTCCTCTTTGAAACTGGTCAGCATAACGGTCGCGCGCGAATCCGTCGTGTAGACCACGTGGATCGTCCCGTCCTTCGCCTGGATCGCCATGGGATAGGCAAAGGTATTCCCCGGCGCGACAATATCGCGGCGATGAGGCCACGTCTTGTCGTTGTCCTCGGAAATCGCGATGGTCAGGGGAATCCGCTCATTCATGTTGTCGTTGTAGGCCAGCAGCAGGTGCCCATTCTGAAGCTTGATGAAGCCCACGGCCGCATTGGGGTTCGGAAACTGGGAGTCTTTGCCCCGTTTCCACGTCTGCCCGCCGTCGTGCGACTCCGAGCGAACCAGGTAACGATTCGTGCTCGGCTCGTAACCGCCACCCACGCGGCAATAGGCCACCAGGTAGTCATCCGTGATCTGCACCGCCTCGGGCTGGAGATTGCCCTTCTTCGATTTGATTCGCTTCGTCGGCGTCCACGTGCGCGTCTTCGGATCGTGGCGCAGGAAATACGACGTCGTGTCCCGACCAATCACCTCGCGATCACTGCCCGTCTCGTGGTAAACCGGCAGCAGGTAATCGCCGTTGTTCAACACAATCGGACGGCCCCGAACCATCGTGCCCATTTCAAAACCCAGGTTCATCGAGTCCGACCACGTGTGACCGCCGTCTTCAGAGATTTTCGCCTTGATCAGCGACTCGGACCACGTGGCGCCGTAGCGCTGCACATAGAACAGCCACACCAGGCCGTCCGGCGCCTGCCAGACAATACCATTACCCTCGCCTTGAAAGGGCGTATCCGCCAGCAATTGAGGCTCCGACCATTCCGTCTGCCCCGGCGAGCGACGAATGCCGTATACCTTCGATTCATCCTCATACTCACCGCCGCCGCCATAAAAGGTGATGTACAGATCGCCGTTGTCGAGCTCCGTGATCGCGGCGGGATGTTTGTAAGCCCCCGGTTTCTCGGTGCCGATCACCTTCTCCACAACAATATCGTCCGCCGCCAGTGCGGGGGTCGAAAGAAAAGCCAGTGCCAGCGCGCAGCACAGGGAATTACGCCACATAAAAGATACTCCTGGTTGGGGTCGATTGGACGTCAAAGGCACGTGAGTAGGATATAGGGTGATCTGGGTGGAACTCAATTATCATGGTTGGCCTTCGCGCTCAATGCAGTGATACAGTGCAGATGAAACTACTGATATGTGTTCTAAACTTGGATTGTAGTCGAATCTGGAAAGCGGTTCATTTCCAGTGCTTCCATGTTCTCCAGAAACTGAGAAGGTGCGCCAATATGTCCATTGAAGGACAGCTCATGGATCGCAAGTCTATTCGATCGCTGCAAGATATTTCTGAATTGGCAAAGGATTGTGTCGCCTTTGCAAATGCGCGAGGCGGATACCTTCATATTGGCATAGAGGATGACGATTCGGCACCCCCCGCAGGGCAAAAGATTTCCGACGATATGCTGGAGAAGCTCCGAAAACGAATTCCGCAGATTACCGTTAGCGTGGGCCTGGACGCTCGAAGAATTGTCGCTGAAAATGGAGGCGAATACATAAGATTGGAGGTATTCGCCAGCCGACAGACTGTCGCGGCAACTACCGATGGCCGTTACTATTATCGAGTTGCCGACGAGTGCAGGCCTCTGATGCCTGAAGACCTTGTGAGATTGATGGCTGAGAAATCTGCTTTCTCATGGGAATCACATCGGGGAGCCAAGGTGCCTGTGCGGCTGGTCGATGCGAATAAGTCGCGTCAGTTTCTGGAAATGATTCGGGACTCGAAGCGGGTATCTACATTTGTAAAGGATAAAACCGACGCAGAGATTCTGGATTACTATCAGTTTTCCCGCGACGACCACCTGACAAACTTGGGAGTACTCTGGCTGGGCCGACGCGAGGAACGCAGGGCACTGCGTTACGCCCCGGCAATTCAATGCATCAAGTATGATGAGTCCGAGCGTAAAATTGACAAGTGGGTATGGGACGACTACAGCCTGAATCCACTGGAGCTCATTGAGGCCGTTTGGAAGGAAATTCCTGATTGGCGCCAGAGTTATGAATTCCCGGATGGCCTTTATCGGACAACCGTGCCCCACTATGACGAGGTTGTCGTCCGCGAGTTATTGGCGAATGCGCTGGTCCATCGCCCCTACACTCAGGCGGGCGACCTGTTTATAAATCTATTCTCCGACCGGATGGAAGTGCATAATCCGGGTCTGCTACCGCTGGGCGTCACGCCGAAAAATATACTCCATACAACCGTCAAGAGGAATGATTGTCTTGCCAAAGTTTTCTATGATCTGGGGTTGATGGAGCGAGAGGGCAGCGGATTCGACCGAATTTACGAGGTATTGTTGAGCACCGGGCGACCGGTTCCCGTCGTAAGCGAACCTCACGATGGCGTGGCGGTCACGGTATACAAGAAGGTGATGTCTCCCGCCGTTCTCGAATTCATTGGTAAGGCGGACCAGATGTTCGACATGTCTCAAAAGGAAAAGATTGTCTTGGGGCTTCTGGCACAGTACGAGTCACTTACCGCCATGGAACTTTGCCGAACGCTGGAACTTGATCGCGCCGGTGAACTTCAGCCATGGCTTGGAAAGCTCCCCAAATGGGGCTTGGTTACAACGCGCGGGCGCACCAGAGGTCTGCAATATCAAGTCGATTCCGATGTGTTGAGAAAGTTGGAATTCCGGGGGGCAACGACGCTCAAGGGTATCGAGGCGCATCGTCTGCGAGAATTGATTGTGCAGGATCTTGGTAAGTACAGGGAGGCCGGCATTTCGGAATTGCGCGAGCGGATTGGTTCAGAGGTTCCAGTGCATCAGGTGCGGCAGCAGTTGAAGTGCCTCATAGAGGAAGGCCGAATTGTGCAGCAAGGAAAAAATCGATGGGCGAGGTACCGTTGGTCCGAAAATGCTCGAAAACCCTGAAAAGTGAAGCTCATGTGTAAGTCGTTCAATGGCCGCAACTTGCATATGTGAATAAGTGTGCGTTAAAAACGTAGATCTCTACGAAAAAATCGCATATACAATGTGGTCGCAATACGTAACTCATGTAATTTCAATCACTAATATCTGAACAAAAAGCGTCGAATAACGCGTATGCCCCCGCTTCGGTCTGGGAGGAACGTCGGAATATCCTCTACCTGGGGATTGTCACGCCGATAGCAAACACGCCTTCACGCCACGCTTTACTTCGTGTGCCCCAGTATCGCCTCTTCCTTGAAACTCACCAGGATCACCGTGTCCCGAATTCCGGTTGTGCAGATCACGTGGATGGTGCCGTCCTTCGCCTGGATGGCCATGGGGTAGCCGAAGGTGTTGTCGATGCCGCTCGTGGCGAGATCGCGGCGGTGGGGCCAGGTCTGGTCGTTGTCCTCCGAGATGGCCGCCGTTAGAGGCGTGCGATAGTTCATGCTGTCGTTGAAGACCAGCAACAGTTTGCCGCTCTGGAGCTTGATGAAGCTGACCGCCGAGTTGGGATTGGGGAACTGGGAGTTCTTGCCTCGGCTCCACGTTTCGCCGCCGTCGTGAGATTCGGACCGCAGAATGTAGCGCGACGTGCTCGGCTCGAAATCGCCGCCGGGGCGGACATAAGCGATGAGGTGTTCGTCCGTAATCTGCACCGGCTCGGGCTGGAGGTTGCCATGTCTCGACTTGATCCGCCCGGTCGGGGTCCAGGTACGGGTCTTCGGATTGTGGCGCAGGAAATAGGATTTCGTGTCCGGGAAAGTTCGGTCGATGTCGCTGCCCGTTTCGTGATAGACCGGCAGGAGGTAGTCGCCGTTGTTCAGCACGATGGGCAGGCCGCGGCACATGGTGCCCAGCTCGAAGTTCAGCACCATGGAGTCGGACCACGTCTCGCCGCTGTCCTCCGAGATCTTCGCGAGGGTCCGCGACTCCGACCAAGTGTCGCCGTAGCGCTGGACGTAGAAAAGCCAAACGAGGCCATCCGGCGCTTGCCAGGCGATGCCGTTGCCCTCGCCAAGGAAGGGTGTGTCCGCCAGCAGCCTCGGCTCGGACCACGCGGTTTCCCCCGCTTTCCGGCGAATCCCCCAAACCTTGGAATCCTCCTCATACTCGCCGCCGCCGCCATAGTACGTCGCGAAGAGGTCGCCATTCGCCAATTGTGTGATGGCTGCGGGGTGCTTGTACTTGCCGGGATGCTCCTTCCCGATGACGTGCTCGATCAGGATGTCCTCCGCGGCGAAGGCGGCGAACGAAAGAAGGAAGGCCATTGCGCAAAGCCTGGGTGTGTACCGCATAGGTAGATCTCCGTTGAAGTGCGGGCTCGACGTCGTCTTGCTGGAAGAATATCGGCTGACCGGAACGGATCGCAATACGGGCCGCCTCGGGCCGTCCCGTCCCCTAGCCCATGAAATCCGGCAGGTAAATCAGCAGGCCGCAGGCCACGGCCCACAACAGCACGGTGGCGCCCAGGGGACGATCTTTGATCAGCGTGCTGCTGGGATCGCCGCCGCCGGTCTCATGGTGGATCAGGTGGAGATAGCGGAAGAGGCCGTAGACCACGAAGGGCAGGGTGATGTAGAGCTTGTCCGTGCCCAGGCGCTGGATCACTTCGGGGGAGCAGGTGTAGATCGTGTAGGTGATCAGGGTGCCGCCCGCCATGATGAGGATAAGCTGGTCGAGGTAGTTCACCGTGTAGTGCTGCAGTACCTGCCGGTGGGACTGGGCGCCTTCTTCGAGCAGCAGGATCTCCTGGCGGCGCTTGCTCAGACCCAGGAAGGTCGCGAGGAAAAGGGTGCACACCACAAGCCAGTTGGAAAAAGGCACGTCCAGCGCAATCGCGCCCGCCACGGCCCGGATCACGAAACCCAGGGCAATGGCCAGCACGTCCACGATCATGACGTGCTTGAGCTTGAGGGTGTAGGCGAGGGTCAGCACCACATAACCCAGCAGGGCCACCAGAAACTCCTGCCGGATGCTCCACGCAATGGCCAGGCTCGCACCGAAGAGCAGCACCAGGAGCACGCGCGCGGCCGCCGGGCTCATGGCGCCGCTGGCCAAAGGACGGTGGCACTTCTTGGGGTGTTCGCGGTCACTCTCGATATCGAGGAGGTCGTTAAAGACGTAGGTGGCGCTCGCCGCGAGGCAGAAGGCGGCAAAGGCCGCCAGACTCACCAATGCCTGGGCGGGATGACCGAGTTCGCCGGCGAAGACGAGTGCCGCAAAGAGCAGCAGGTTCTTGGTCCACTGGTAGGGACGCATCGCGGCGATGCAGGTCACGATAAAGGGCGGGTGCTTGGTCTCGGCCATCACATACTCATCTTTTTGAAGACGCGGCGGGGAATGTTGCGGATGATCAGCATGATGTAGCGCCAGAAAAAGGGCACATAGGCCTCGTCTTTACCGGTGCTGACGGCTTTAAAAATGGCCCTGCCCGCCTGGGTCGGCGTGGCCACAAGGGGGCCGGGCAGCGGAAGGCCGAAGGTCATCTTGGTGTCCACAAAGCCCGGCTGGATCGTAGTCACCGTCACGTTGGACTTCGCCAGGCGCACCCGGAGCCCTTCGAGGTAGCAGGTGAGCCCCGCCTTCGTCGCGCCGTAGATATAGTTCGTCTGTTTGCCCCGATCCCCCGCGACGGAGGAGAGCACGCCGAGAAAGCCCGAGCCGCGATGCTCAAAAACCGCTGCGAAGGCTTCCAGGATAGAGATGGCGCTGGTGAGGTTGACCGCGACCATCTTCTGCACTTCATCCATGTGTTTCTGGGCTCTTTCCTGCTCCGCCATGTAGCCGTAGCCCAGCACGACGCCCGTGGGCTTCGTGCCGATCGCGGCCTCGCATGCGGTTACAAATTTCGCGTGGGACGCGAGGTCCTCCGCGTCAAAGTGCAACGCGTGACAGGGCACACCATGGCGCACCGCAATATCCGCCGCGAGGAGGGCGTTCTCTTCGTCATCCCGCGCGGCGAGCACGAGGGTATAGCCCGCGGCGGCAAAGGCCTGGGCCGTGGCCCGGGTGATGCCGGAGGTGGATCCGAGAATGACGACGCTGGGCCTGAAATCGGTGGTCATGAAGGCCTCGATTCGTTGGTGGTGGCTTTACCCCCCCTACCCCCCCGCAAGCGGGGGGGACCGGAAGGTGCAGTACTCGCGCAATGGCTCGGGACACCGGATAAGTTGCTTCGAAGGATTGCTGCGGTTCGGAAAACTGGGACGGACAATAAGTTGTTGCATTCGGACCAAGGCATTGACAAGCAAAGGTCCCCCCCGCTTGCGGGGGGGCAGGGGGGGTAAATCCCCAAATGCATCTCAGGTGAATGATCCATCACACCAGCCCCAATCGACGCGCCATGTTGGACGAAAGCACCCCCTTGGGATCGAGACGCTTCTGGATCGCTTTGAACTCGTCCAGGCGCGGGTACATGGCCGCGATGGTCTCGGGACTGGCTACGGCGTCCTTCGCCAGGTAGAGCCGGCCATCGTGATCGAGGAGTATCCGCTCCAGCTCGTGGAGGAAGGGCGTGAGGCCGCGATGGTTCGGCAGGTCGAGCGTGAGGGTGTAGCCCTTCATCGGATGGGACAACAAGCCCGGATTTTGCTCGCCGAAAGTCTTCAACACGGCGAGGAACGAAGCCCGGCGCGAGTCGGCCAGCCGCTGGAGGATTCGGATGAGGCCCTGCTTGCTCTCGTAGGGCAGCGTGGCCTGAAACTGGGCGAAGCCCTTGCGCCCGTAGAGCCGGTTCCAGTGATGGATGGCGTCGAGGGGATAGAAATACTTGTCGTAGTGCACCAGCTTGCCGATGGTGGTGGGGTGGGCGGCGTAGAAGACCTTGTTGAAGGCCGTGACGCTCAGGGGATTCAGCACGAACTGGGGGCAGTTGAAGGGCACGTTCTTAGGGAATTCCTTCTTCAACGCGAAGGGCGCATTAGCGCGGGCCGGATCGAGTTGGGAAAGCTTCGCGTGATTGCCCTGCATCAGCACGGAACGGCCCAGGCTCGCGCCCCGCGCCAGGCAGTCGACCCAGGCCACGGAGTACTTGTGGGCGCCGTCGGTCGCGGCCATGGCGTCCAGTGCGTGATCGAGATCACGACACTGGGTATAGTCCGTCAAGATCCAGGAACTTTCCACGGGCTGCAGCCGCACCCGGGCCGTCAGAATAAAGCCCGTGAGACCGATGCCGCCCGCCGTGGCCCAGAAGACATCGGCGTTCTCGGTTTTCGAGCAATTCAGGATCTCGCCGGTAGGCAGGAGCAGGGTGAAGGATTCCACGAATTCGCAGAAGGTGCCGTCACAGTGATGGTTCTTGCCGTGGACGTCGTTCGCAATAGCGCCGCCCACCGTGACAAATTTGGTGCCGGGGGTCACGGGGACGAAATAGCCCCGAGGCACGAAAACGTCCAGAATGTCCGCCAGGCTGACACCGGCTTCGCATTCGAGCACGCCGGTTTCGTCGTCGAAGCTGATCATACGGTCGAGGCGGGTGGTGTTGACCACGCCGCCGCCGCCGTTGACGGCGGTGTCGCCATAGCTCCGACCGAGGCCGCGGGCAATGACGCTTGAGGAAGCGCGCCCCGCGATGAGGTCATTGAGAATGCGGCGCTTTTCCGGTCGAAAGACGTCACACTTCTCGGGATCCAGGCCACCCCAGCCGCTGAGGGACTGGTGCATGGAGGATTCGGCCACGGGTTTTCTCCTGGGTTGGTGTGAAGGTCCTGGCTGTGAAGTGTATTCGGGTCTATATACCCGCCGCAGGCGAAAGTATAACGCCATCGGTCGGGGCCAAACAAGTCCGACTCGCGCTATCTGCTTTATTGACAGGGAATTAGAGGGGAAACATGGTGCAGAAAAATGGGGCCGGCGAGTCTTGTCCGGCGAATTCGTCGCCCGTGAGACTCACTGCTCGGGTATCTTCGGAGACTTGTTCTCCATCATGATGTCATCCAGAATCAGGATTCGTTCGCACCAGATCATGAGCAGGGTGCACAGGTAGCGGCGGCCCATCTTGCGCAGGCGCAGGTTGCTGATGCCCCAGGTGCGGCCGGACCAGGTGATGGGGACCTGGGCGATGCGGTAGCGCCGGATGAGGCTCGACAGCGACATTTCGATAGTGATGTTGAAGTGGGCTGCCTGCAGCGGAAGGATGCTCTGGATCACGTGGCGCCGGTAGACCTTGAAGGCGTTCGTGAGGTCGTTGTGGTGGGTCAGGAAGAGCACCTGCATGGCATGGTTCACAATCCGGTTGACCACGAGCTTTACGGGCGGATAGTGGGTCACACTGCCGCCTTTCATGAAGCGCGACCCGAAGACGCAGTCGTAGCCCTCTTCGATTTTTCGATAGCACCGCACCACGTCGGCGGGGTTGTCCGAACTGTCCGCCATGACCACCGCGAGCACCTCGCCCCGATAGTGGTGTAGCCCGCAGCGGATCGCCCGGCCCAGGCCGCCGGGGGGCCAGTTGTGCACCAGATGAATCTCGGGGATTTCCTTGGCCTTTTCCTCGATTACCGCCACGGTGTTGTCCGTGCTGTTGTCGTTCACCACAAGAAGCTCGAAAGGAATGGACTCCGCGCGCAGGGCGGCGGCGAGGCGCTCCAGCGTGGGGATAATGTTCTTTTCTTCGTTGTAGGCGGGAATAAGAACGGAGTACAGCAGCGTATTCCACTCCACGGGAACCAGGCTAGATACGGCCTTCGAAACCATGGTAGATCTCCCCCAGTAAAGCGTCGATGTTATAGGCGTAGCGCCAGTTCGGATAGTGGGACTGAAATTTGCCCACGTCGCTGATCCACCAGATGTGATCGCCGATGCGGTTGTCGTCCTCGTAGCGGATGACCATTTTATTTCCGGTGATGGCCTCGCACTTTGCGATCGCTTCCTGCATGGAGCAATTACTGTGGCGGCTCCCGCCGATGTTGTACACCTCCCCCGAGCGCGGCGCATGGAGCACTTCAAAAAAGCAATTGACCAGATCGCCGGAGTGGATGTTGTCCCGCACCTGCTTACCCTTGTAGCCGAAGATGCGGTATTCCTTCTTCGTAATGGCGCATTTCATGAGGTAGGACAGAAAGCCGTGGAGCTCCGCGCCGGAGTGGCCCGGTCCGGTGAGGCAGCCACCCCGGAAGACGGCCGTCTTCATGCCGAAATAGCGACCATATTCCTGCACCATGACATCCGCCGCCACCTTGGACGCGCCGAAGACCGAGTGCTTGCACTGGTCGATGGACATGGACTCGTCGATGCCGTCTTTGGCGTAGGGGTGGCTCTCGGCCACCTCCCAGCGGGTATCCAGCTCCACCAGCGGCAGGTCGTTGGGCGTATCACCATAAACCTTGTTGGTGGAGGTGAAGATGAACGGGGCCTCGGGACAGTGCTGCCGCGCAAGTTCCAGGAGGTTCAGGGTGCCCACCGCATTCACGCCGAAATCGGTCAGGGGCTCTTTCGCCGCCCAGTCGTGGCTCGGCTGGGCCGCCGTGTGCACCACGAGTTCCACCGAGGATCCATAGGTCTTGAAAATGGCTTCCAGGGCCCCAAAATCGCGAATATCCACCTCGTGATGGTGGTATTCGGCGTGATCCACGCGGAGCCGTTCCACGGCCCAGTGAGTCGACGCTTCCTCCCCGAAGAAGTAGGCGCGCATGTTGTTGTCCACGCCCGCCACAGTGTACCCTGCTGCGATGAAGCGGCGGACCGTTTCCGCACCAATCAGACCGGCCGAACCGGTAACCAGAACCACACCCATAGACGCTCCCGATGAACGGCACGATACTTGGAAAGAAGAAAACGGCGAAAATGCGAGTGGCCATTCTAGCGCATAATTGTAAGAGGCTGTCAACCAGCGCACGGGAGTTGAGGCGACGTATTCGGCGCGAGTCGAACGCTCTCATTGCAGGGACAGCAGCGACATCAGGGACGGCAGGCTGCGATGGCGGGAATTTGCTGTCGTTTGCAACGTTCCTGCCGTCCCTGACGTCCCTGCAACCATCGGTCAGATACTATTGCTGTCTTGTGTTGTCGGGCGATCGCATCGTCGGAGCCCGCCCATGAAAACCATCCTCGTCACCGGGGGCGCGGGCTTCGTGGGGTCCTGCCTGGCCATGGGCCTGAAGGCGCGCAGCGAAGGCGCCCGGGTCATCGCCCTCGATAACCTGCGCCGACGCGGCTCGGAGCTCAACCTGCCCCGCCTCATGGCGGCCGGCGTGGAGTTCCTCCATGGCGATATCCGCTGTCCCGGCGACCTGGAAGAAGTTGGTCCCTTTGACGTGCTCATCGAGTGCAGCGCGGAGCCTTCGGTTTTGGCGGGCTATGGCGGTTCGCCCAAGTATGTGCTGGAGACCAACCTGACCGGCACGTTGAATTGCCTGGAAGCGGCACGGCGGCACGGTAGCGACATCCTGTTCCTTTCCACAAGCCGCGTCTATCCCATGGAGACCATCGCGCGCCTGCGCTACCGCGAAACGGAGACCCGCCTGGAACTGGAGGCAGAGCAGCCCGTGCCGGGTGCCAGCGCCGAGGGCATCGCCGAGGATTTTCCCCTCGAAGGGGTGCGCTCCCTCTATGGGGCGACGAAGCTGGCCTCCGAGCTGGTGATGGCGGAGTACCTTTCCATGTACGGACTCCGGGGCGTTATCAATCGCTGCGGCGTGCTCACCGGCCCCTGGCAGATGGGCAAGGCCGATCAGGGGGTCGTGGTGCTCTGGGCCGCGCGTCATGCTTATGGCGGCGCATTGAAATATATCGGCTACGGTGGCCAGGGAAAGCAGGTGCGGGACATGCTTCATGTGGAGGACCTGCTCGATTTGGTGTGTATCCAGCTCGCGCGCCTGGACGAGTTCAGCGGGCGGACCTTCAACGTGGGCGGGGGTCGCGCCGTGAGCACCTCGCTCCAGGAATTGACCGAACTTTGCCGACGTTTTACGGGCAACACCATCCCCATCGCGGGTGAAGTTACGAACCGTGCTGCCGATATACCCCTCTACCTCACGGACAACCGGCGGGTGACGGCGGCCACGGGCTGGACACCGGCGCGCACGGCGGATATGATTGTGGAGGAGGTTTGCGCGTGGTTGAGGGACCACGAAGGGGCGCTGCGGCCGCTATTGAGTTGACGGGGGGCGCAGTTTACACTGTCAGATTACACAGTTTACGCCCTATCCTCTTTTCGGCATGGGAGTTAGGCAGAAAAGAGGATTGACCGTTTGGGCGGTCGATGGTATTATGAACTTATCTGAAACCCTTGCAATACCGGGAGATCCAAGCATGAAGAAGCCCAGTGGTGTGGAGAAGAAGTCCAGCGCGACCCGCGCGGGTTTCACGCTCATAGAACTCTTGACGGTAATCGCGATTATTGCGATCCTCGCGGGTATGACGGCTGTGGCCGTACCCCGCTATCTTGAGAAGGCCCAGGTTACCAAAGCCAAGACCAACATTGAAAACGTGGCCAAAGCCCTCGCCGCGAAGTCAGCCGAGTCGGGCAACACCACGGGTTACCCCGTGGCCTACGGCTTCGTCCTGCCCGATGCCCGGGAACGCACCACGGTTGAACTGTTGGCCAACCCGGAACTGTACTACCAGTTGCGCCCCTACACGGTGGAAATTGGACTTCATCAGGATCTCAACGTGTACGAGTTGCCCCGCTGGATGCTGTCGGCCTACGACAGCAACAACAACGGCCAACTCGGGCTTCTGGAATACTCGCCGATCGGCGAAAAGGATTCCGGCACCAATACCTATACCTTTTCAGCGGAAATCTACGAGGGACCGAATGGCGAATTCACGGGGGCGGGCGCCAGTAACAATCCCACCATCGTGAGCTTGAACGAAGTGACCCTACAATCCAAGGACGGCATACAGCGGCCTTTCGTCTATGTACCCTTCAACAAACGCCAGCTTTCCGCCGTTCGCCGCTACTGGACCAATCAGGGCGACGAGTTTGGCGCGACGGTAGATGCGTCGGACCCGGACCTTCAGGGACGGCTTTTCTTCCCGCCGCCGAACTATGACGGTTTCGTGCTCGTCGGAAACGGCCCCGGCGGCACCAACGGTGGCGTAGTGGCCGATCCTCCGGCCAATAACGTCGATCCCGCCTATGTGTATCATATGGCCGCGCTGCGTACGGCCTTCCTGGCCACGCGCGACTGGGATCGGGACGGAGCAGGCCCCGGCCAGCCCGATGGCAAGCTGGACTTCGACTTCGAGGCACGCCGGGAAGCGCAGGAAATGAACATGCTTCCCGATGGCACCAACGGGCAAGGCGCCTTCATCAAAGTGGTTCAGTAACCCGGTTTCCACATAACAGGTAAATCTCGCGGCAGGTCTTCGGACCTGCCGCGTTTCTATTGGGTCCGGGGGGAACCGTCCTGCACGTACAAAATCGTCTTCCGCAAGAGCCACGTTGCAACAAAAAGCGCCCCCCAACCGAGGAAGATCAACCACGCGTGCGGGACCGTCCCGGCGG
>JBHEKR010000198.1:0-2777 GCA_041859365.1 Candidatus Hydrogenedentales bacterium
ATTCAGGGCCAGCACGCCCCCCGCCCCGGCGAAAGCCGCGCCGATGGCCGCCTCCCACGTGTTGGGGGCCAGCGCGAACTCGTCCTGGGTCAGCACCTTCGCACCGCCCTGAATCCGGGTCAGCATCGTCTGCGACGTCACCGGAAGCCGCAGGATCTCGGTAAGTCCATCGCTCAGCGCCGGGGTCATTTCCAGTCCAGTCACTTCCAGAGCCGAGATCTCGCCGCCACCGCGCCATTTGGCCAGGAAGGCCCGAAGCGTGTTCTGCACCTCCCGCGCCACCTGATCCGGTTGTTCTTCCAGGGCCTTTGCGCCCTGGGGCATGTTTCTGAAATAGGCGATGGTTCCGTTGAATAGCACCACGAGGCTGCTGCAATGACTCCGCACATGGAGCACCGCCTGGAGGCCCTTCTGGGCCTTGCGACCCGCCTGCCACAGGCCCGTCATCGCCACCGCATCCAGGTTCACCGCATCCACCTCTATCCCCGCCGCCGCCAGCACCGCCATCTGCTCTTCCAGGTGGTTGCGCCGCACGCCAACCGCCAGCACCTCGGTCTCGCCGTCCACCTCGGCCACGAGATTAAAATCAAGGAGCAATTCTTCAATCGGGAAGGCAAGGTGGGGCTCCAGCTCAAACTGCGCCGCCGCCAGCACGCGCTTGCGCCCGCGGATGGGAATGGTGATCGCCCGCACGACGCTGAACAGACCGCTGGCGCAGAGGATAAACACGGTCGGCGAATTCTTCAGCGCGTCCACCGCCTCGCCCAGCGCCTGGGCCAGCGCGGGCACCCGCTCCTCGGCCTCCAGATACGCCGCCGTGCGCGTCTGCACCTCCAGCAGCACGGGCTTGCGCCCGCCGGTCTTCACCACCGCCACCCGCACCTCGTTCTCCACGAACTCGATGGCGCCTATCTTCGCACTAAACAGCATTCACAACACTCCAAAACTCGTACACGCGGCAACCGAAGGGAACGACCTCGGCCTGCCAGTCTTGAGCGACCAACCCAACGCTCCGGCGCCATAAGGCACGACTCAAGGGCTTTCGCCCCGAAGGGGCAGTACAGCATAGTTCGCCGCGGCGAACAACGCCCCGGGTCAGTTTAATAACCAATACTCAGCCCTGAAAGGTCGACACAGCTTACCAAGTCTGACCGCACTCTACCGCCCTTTCAGGGCTTGAACAGGGTTTCGTCGCTTTCCCAGGGCGTTGCCCTGGGCTATTTTGTCGGTGGCCCTTCGGGCCGGAAGACCGCGTTGAAGTCACGCGCCAATTTAGACATTCTTATTCGTGAAAATTCGTGTCCATTCGTGGTTCAGTTCTTTTGGTTGCAGCCAAGGGCTGCGGACGTATTCCGGGGTCAAACCTCGTTGTCTGTCTGCCACGGAGGCGCGAAAAGCATTTTGTCGCGGACTCGCAGACTGCAATCGCTTTCCCGAACTGCCCGACGCCGGACCCGTCATTGTATTACTTTCCACTCCAGAATTCGATAAAACTCCTCGGGCAGCGTCACAACCGGCAGCGGAGGAAAGGGATTCGCCGTCTGCAATTGACTGTTCGGGTCGGGAAACTCGAACAACTCCGCATCCTCCGGGATCCGAAATACATAGGCCTCGTTGCGCACGAGCAGATCGTCGAGCATGGCGTCGCCCTGGATGCGGAACACGTAGCTGTAGACCGTGAACATGTAGCGTATGAACTCCTCCCGCGCCCGGTTCTGCTGGGTCTGGCTCTGGCTCTGACCGCCGTTTCCACCGCGCCCGCCCCGGCCATCTTCGTCCACGGTGGGGATGTTGCCGAAGGTCACATAGTCCGCAAGTTCCTCTGCTCTCTGAAAGGTGCCGCTCACATCCTCCACCGCCACCATGTCCTGGATCATGTCCTCATATCGGATTTCCTGCACCATGTCCGGTTCGGCCTCCCGCCATCCGAAGGCGTACGCTTCCAGCACATCGCTGATGCCCGATTCGTAGTCTATGTAAACCGTGTTTGGATTGATGCGGCCAAGCCAGTCGCCGTGCACCGTGAGGAACTCGGTCAGGGGCAACTGGGGCGGATCGATGCCCTTCGCGCCGAAGAACAACGCGGGGGTCATGCCCTTGATCAACAGCAGCTCGTCCAGCGAGTCCATGGGCCCGTTCTTCGCGTTGTAAGGATTCTCGGAGGCCAGGTAAAAGTCGGACTCCGCACCACCCGGCTCCTGCTCGTCGTCATCGTCGATCCAGTCGATAATGGACTCCACCAGCGACTCGGGATCCACCTCGGCGCTCGCGGCCTCGCCACGGATGCGGAAGAACTCCTGCAACGCATAGCGGAGGTGCTCGCGAATCTGTCGACCGTTCTGATTATCGACCAGCGCATTCAGATTAAGCTTGCCGTACTCGTCCGTGATCGTCGTGCGCATCACCGCGTCGTTCAAGGGCTCAAAGCCGCCCGGCTGCGCCCAGGAACTCCAGCGGCTGTCCACCGTGATGCCCGAGCCCTGGTTGGTCATATTGGTGTTATTGTTGTTGTTTGTTGGGTTCATCGTAGCCGACAGTTGGGCCTGGAGGCGGTCCATCTCCAGAATCGAAATGCCCTTGTACACCGCCGACCGCGCCGCCAGCCGCGCCTGATAGTCATTGCCGCTGTTCATGGAGTACGACGCCTCCACCTGCGCCTCATAGGCAAACTCCACCACCAGCACGGTAAGCAGCACGACAAAGAGCAGCGTCAAAATCAACGCCACGCCTTCATTTCGCTTTTCAGATCGGTGCTTCACGGTAATACCTCAAACAAC
>JBHEKR010000282.1:0-19837 GCA_041859365.1 Candidatus Hydrogenedentales bacterium
GAAGCCGCTGGACACCTTCGCCCAGTTTGCCATGCTCCAGATGAACGGGAAGCGCACCTTCAAGACCGAGTCCGGCGAGAAACTCACGCCGATTCCCTGGCTGCTTGACGCGCTGTTCTACCCGGAGATCGCCAAGACCTACCAGCACTTCGTGGTGGACAACTATGACGTCATTTCCGCCATAGGCGTGGACATCCACGACAATCGCCGGAGCCGCTATTCCTACAACGAGTTGGAGCCCGGCGCGGCGAAGCTCATGGAGCTGGCCGGCCAGTACACCGCCATCGACGCCAAGAAGCGCGATCTCGTGCAGCAGGGCGTACTCGATCTGGCCAATAAAGTCTTTACCTTTACCCAGCTCATCCACTTCATGGATTTCGCAGGCGAGCGCTTCACCGTAACCGGGGACACCTCCCTCGCCAAGTCCTTTCCCGAAGCCGAAGGCGTACCCATGAGCGTGGCGCTGGAGCGAGCCGCCAAGGTCCTCGCCAGCCTCAAAGGCAATCCCGCCGGCCTGGGCAACGACGCGGTCCAGGCGGAGGTTCAAGCCTTCAGCAAATTGCTGGACGAGTTCGACGCCACGGCGGGTCGCGCTCAGGGCCTGCCCCTTTTCCCGCCGGCCAGCGCCGAATCCAAAGCCTGGCAGACGCCCGCCGATATCCTCTCCGCAGCCATTAACATGACCCAGAATGAACCTGAAACGTTCGCACTGCTGGGGACCCTGGAAAAGCTCCCCGCCGTGGTCAAGGACCGCGCCGCCTTCCTGGCCACCGCGCAGGAACTCCACAAAGGCACCGTGGCCCGGGCGGAATCCCGGGGGGAATACGCCAAAGTGCCCCTCGAAGTTCACTACTACAAGGGCAAGTACCTCTTCTACAGCCAGTGGCTCTATGTACTCGGTTTCATTCTGGTGGCCCTGGGTTGGCTCTTCCCCGGCAGCAATGGCCTGCATAAGGCCGCCATTGTCGGCGTGCTGGTGCCCACGGCCCTGCTCATCATCGGTATAACGCTGCGCTGTATCATCCGCGACAGGCCTCCGATCTCCACACTGTACGAAACGATTCTTTTCATCACCGCCTGCGCCGTGCTCGTAGCCATGTTCATCGAATACGCCAACCGCCAGCGCATCGCCCTGGCTATGGCCTCTTTCCTCGGCATGGCCGGCATGTTCCTGGCCTTCCGCTATGAAATGAAGGAGGGTGTGGACACCATGCCCAGCCTCGTGGCCGTGCTCGACACCAACTTCTGGCTCGCCACCCACGTGACCATCATCAACGTCGGCTATGCCGCAGGCATGCT
Organism: Candidatus Hydrogenedentales bacterium; assembly: GCA_041859365.1. Taxonomy (GTDB): domain Bacteria; phylum Hydrogenedentota; class Hydrogenedentia; order Hydrogenedentales; family JAEUWI01; genus JAEUWI01. Next base: position 1,300 of record JBHEKR010000282.1, read on the forward strand.
CTCAGGCGCCCTGGCTCACATCTACATCTTCAGCCGCCTCCTCAAGTTCAAGGCCGACAATAAGGAGTACTACCGCAGCCTGACCCGCATGGTCTACGGCGTGCTTTGCTTCGGCCTGCTCTTCTCCACCGTGGGCACCATCCTCGGTGGCATCTGGGCCAACGACAGTTGGGGCCGATTCTGGGGCTGGGATCCCAAGGAAAACGGCGCGCTCATGATCTGCCTGTGGAGCCTCGTGGTGTTGCACGCCAAGATGGGTCGCTACATCAAGGACATGGGTATCTCCCAGGGCGCCGTGGTGCTCGCCATGATCGTGGCCTTCTCCTGGTGGGGCGTGAACCAGCTCGGCGTCGGCCTCCACAGCTACGGTTTCACCAGCGGCATCATGAACGCCCTGGTGGTCTACTGGGGCTTCGAGACCCTGACCATCGCCGCCGGCGCCTGGGTCTGGATGCGCGAGCGCGAGCCCGAAGCACCCGCCGCACCGAAGGAAACCAAGCTCCCCAAGAAAGCCAAGCCCGCCAAGGCTTGATGATTTAACCGCGAAAGAACGCAAAGAGCACAAAGAGGAACTCCTCCTTGTGCTCTTTTTCTTTGCGGTCCTGAGGGACTGACGCACCCAAGGCGAAGCGGACGGAGTTGACCGCTTCGTTTCTGTAAACGACGTTGTGTTGCGAGCGTCACCCGCAGGGGTGTGGCTGCGCTGAAAATACGCGAGCGGCGGAATCAGAATGCCGATGTGGTCTACTTCAGCCGGGAAAGTTACCCCCACCTACCCCCCCGCAAGCGGGGGGAACCCTGGCGTCAAAGATCACCTCTTGGTCCCCCTCGCTTGCGGGGGGGTAGGGGGGTAAAACCGAAATCCATTTGCATCCTCTACGGGTGAGACGAAGCCTCATGATAGGCTTTCCCTTCGTCGGGGGAAGCTCGCCCAACCAAACCTCTCTGACGCGAGCCGCTGCACTGCCCCCAATGCCCCTACTCCAGATACCCAAGGGCCTCCAGGGCCTTTCGGTCGTCCGCGTCGAGGTTCTCGGTGGCCTGTCCGGTTGCCGGTGCGGCCGTTTCCCAAGCTTGGATGAACGCGTTCAGTTCTTCCACTTTGCCGGGCTCCGAGGCCGCACGATCCTTCAATTCGCCCGGATCGTCCGGCAGATAATACAGCTCCGGCGTGTCCCCGTCCAGAATAAGCTTCCAGCCCTGATGGATTACGCTCTGGTGAGATGGGCCCGACTCGGCCATGGCATCTTTCACGCCGGGCAGGTTAAGCACCGCGCCACCGTAGGTCTCCACGACCCGGTGGCGGTCCTGGGGGACTTCCTCACGGAGCAAGTCGATCCCGAGCATGCCCTCCACCTTTGGAAGGCCCGCCAGGCCCAGCAGGGTGGGTCCCACGTCAATACCGCGCACGGGGGCCGCGCTCCGGCCCGCTTCGATGCCCGCGCCGCGAATCATGAGGGGAATATGGAGGTTGTTGTGATATACCCGTCGCCCATGGCCCAGGTAGTCATGCTCGAAGAGGCTCTCGCCATGATCGCCCACGAAGACCACGATGGTGTCGGTCGGCAGGGCCGCAAGCACCTTGCTGATCTCCCGATCCGTAAAGGCCACCTCGGAATCGTAGCGTACCCGGACCTTTTCCTTGCGCCCCTGCATAATAGCCCGCTTTCCGGCCGGATTCAGCCCCTTGTGCATCTTATAGGGCGCGTGGGGATCGGAGTAGTGGATCCATGCGAAAAAAGGCTTGTCCGCCGGTCGCTTCTCAAGGTACTCCAGCGCCAGCCGGGTCACGTCATCGCCATCCCGCTCGGCCTTCAAGAAGCCCCAGCGCTTCTTGGTAAAGGCGTCATCGTAAATATCAAAGCCCCGGCCAAGCCCGCTCAGCTTGTCCTTCAGTGTCCAGTTACTCTGCACACAGAACGTGTGGTAGCCCGCCGCCCGGAACTGCTCCGCCACAAGGGGCGCCTCCGCCGGCATGGGCAGCCCATTGCGGGTTGTGCCAGTCATGCGCGGGAATCGTCCAGAAAACATGGCGCCGAAGGAAGGATTGGTGAGGGGAATCTCGCAGACGGCATCCTCAAAAAGTCGCGCTTCGGCTGCGAAAGCATCCAAGTGGGGACTGGTCGGCAGAGGGTAACCATAGGCCCCCAGGCGATCCGCACGAAGCGTGTCCACCGAGAGCAGAACGATGTTGGGCGCGGCCCCCGCGACCGTCGCGCAGAGGCATAATCCCGCTAGAATCAGCGTTCTCATGGCGACCCGCTACGCTTTCGGCGAAATAATCATCGGCAATTCCAGGGAGAGCGGGTGAATCGCTCCCGCCTCACCCCGGATCGGGACGGGAACCCCGTCCTTGCGGTAGGCGGTGAAGGTCACATTGAACTGCCCTTCCGGGGACTCATCCGGCACCAGAACCGCGAGGGACCAGATGCCATCGGCGGCCGCCACGTCGCCTTCCAGGCCGTCGTCGTGCAGTTTAAGCTGGATCGAAGGCACTTCCTTGATCACGCCCGTGATGGCGTGGATGATGGCGTTCTTGTCCTTGACCTCAATCGTGATGAGGGCCGTATCGCCGGGATGCAATTGAGCGGGCACGATGCCCCCCGCGTTGAATTCGGGCACGCCGCCCAGGGAATTGCAGCCTGCCAGCAGGGAAACGAGGCCAAGGGCCAAGGTTGTACGTTTGATCATGTATACGCTCCGCCCGCTTGCCGCGGTGCTTGGGTGAGAAAGAAAGGACCCGTAACCGGGCCGGACTGCACGGGCAACGCCATCCGCACGCGCCACGATGACACGGGGAGGCAAGACGCCATGCACCAAGGAAAAGCCTAGCCCAGCCACGGGGGTACAGTCAAACGGAGGCTTCAGGCTTCAGGCTTTAGGCTGGAGTCTGGAGGGTCTTATGGGTCGTATGGGCTACAGGGGACATGTTGACTTCTTTGGCCTACAGCCTGAAGCCTCTCTCCCCAATTTCCCATTTATCCCCCCTTTAGCGTATGATCACGGGTCCACCCGAAGTATTCATCAGGAGAGTTCACCGTGTCCCAACGCATCGAAATGTACGACACCACCCTGCGCGATGGCGCCCAGGGGCCGGGGGTTAAGTTTTCCTCGGACGACCAGTTGCAGGTTGTTCGGGCGCTGGACGCGTTGGGCATTCTGTATATTGAGGGCGGCCAGCCCGGATCGAACCCGAAAGCGGTGGAGCTTTTCGAGCGGGCGCGCGATCTGGACCTGAAACACGCCAAAATGGCGGCTTTCGGCAGCACTCGGAACCCCAAGTCCACCGTGGAGGACGACGCAAATATCAAGGCTCTCCTGAGCGCCCAGACGGAGATCGTCACGATTTTCGCCAAGTCTTCCCCCTCCCACGCCGAAGAAGTGCTCCGGGTCAGTTTGGACGAGAATCTGAAGATTGTGGAAGAGTCCGTGGCCTATCTCAAGGCCCAGGGCCGCCGCGTCTTCCTGGACGGCGAGCATTTCTTCGACGGGTACTTCGAGGATTCCGAATACGCCCTCAGCGTGCTGGAGTGCGCCTGGGGTGCCGGGGCCGAGGTGCTCATCCTCTGCGAGACCAACGGCGGACGCCTGCCCCATGACATCGCCGAGGCCACCCGGGCCGTACGCGCGCGCCTGAAAGACGCCCAGATCGGCATCCACACCCACAACGACTCCGGCTGCGCCGTGGCCAATACCCTCGCGGCCGTCCGAGAAGGGGCCGTTCACGTGCAGGGCACCATCAACGGCTACGGCGAGCGCACCGGCAACGTGGACCTCTGCTCCGTTATCCCGAATTTACAGCTTAAGATGGGCTACGACGTCATAACGCCCGAGCAGCTCCGCCAGCTTACCCACACCGCCCACCTCGTGGCCGAACTCGCCAACATGACCCCGCGCGACCACGCTCCCTTCACCGGGCGCGACGCCTTCACCCACAAGGGCGGCATGCACGCCGACGCGGTGCGTAAGAAAAAGGCGAGCTACGAGCACATCGACCCCGAGCTCATCGGCAACCGCACCCACATCGCCGTCAGCGAGATGTCCGGCCGCTCCAGCCTGATGCAGAAATCGGTGGAGTTCGGCATCACCCTGGAGCGTGACGACCCCGCGACGAAAAACATTCTGGAGCAGGTGAAGATCCTCGAAAGCCAGGGCTACGAATTCGAAGGCGCCGACGCCTCCCTCGAACTCATCATGCGCAAGGCCACCGGCACCTATCGCCATTTCTTCACCACCCACGCCTTCCACACCCACATCAACTACAGCGCCAACGGCGACCGCACCCTGTCCGAGGCCACCATCAAAATCGAACTGCCCGACGGCCAGATCATGCACACCGTGGCCGAAGGCGACGGCCCCGTGGACGCGCTCAACAAGGCCCTCCGCAAGAGCCTGGAGCCCATCTACCCCGAACTGGGCGACGTCCACCTGGACGACTACAAAGTCCGCATCCTCGACGGCCAGCTCGCCACCCAGGCCAAGACCCGCGTGCTCATCGAGAGCAGCGACGCCGACCAGTCCTGGAGCACGGTGGGCGTGTCAGAGAACATCATCTCCGCAAGCTATCGCGCGCTGGTGGACAGCATCGAGTACAAGCTCCTCCGCACCCGCGGACATGGGTGAAAGTTCGGGGGACTGCATCCGATTGGCCCGTGTCGAGAATTCGTGATCGCAACGGCCAGCCAATCGGTGGCTGTACCCCAGGAATGCGTCCTGTCCGCGATTTGGTTTTAGCCTCGGCCATTCCGGAAACTGCATCCAATTCAAGTCGTTCCTGACTCGCCGCGCTCGCAATATCGTGCCCATTAATTACTCTGGGCGTAGCCCCCTGGACTTGCGGAGGGCCGCCAATTCTTTTTCTATTGTGAAACGATACTGGGCAAGTATTTTTGGGAGATCGCGCCCTTGTCGAAACACGGCGACGATGGCAATCTGCCCGCAATTGAGCGGTACATAGATCAGAAAGTGCTCGCGCGCGGGGTAGGCGTGAAGAGTGGCATCGCCGGTAAGATCAATGCGCGACGGTAGACTATTGTAGTTCTCCGCAATTCTGCGGGCTGCCGCGTCCAAGTCTGAGAAGTAGGTCTCGTTAAGTCTCTTTCCCCATCGTTCCAGCGACCACCGTTTGGCCTCCCGGAGGTGATTTCGCGCCGTGGGTGAAAGGACATAGCCGTCCTCTTTTCGGGCCACCCCCCTCTAATCCTCGTTCAGGATATCGAGAATGGACTCGTTCGCAAATTGCCCTTGCGACACCTCCCGGATACCCTGGGCAATGTCCGCCGCGATTTTCCAATCCTGCATGTCGCGCCGGATTAGATCACGAACGTACTCGCTGGGCGTCGAATAAAGACCCTCGTCGCCCGTGCGGGAATCGACAAAACGTCGCAATTCATCTGTTAGGGATAGATTCAAGCTGCTGGCCATAACCATTAACTCCGATTTACTGTGCCGTACGACAATCCTATCAGCGATGGCAATATTTGTCAATTATCGCCATGCGGACGCGCGGCGCCGGTATTGTAAATGAGGCCATATCGGTATAGACTTAGTTCAGCGGCTGATCGTGGTGCGGACTCTTGAGCGCTCGGGCTTCCTTTCGCCGCAGGTGGGTGAACTATGAATCTCTACTGGGAAAAAATGATCGGATTCCCGCTCTTCGTGCTTTTGGGTGGCCTGGCGCTCGATTGGTCGGCGCACCATGCGCCGATTCTGTTTCTTCCCTTGATCGTGCTTTACCCCGTCATCGTGATATTGATGGCGCGCGATCCCCTGATGGATTGCCCCCATATCTTCTATCGCGCGCTGGTTAGCGGGATTGCCGTGGGAATATTCTGTTGGCTACAGCGTTGGCCACTGCACTTCATGCTTATTGCGGCCATGTACCTAACGGGTCCGAACTATACCGAGGCGCGGGCACGCCTTCGGCGCTTCTGGGCCCGTCTGGGCGAACAGGCGGGACGAAACAAGGACATTGCGAGGCTGATCGGCTATCCGGCCTTCGTCATCCTGGGAGCCTTGGCGGTGGATGGTGCAACCAAGCAATTCCCTTGGCTTTTCGTTCCTCTGATGCTGATGTATCCGTTGGTTATCATGCTATTGGCGAGCGATCCGGCGGCGTATCAACTTCCTTTCATTGGCCGCCTGCTTGTCCTCGCAATTCTTGCCTTAGCCGCGTGGTGGATACAGGTATGGCCCCTGTACATCGGTTTGATGATGGCCACTCATACCATGGGGCTGTTCGCGAGGTTTGGGCCCGGAGCCGACGTGTCCCTGCATTCGCAGAGCGACGACCTGTGAAACGGGATATCGCGAAGCTGATCGGCTATCCGGCCTTCGTCATCCTGGGAGCCTTGGCGGGTGACCCTGGACTTGAGCATCTTCCCTTCTTGTTCGGGCCGCTGATGGTGCTCTATCCGCTTATCATCGTGCTGTTGGCGAGTGATCCGGCGGTGTATCGACTCCCCTTCAAGTACCGCCTGCTCGTCCTCGCGGTTATTGCTTTGGCCGTGTGGTGGTTTCAGCTCTGGGCGCTGAATCTGGGCTTTTGGATGGCCTGCTTTTCCATGAGCTTTATTGATCCCGAGGGCCGGGCCCGGAGCCGACTTGTCCGGGGGTGGATCCGGGGGCTGTCGCACAACGTGTGAGGGCGGCGGATGGGACAGTCTGTTGTGGCACTTCGCATTGGCGATGGCGGATAAGGACCGTGTCCGAGTATTTACCCCCCCTACCCCCCCGCAAGCGGGGGGGAATAAGAGGTTCACTTTGACCTGTAAAGTTCCCCCCGCTGGGGCCTGTTGAATGACAGCCGGGGCGATGGTGTGGGAAGTCAACATTGAAGATTATAGAGATACTGTCATCCCCGCGAATGCGGGGATCCAGTGCTTTCACGAAGTTCAAGCCGCTTGGTCTCTGGATTCCCACTTTCGTGGGAATGACAGAGGGGCGCAGTTTTCTTTCATGTCGGTAGATTGCCATTAGACCGACAGGCTCGCTTCCGGGGGGCCAGGGGGGTAGGCTATTGGGACACGTCGCGGGGCGAGACTGTGCACTAAAACGAAGCCCTCCTTCATCGAAGGAGGGCTTCACATTCTATCAACTATCAGTGGGGCTTACTTCGCCCAGGTTACTTCGGGCGGGGTGGCGTAGTTGGCGAAGCGCTCGGCCACTTCGGCCTTTTTCACGTCGCCACTGTGCACGTAGACGCGGTGCTTGAAGGAGAGTTTCTCCTTGTTCTTGATGATGGTGTCGCCGTTTTCCGTGGGGAGCAGGCCCTTGTTGTATTCCTTCTCCTTGAAGTAGGAATAGCCGAAGGGGTTGGCGCCCATGAGGCCGTAGTTGCGCACGTGCCAGCTCGTGGGGTAGCGCAGGTTGGAAGGATTGTCGAAGACCGCCAGGCCGCGCCAGCCGATGCCGTCCATCTGGCCGGAATAGTCGCACCAGGGGGAGGGCTTACCCCACAGGGTGTCTTCGCCCACGTCGCCCTGGGCGTTGGTGATGATGCCGGCTTCATAGGACAGCTCGGGGCGCATGCGGATGGCGACCATGCCGCCTTCCTTCGTGTCGCTGAAAAGCACCGTGCCGTAGTCCGCTGTGAAAGTTACGAAGGCATCGATAAGGCGGCCGTTTTCCGGGGTAGCGTAGAAGCGATATTCGCGCTCTTCGGTCAGCAGGGGCTTGTGATCCTTGTCCTGCCACACATTCTTCGCCTTCACCCAGCCGTAGGCATCGCCCGAGCCAAAGGTGACTTCGCCGCTGTGCTGAAAGCCGGAGTTTTCCCCTTCCGCCCAGCAGTCCCAGGTGGCCGGTTCTGCGCCGGGGGCCGCATTGGGATCGACCAAGCTGATCTCGCCGTAGGCCGCCCACATGGACTTGTGGTGGGGGTGGTCCTTGCCGCGCTCACCGGCCTGCTCGCCCATGGGGAAATCGCGGGTCACACCGACCTGGCCTTCGGAGTTGACGGGCCAGAGGAAGGGCTTCTTGTTGTCGTTGGAATAGTGGTAGCTGGTGAAGTGCACGTCGTCGATGAAAACATCCACGATGGGCTTGTCGGCCTGCTGCTCCAAACGGACCTTGGGGGAGATGGTGTCCGTGGCGGGCTCCACCAGAACGGTGTAGCTGTGCTCCGTGCCCGGCATGGCCCCTTCGGGAATGAAGACAAACTCCCCGTCGCGCAGGGTGGCCGGGAACTTCTTCGCCGTCTTGGCCTCTTCCACCACAATGCGGCCTTCCGGAGCGGCGCCGTCATAGGCAATAGCCAGGGGTGAATTGGCGAGTTTCGTGTCGCCAGTCTTCAGGGTGATTTTGGCATTGGCGAGGCCTTCGGCTCCGGCCAGGGGCGCGACCGCAAGCAGCAGCGCCAGGCATCCATAAGTGTGTTTACGCATTCGATATTCTCCTCGTTACACGTTCGGCTTGCATCCCGACAGGGCGGCCCTGGGCCGTGGCACGGCCATGCAAACCAGCGGAAAGTAGACCCCCGGACCGCTTCGCGAGTTTCCAATCGGGCGCGGCGGGACGGGCGGGCCTGGGAACAGGCCGGGGTCCCCCACCAGCCGGAATACCCAGCAATTCAGGCAATAAACCGTCGGCCACTCTACCACAACCCCGGGGGAGGTGCAACGTCGAAACGGGGCCCGCTTTCGTGACATTTCGCCTGTTTCCCGGTAAAGTAGTACCAGTACGTCTTGTTACGAAAGGATTCTCTTCATGGTACGCGCGGCATGGGTCACAGTGGTATGCGTCGGCACGGCGCTTCTGGCGGGGTGCAACGCCGAGCCCCGTCACGAGGCCTTTGCCGCATCCACCAGCGAAAAAGCCACCGGCTTCCTCGATAAGGCCGCGCCTCTGAACGGCAACGCCGCGCGCTACGCCCTCTACGTGCCCGAAGACTACAACCCCGAGAAAGCCTGGCCCCTCATCGTGTTCCTCCACGGATCGGGCGAGCGGGGCAATGACAACCTCAAACAGACCGATGAGGGCATCGGCCACGCCATCCGCCTCCACCGGGATCGCTTCCCCGCCCTCGTGCTCATGCCCCAGTGCCCCGATGGCAAATTCTGGGACGCGGCCGTGCCCGCCATCGAAGCGGCCATGGCCCAGGTGCAGGCGGAATACAGCGTGGACCCCAAGGCCATCACCCTGACCGGCCTCTCCCTCGGCGGCTACGCCACCTGGATCTGGGGGGCCGCCAAAACCGACACCTTTGCGGCCCTCATGCCCATCTGCGGCGGCGGCAACCCGGCGGATGTGCTGGGTAAGATGGACGAGAAAGAAGCGGCAAAATTCGGCACAATGGAAGAGCGCGTCAAAGCCCTCAGCGCGGTGCCCATCTGGGCCTTCCACGGCGCCGACGACGATGTCGTCCCGCCCGAGCGCTCACGGGAAATGGTGAAGGCGGTGAAGGACGCGGGCGGCGACGTGAAATACGATGAGCTGAAAAACACCAACCACAACAGTTGGGACGCGGCCTATGGGGACGAAAAAGCCATCAAGTGGCTGCTGACGCAGCGGAAGAAATAGCCGGGGGAATGGGGGGGCTTCGGGGTCCTCTGAAACGATGGCAACCGACTCCGGGTGCCACCTCAATCTCGCCTCCGGCGAGTTTGGGTGCCCCGAGGGAGGCGAACTTAGGCAATAGAATTGGCTCCAGTCCGGCTCGTTAACTTTCATTCCCAAAAGAATTGGGAAACTCAAGAACATCCCGAATCCACTGCAGAAAGTTTGTCGCCTGCTCGCTTTCCGGGTCAAGAATCCTCTTCAAAACTGCCTGCCCCAGGGGCACACCGGGCGGGTCGTTCCACGCAAGATAGCTGTGGATTCGGGCCTTGTCCAAATGCACGTCCTTAAAACGCGAAGATTCCTCAATTTCGGTCTTCACGAAGTCAGTCTGAGCAAGCGCCCGTTGCCAGATGGGGTTCTCGCCACCTTGTGGGACGCACATGCCGAGAAAAGTCTCCAGCATGCCCGCCTGCTGATTGTCCGGCATGATCCAAACGCCGATGCGGGGAATCACGGCGGAAGCGGAATTCAGGATGGTTCCAGTCGGCGAAGGGATCGGCGGCGGCTCGTGGCCGATTGCCCGAAGCGTCCCCGCCACGGAGCGCCAACGATTGGCGGGGCTCTCATCGGCATCCACGACCAGCGCAAGGGCCCTGCAGTCGCTTATGCCGCCCTGCTCCAATACATGGAGCGCCCGCAACTCACGATTCACGTTTTGAACGCTGTCCGCAGACACGATGTTGAGCCGGGATTCATTTTCGTTCCAGACGAGCCGCAGCGGATTCCTGCTGTGTCTGTCATGCAATGATGTCAATCGGAGTGACTGAAAAAAACCCGCGATGGTGTGAAGATCGCCTATGCCCTCGACCAGAATGACCTGCCCCGCGTTGGCCGACATTAACGGACCTCCTGCCCGAGGTCAAGCCGCAACGCGAGCTTCTCACTGCCGAGCGTTTCGGCGTGGACTTCCCCGCTGTCCCTGACCAATCGAATCAGAACCATGTCATCCGCCGCCCCTTCTGAGACTTGCTGAAACGCCTCCACGCAGTCGTTTGAGTGGGTGGTCGCAAATACCTGTACGTCAAATGCCGTTGCAAGTTCCAAAACTGTCTTCCATGTGGCTTCCTGCACGGAATAGTGCAATCCATTCTCAAATTCATCAATAAGAACGAACCCGCCCTCCGAACTGACCACCGCCAACAGGATTTCAAATAAGCGCGATACGCCGTCGCCAAGGCCCCGCAGTGGAATAGTCCTGCTGATACCCGAAAGGCGGGCAACTGGAATTCGCTGTCGCCCACCCTGCACAAAGACAACGCGCTCGATGCGAGGATCGATGAGGTTGAGGGCTTTAGTGACGACGTCTTCCTTAGGAGTCAACGCGATGTTGTCCCAAATCAACTCCGGGTTGAAAGCTTCGGATGAATTCGATGCTCTTGACGCCAGGGACACACATGGTACGGTGTCGCGATTGGCGATTCGATTCTGCTCGCGAAATCTGCGTCGAATTTCATCTGAGTAATAATTGGGCAATCGGATTGATGTAAACTCTTTCGAATCCCTTACGCTTAACTCTAGCGATTTGGTCTTCGGGACAATATGGTCAAAATCTTGTTCAAATCCGGGCAGTGGCTCCTGTTTGAGGACACGATCCTCTATCGAAATAACCAAGGTCGTGTCGCCGCCCGTAATCATTATCGGGTCTTTGACGGATTCAATCGAGGGATAGCCGGAAAAAAGAAACAGACATCCCAGGAGTGAATTGGACCCTGAATTCTTGCTGCGATCCCCGTTGATATCTTTCTCTGGAATCAGCGATTCATCGCGCGCGTCAATGATTTCCAGCAAAGCGCTCACATCCCTACCGGCGGCCCAAAGTCGTACCGCTTCAAGTAACGACGTCTTACCGACATTATTTCGGCCCGTAATCAAGTTCAATCTTCCGAGACGCTCAACGTCGACGTTCTCGAGAGAGCGGTAGTTCTCTATCAACAGAGAGTCAAGTTTTGGATCGCTCACGATGAGCCCTTTCGCACGCAGACGGCGGAATCGATGTGAATAAGTGTCATGAACCAGGCAACATGATTGTAACTTGTTCGGGCCGTTTGGCGATACCCCTTGCCCCAACAAGCCCGCCTGCGCCTTGAACCTCGGGGCCATCGCCCTATCGCCCTCAACGCGGCAGAGTGCTGATGCGCCCACATGCGCGTGCGAATCCACCCGCTAGGCCCACGGGCTAAACACGTTTGCGCCACTCGGCAGAAAATCGTCCACGTTCCGCGTTACGATGGTCAAATTGTGGGCGAGCGCGGTGGCGCTGAGAAGCCCGTCGATGGTGGGCAAAGGCGTTCCGGCCCGCTCCATCGACGCCTGCACCCGCCCCCAAACAAGGGCAACTTCCCCATCAATATCGAGGAGACGGCCCGCGAAACGGCGCCGGAGATCGCGGTCCAGCCAGGCCTGGAGTTCGTTCCGCCGTTTACCCGGTGCAAGCTTCTCAATACCCTTTTGAATCTCGCCCAGGGTGAGTACACTGAGGAAAATAGCCTCTTCTTCGCAGGACTCCATCCAGGAGACCACGTGGCGATCAGGCCTGGGGCGGACCAGTTCCGAAAGAACGCAGGTATCGATCAGATACTTCACAATACGACATCGCGGGGCAGATCGCGCGACCGATCCAGTTCAAGCCCGCGAAGCGGGGACTTGCGCAGGAATTCCACAAGGCTGTCTGAACCGCGTTTCATGCGTTTGAATTCTTCGCAGGAAACGACGACGACCGCCTTTTTCCCGTGCCGTGAGATTTCTTGCGGCCCTTCCCGAAGGGCGAGATCGACGACTTCACTGAGGCGGTTCTTTGCTTCCTGCAGTTGCCAGACCTTGTCCATGGTGCGTTACTCCTGAGTTTTCAATACTAGCCAGACTAGCCAGATTGTAACCGATGAATCGCCACTGGGCAAGCCGCGCTATCGCTACACGATAATTACCCCAACAACCCCGCCATCGCCTTGAACCTCGGGGCCAGCGCGCCGTAGAGCGCCTGGTACTCATCGAACCACGGGTCGTAGGCCTTCACGGCCGCCACGTTGGGCTCCAAGCGGCTGATCTCCTGGATGATCGCGTCGCAGCCTTCTTCCACGGTGCCGTACATCCCCGCAGCCACGCTGGCGAGGATCGCGGCGCCGTAGGCCGGGCCTTCGTCCACGTTGATGGTGACCATGGGCGCACTGCCGGTGTCGGCCATCATCTGGCGCCAGACTTGGCTGCGTGCGCCGCCGCCGGAGGTGCGCACTTCGGACACGGCCACACCCATGCCGCGCATGATCTCCAGGCTGTCGCGCATGCCATAGGCCACGCCTTCGAGGACGGCCCGGCTCATGTGGGCCTTCGTATGACGCAGGGAGAGGCCGATAAAAGCGCCCTTCGCATCGGGGTCCTTGTGGGGCGTGCGTTCGCCGGTGAGATAGGGCAGGAAAATCAGGCCCTCGGAGCCAATGGGGATCTCCGCCGCAGCCGCCGTGATGTATTCGTAGGGATCCTTGCCGCTTTCCTTGCCCAGGGCGATTTCCGCCTGGCACAGGGTGTCGCGGTACCAGCGCAGGGAGCCACCGGCGCTGAGCATGACGCCCATGACGTGCCACTTGCCGGGTACGCTGTGGCAAAAGGTGTGGACGCGCCCGAGGGGGTCCGTGCTCACGTCGTCGGCAAAGGCGAAGACCACACCGCTGGTGCCGAGGGACGAGGAGATGATGCCCTTGCGCACGATGCCGCAGCCCACGCCGTTCGCCGCCTGATCGCCGCCACCGGCCACCACGGGAATCCCCGCGGGCAGGCCGGTCTTTGCGGCGGCCTCGGGCGTCAGCGTGCCCGTCACTTCCGGGCCCTCAAAGGCGCGGGGCACGAAATCCGTGTCGATGCCCAGGATGCCCATGAGTTCCGTATGCCATTTGCGGTTCTTCACATCGAAAAGGAGGGTGCCCGAGGCGTCGGCCACGTCGGTGGCAAATTCTCCGGTCAGCAGCAGGCGGATGTAGTCCTTCGGCAGGAGCACCTTTTTCACCCGCGCATAGTTCTCTGGCTCGTTGTCCCGCAGCCAGAGGATCTTCGGCGCGGTGAAGCCCGTGAGGGCGGGGTTGGAGACCATCTCGATGAGGCGCGCCTCCCCCACCTTCGACGTGATGGCGTCGCACTGGGCGGCCGTCCGCTGGTCGCACCAGAGGAGCGCAGGACGAATCACGTTGTTGTCCTTGTCCAGGAACACGCTGCCGTGCATCTGCCCCGTGAGGCCGATGCCCTTGACCTCCTTCGCGTCCACCTTGCCCGCCAGCTCGGCCAGGGCCGCAAAGGCCGCCCGATTCCAGTCCGCGGGGTCCTGCTCGGCCCAGTTCGGCTTCGGCGCGTGCAGGGGATACTCCACCAGGGCCGAGGCGAGGAGCTCGCCCTTTTGGTTCATGGCGATGGCTTTGGTGCCGCTGGTGCCCACGTCGAGGCCGATGACAATACCCATGTTTGCTCTCCTTTGGTTGCCCGTAAGTTATACCGATCACCGGCGCGGCTGCGCAAGGGAACAAAGCCTCGATAGGACGGATAAGACCGATACGAGGGATTTGATCGATCAAATCGGTCCTATCCGTGCTACCGGTCCTATTTTCCCCGAACCCCGGCGTTGTTCCGGTGTCCAATGTGGTATCGAGCGACCCAAAACCCCAACCCGGGAGGCAACATCCCATGAAACTGCACCATTTCGGCCTGATCGCGGCCACCCTGGCCCTGACGGCCTGGCTGATACCCGGCGACACGGCCCCAAGACCCTTCAGGCCCGCCTACGCCCAGGAAAACAGCGCCGCGGCCTGGGTGGACCGCGAAAACTTCGAGATACGCTCCGAAATCGGCGGCCTGGAGGTCCACGCGAGCATCACCAATCCCAAAAAGACAACCGCCAACGACCTCTTCCGCGTGGCCATCGTGGGGATGAACGGCCAGCAGCGTCTGGAGGCTTCCAAACGGCTCACCCTGAAGCCGGGCGCCAATGAGGTCGTGCTGCCCTTCAACGGGCGCCTCCAGGAGGGCCAGCAGGCCGACAGCCTGGTGAACTACACCTTCGGCTCCGGCGACCATCGCGAGGAGGGTGGCTTCCTCTTCATCGACACCGTCGCCCAACTGGAGACACGCCTCGTGGGCTTCCCGGATCTCATCGCGGGCAGCACCGCCGGGCTCCAGCTCGTGGCGCTCAATCATGCCACCGGCGAGCCCGTACCCGGCGCGGAGGCCACCCTCACCCTCGTCCGCGATGCGAAGCGAATTCCCCTCTACAGCGGCACCACCAACGCCGATGGCGGGCTGGATGCGTCCTTCACGGTGAAGCCGGAAGACGCGGGCAAGGGCCAGATCGAGATCACCATGACGGCGGCGGGCTACGGCGAGGATCGCCTGGAGCAGCAGGTCAACATACAGCGCAAGGCGAAGATCCTCCTCAGCACGGACAAGCCCCAGTACCAGCCGGGCCAGTTCATCGAGATGCGCGCCCTGTGCCTCAATGCGGGCTCCCTCAAGCCCGCTGCGGACAGTACCCTCACTTTCGAGGTGATGGACGGCAAGGGCAACAAGGTCTTCAAGGAATCGCCGAAGACCGACGCCTTCGGCGTCGCCTCCGCGCGATTTCAACTGGCCACGGAAGTGAATCTGGGCGGCTACATCGTCCGTGCGATCCTGGGCGAGGACCAGAGCGAGAAGCAGGTGCAGGTCGATCGTTATGTGCTTCCGAAATTCGAGATCGAGGCCACGACGGATCGGGAGTTCTATCAGCCCGGCGACACGCTTAAGGGCGAGCTCCAGTCCGACTACTTCTTTGGCAAGCCCGTCGCGGGGGGCACGGTGAAGATCACGGCCTCCACTTTCGCGGTGAACTTCGAGACCTTTGCGGAGCTGGATGGCACCCTCGATGAAAACGGTCACTGGTCCTTCACGCTGCCCCTGCCCGCGCACTTCGTGGGCACGGAGCTTGAGCAGGGCCAGGCCTCGGTACGGCTGGAGGTGGAAGTGACCGACACGGCGGATCATGCGGAGCAGAAGACCGTGATGAAGACCGTGGCCGGTTCGGCCATGCAGATCCACGCGATTGCCGAGGGCGGCAACCTGGCGCCGGGCGTGGAAAACGCCGTATATGTGCTGGTGGCCCAGCCCGACGGCACGCCGCTGGAAGGCGCCACCGTGACGGCGACGAGCCCCCAGGCACAGGGTGAACTGCGCGCCACCACCGATGCCCTGGGCGTGGCCACGTTGCGCTTCACGCCCCAGACGGGCCCGGTGGAGCTGACCCTGGATGTTCAGGAGAAATCAGGGCAACGCGGGAGCGCCCAGGCCACGCTCGAAACCGAAGCGGGCGCCAACGCCCTCCTCGTGCGCACGGACAAGACACTCTACCACGCGGGCGACACGCTCCACGCGGAAGTCATCGCCACGAAGCAGCGCGGCAACGTCTACTTCGATCTGGTGCGCGAAGGACAGACCGTCATGACCCGCAGCGGCAAGATCGAGAAAGGCAAAGCGATGCTGGACCTCGATCTCGATCCCGGCCTCATGGGCAGCGTCGTGCTCCATGCGTACATGTTCTCCCCCACCACGGATCTTATCCGCGACACGCGCCTGCTCTATATCAACCCGGCAGATCAGTTGAACCTGGCCATCTCCATGGATCACGACACCTACCGTCCCGGTGAAGAGGCCACGCTGAATTTCGCCGTCACGGACAAGCAGGGCAATCCCGCCGCCGCCGCGCTGGGCATCGCCATCGTGGACGAAAGCGTCTTCGCGCTGCAGGAGCTTCACCCCGGCCTGGAAAAAATATTCTTCACGCTGGAACAGGAGATCATGAAGCCGCGCTACGAGATCCACGGCTTCCACATCGACGATATCATCAAGGATCCCGGCCAGCCCATCCCCATGCCCCGCCCCGTGCCCATGATCTGGAATGACCAGCAGCAGGAAGCCGCACGGGTATTGCTCGCCTCGGCGGAAGCACCCCCGGCCCCGCCAATCCACCAGAACAGCTTCACCGCCAAGCGCAGCGCCACGGAGACAGCTCTGGCGGAGCGCTTTGCGGCGGACATGAAGCGCGTGCAGGACGCCGTGCGTCGCTACCTGGAAAAGCACGATTGGAAGGCGCCCTCGGATGTGGAGGATACGCTGCTCCGCCAGAAATACCTGGCGCCGCGCGAGCTGGAAGATCCCTGGGGCAATCGCTACGTCTTCGATTTCTCCCAGCTCCAGAACACAGGCGGCTGGTTCCAGATGCGCTCGAAGGGCATGGACGGCCTTGAAAACACGGGCGACGACATCACGCAGGACCTGCCCTGGGTGCAGGCGAAGTTGGGCGTCATCGGCGGCGGCTTTGGCGGCGGTGGTGGCCGTCAGGCGGGCTTCGGCGGTGTCGTGAGGCGCTTCAAGAATGCCGTGGCCGGAGATGTCGTATTCCAGAAGGAGGCCATGCCCGAAGTGGCCGCGATGGCAGCACCCGCCGCGGCACCCGCGGAAATGGCCGCTGACGCCACGGAAGAGTCCGCTGTTGCGCCGGTGCGCATCCGAGAATATTTCCCTGAGACGCTCCTCTTCGAGCCTGCGCTCATCACGGATGGTCAGGGCCGCTCCACCATGGCCGTGGGCCTGGCGGACAGCATTACCACGTGGCGCATGACTACCATGGCCTCCAGCGCCAGGGGCGCGCTCGGCAGCACAGAGACGCCCCTGCGTGTGTTTCAGGAATTCTTCGTGGATCTCGATCTGCCCGTCTTCCTTACGCAGAACGATCGCGTGTCCATCCCCGTCGTGCTCTACAATTACCTCGAAGAGGCCCAGGACGTGCGTCTGGTCTTCGAGGCCGCCGACTGGTTCACCCTCGAAGGCCAGTCCGAAGTGACCGTAAATATGGCCCCCGGCGAAGTCCGCTCCATGTATTTCCCGATTCAGGTGAAGCAACTGGGTATGCACAAACTCACCGTCTTCGCCCATGGCAAAACCATGCAGGACGCCATCCGCCGGGAGGTGGAAGTGGCGCCCGACGGCGAGAAGGTGGAAGAGAGCATCAGTGATCGCCTCTCCGCCACGGTGGACCACACCATCACCATCCCCGAGGACAGCGTGGCGGGTGCGCAGAAGATCCTCGTGCGCGTATATCCCGGCGTGTTCAGCCAGATCGTGGACGGCCTCGACAGCATGCTCCAGATGCCCTCGGGCTGCTTCGAGCAGACTAGCTCCACGACCTACCCCAATATCCTCATCGTGCAGTATATGACCGAGACGGGCCAAATTAACCCCGAGCTGCAACTGAAGGCCGAGGGCTTCATCAACGCGGGCTACCAGCGCCTCCTGACCTATGAAGTGCCCGGCGGTGGTTTCTCCTGGTTCGGCGATCCGCCTGCAAACAAGGTGCTCACGGCCTGGGGCCTGAAAGAGTTCTACGACATGGCGAAAGTGCATGAAGTGGACCCGAGCGTAATGCAGCGCACCCACGCGTGGCTCACCAGCCAGCAGGAGAGCGATGGTCGCTGGACGCCCGACGCGAACTATCTCCACGCGGAGTCCTGGGGCAACATCCAGAGCGGCGATCTCCTCGTCACGGCCTACATCGCCGATGCGCTCCTGACCAACGGCGAGCGCGACGACAAGGTGGATCGCGCCATGCAATACATCAAGGCCAACTGGCGCAAGGCGGACGACGCCTATACGCTCGCGCTTGTCGCGAACGCGCTAGTGTCCTGGGACAAAAACGACGCCGATGCCAGCGCGGTGCTGGAGAAACTCCACGGTATGAAAGTGACCGAGGACAAGACCACCCACTGGAAAGGCAGCGCCACGGTCACCTTCACCCACGGCGACGCGGCGGATGTGGAAGCGACGGCGCTGGCGCTCATCGCCTTCATGAAGGCCGGCAAGTACGCCGACACCACCACCGAGGGCCTGACCTGGATCATCCAGAAGAAAGAGGCCAGCGGCCACTGGGGATCCACCCAGTCCACCATCCTCGCGTTGAAAGTGCTCACGCTTT
>JBHEKR010000423.1:0-13683 GCA_041859365.1 Candidatus Hydrogenedentales bacterium
GGAAAACGAAGTGAACCACATCCAGAAGGCACTTCAAGAGGTGGATCGCGAGACCGAGGCGCTGCTCGCGAGACATGCCTGAAGAAATTTCCCCCTTGCATGCGCATACCGCCTGTCGTAGTATAGGAAACAGCGCCACGCCAACCGGCGCAAAGGACATCGCGACCCCATGATTCAGTTCCGACAGTCATAGTCCTCCCCCCCACGGGGCAAGACCACACCCTCGGGCTATAGTGCCCAAACCGCGAAGGTGAATTGTGTCTGTTCGCAGACACCCCCTGCGCCCCCCATCGTGGTACCCGCACGCCCCGCCGAATGCATCCCCGCATCCAGGACTGTGTTTAATTGACTGACAAAGGAATCGCTCCCATGGACCGCTCCAACACCCGAAATATGCGCGGCGGCAAGGCCCGCTTTGTGCAACGCAACCACACCCATTCCCAAAAATCGCCCCAAGTCAAGAAGGGCAAATTCGCCACCACCCCGAGTTCACCCAAGGCGGGTTCCACGCCTCTCGTTCCCAAGCTCCGCTTTGTCGAAGATGCGCCTGGGCGGAGAATGCAGTCCCCGCAGCTCCGCTGCGCACGGGATCGCGCGGAAAACAGGGCAACGGGCTCCGAAAAAGAAGCCCACACCACCGAGTGGAAAGACTCAAAAGGCAGCAACGCCGACACTTCCACCGAATGCACTTCGCCAATCGAGCGCGTCGAAAATCCCCAACGGCCCTGGTGCCGCTGCATGCTGATCATGCCCGGTTTCGAGCTCTACTACCTTTGCTACGAAGCCGAGGACGGTGTGCCCTGTGCCCCCGTGCTCACGGGCAAGGATGGGCGTATTCTCTATTGCACCGATAGCGCGAAGATTCCCCGCATGCTGGCGATCGGACGCGAGGACCTCGCCGCTCTCGGTGAGCCGGATCTGGACGAGATGGTCTTCGCTTCCATACCCGACGCGCTCGAGGAATACCGCGACGGTGTTGAGTACCGATATGCAAAAAACCTGAACGACACCTTTGACGTGCTAACCGAACTTCTCGCCAATTGTGGCAGTTCGTACGACAACAGCATCCTCTCGTTTCTGCTCAACTGCTTCTGCAATCACTTCAACACGCCAAAACTAACCTGGGAGGAACTGGCCGAAACGGAGGGCTACCGGAACCTGACCGTCGAAGAAGGCATCCAACTCGCGCTGGGCATCGTTCTAACCAAAGGGCGGCACGTGGCGTAACGCCGCGTGAACGCACCTGGAGGATGGAACCATGACGAAACGCGAACGATTGGAAAAGAAGGCCCTTGCGGGCGATGTCGAGGCGCAGTTTGACCTCGCCCACAACCTCTATTGGCAGAATCCCGTAGTGCGACAACTGGCCCTCTATTGGTGCCGGAAGGCGGCCAGGCGCGGCTATGCGAAGGCGCAGGCAGCCTTGGCGAAACTCTACCGGGAGGGAAGTTACTGCCCGAAGAGCAAGAAGCGATCGCTCGATTGGTATCGCAAGGCGGCTGCGCAGGAGTATGCGCCTGGTCAGTTGGGTCTCGCACAGGCGCATCTTTGGGGCCTGGGCTGTGAACGGGACCCAAGTGAAGGCATGCGGCTGCTTCATCTTGCTGTCGATCAGGGCGACCAGGACGCCATTTGCTTCCTGGCCGGGCGTCTCGAACGAGGCGAAGACTGCGATGCGAACCCGCGCGAAGCCCTGCGCCTCTATCGCAAAGCGGCCAAGTTGGGACACGTCGGCGCGATCAACGCACTTGCGCGAAGTTACGAATACGGAACGCTCACGCGAAAGAACTTCAAGCGTGCTGCCGAACTGTATCAGGTGGTCGCAAGGGCGGACGGCATGTTTGCCCAATATGGCCTGGCAAAGTTCTACGAGCGTGGCAAAGGAGTGCCGAAGGACAAAGAACTGTCTGTCTTTTGGTACCGCATGTGCGGGCTACTCGGCTTCTCGTCGGATGAGAAACGTGAGCCGGGTTACAAACTCACCCAGCGCTGTGCGGCCATTCGAGAAACGGTATTGAAGCATGTGCGAAGCGATGCCGATGCCGGTGACTGCTACGCCCTCTTCAGACTCGGGGTCCTTTATTGTGACAGCGAACTCGTGCGCCCAAATCCACGCAAGGCGCTCGAACTGTTCAAGCGCGCCTGGGAATCTGGTTCGACAATTGCGCCTTACGAAATCGGGGAAATGTATTACCACGGCAAGGGCGTCAAGGTGGACAAGTTTGAGGCGACCCGCTGGTATCGTGAATCGGCCCTGCTCAAGTATTGGCGAGCCCAGGTTGTTCTTGCGGACATGTACGACGAAGGCGACGGGGTACCCGAGAATCTGAAAGAAGCATTCCATTGGTATCGGGTGGCCGCCCTCCAGGGGGACGACGTAGGCCAATGCGGGCTCGGCTACATGTACTACCACGGACGGGGCGTTGTGAAGGACTTCGCCCAATCCGCGCACTGGTATCGCAAGTCCGCCCTGCAATACAACGAAGTCGCGGCGTGCAGCCTGGGTGAGATGTACCGCGACGGAGAGGGCGTGCCGAAGAGTCTCCGCTGGGCCCGTTTCTGGTTGAAACGAGCCGCCGAATCCAATGATCAGGAGGCTATGGAATCGCTTCGCGAGATGGACGAGAAATAGCCCAGCATCCTTCTCGGATCACCGTGGATTCGATGTGCCGCAAGATCCATTAGACTCTGAACGCACGTCGACTGATTAAAAGTTCACAGAAGAAGGCTACTCGACTTCGGCAGAATCGAAAGTGGCACAAAAGGGTCGATCAAGTTGTCGATGGCGTTCAAGGAAAGCCTCGCCATGGGCACACGAACCGGCGTTGCCGGATCGCGTGGCACGACTGTGGTGGACTTTGGTCGCGGCCAACGGCCGCGCCAAGTCCACCACATCCAACCCGTCCACCCCATCCGTTGTGCATTGTCAATTGTCCATTGTCAATTGCCCCCCCGTTCTTGTGATTTTCCCCGGCGCTATGGCACAATAACCCCCACAGCGGGCCACAGCGTATCAGCCATGCCGATTTTCGCGCTAACCCGCTGGAAGCAGAGCACTTCGAAATTTCGTATGGCCAGCCATACCTCACTTTATTTCCGACGCGGCCCCGCCGCTTGCGGTTGTCGGGCCCGGCATCGCCCCTCCCGGCGGCCAGGAAGGATTAGATCCATTGAGCACCCTCAGCTTTATGAAAGAGGTCTTCCGTGCCAATAAGAGCACGGGCGCCATCGCCCCCAGCGGCAAGCAACTGGCGGATATTGTGACGGAGATGGCGGAGGTTCGCACGGCAAAGGTTATCGTGGAGTACGGTCCCGGCACCGGGGTTTTCACTGAAGCCATCCTCGCCAAGAAACCCGAAGATGCCTACTTTATCGCCCTCGAAGTCAACGAAGAATTCGTCAAAGTCACCCAAGATCGTTGCCCCGGCGTCAAAGTGATCCACGATTGCGCCCAGAACACGAAGAAATATCTCCAGGAGGCCGGATTCAGCGGCTGCGACACCATCGTGTCGGGCCTCCCGTGGACCCGCTTTGACGATGCCCTGCAGGACGAGATCCTCGAAGCCACCTATGACGTCCTTGAGCCCGGTGGCCGCTTCGTCACCTTCGCCTATGCCGTGAGTCCCTTTGTCCCCTCCGGGCGCAAGTTCTTCCGCGAAAAAATGGTGAAGCGCTTCGGCGAGGTCAAGTGCTCCGAGCGTATCTGGAAGAACTTCCCCCCCTGCGTCGTATTTATCGCGGAAAAGAAATAGGGGTTGGCCATGAGCGGCAGAGCCGCATTGTTGGTGCATGGCGGCTGGGAGGGTCATGAACCCGAAGCCAGCGTGCGGTGCTTTGTTCCTTTCCTCGAAGGCGAAGGTTTCACCGTTACCCTCGCGGAGTCCCTCGCCATTCTGGATGAGCCCGATTTCCTCGCGACCCAGCACCTCATCGTCCCCTGCTGGACCATGGGCGCTCTGAGCGAGTCTCAGGAGACCAACCTCCTCGCCGCCATTGAGGGCGGCGTCGGCCTCGCCGGCTGGCACGGCGGCATGGGCGACGCCTTTCGCGCCAACCCCGCCTATCAGTTCATGTGTGGCGGCCAGTTCGTGGCCCATCCGGGTAACATCATCGATTACCGCGTGCACATCACCCGCCCGGACGATGCGATCATGGAAGATCTCGTCGACTTCCCCGTCCATTCCGAGCAGTACTACCTGCACGTGGATCCTTCCAACGATGTGCTGGCCACCACCACCTTCACCGGCGCGGTTCATCCGTGGATCGATGGCGTCGTGATGCCCGTGGTGTGGAAGCGTCGCTGGGGCACTGGGCGCGTGTTCTACTCGGCCCTGGGCCATGCCCCCCACGAGTTCGAACACCCGGAAACGTTCACCATCATGACCCGTGGCATGCTGTGGGCCGCGCGGGATTGACCCGGGACTCTCGTCCACGACGAACAAACTTCAGCGCGGGAGCGACCTCATGAACCCCATGCGCGTGGGCCTTATCGGCTGCGGCAACATTTCCAACGTCTATTTCGAGGCCGGCAGGCGCTTTCGCGATTTCCAAATCGTCGCCTGCGCGGATCTGGATCCCGCCCGTGCGGAAGCCGCCGCCACGCGCCACGCCATTCCCCGCGTGTTGGATGTGGCGGATCTCCCGGGCGACCCCGAGGTCGGTCTGGTGCTCAACCTCACGCCGCCCCAGGCCCACACCCAGGTGCTCCACGCCGCCATCGCCGCCGGAAAACACGCGTACACTGAGAAACCCCTCGGCCTCTCCCTGGCGGAATCCACCGCCCTCCTGGAAGAGGCCCAGGCGGCGGGCGTGGTCATCGGCTGCGCACCAGACACCGTCCTCGGCGCAGGTCTCCAGACCGCGCGAAAGCTGATAGACGACGGCTGGATTGGCCGCCCGATCTCGGCCACCGCCTTCATGCTCTGCCCCGGCCACGAATCGTGGCACCCCGATCCCGCTTTCTACTATGCCCCCGGCGGTGGACCCCTTTTCGACATGGGCCCCTACTACCTCAGCGCCCTCATCACCTTGCTCGGCCCCATAACCCAGGCATGCGCCATGACCACGGCGGCCGCGACCGAGCGCGTCATCACCAGCGAGGCCCGATTCGGTCAGGTGGTGCCTGTGGCCGTCCCCACCCACGTGTCGGGCACCCTCGCCTTCGAGAGCGGGGCCCTGGCCACCCTCATCATGAGCTTCGATACCATCGGCCATTCCCTCCCCCATCTTGAAATCCACGGTACCGAGGGCAGCCTCCAGGTGGCCGACCCCAACACCTTCGGCGGGCCCATCAAGCTCAAGCGGCGCGGCGCGGAAAGCTTCACCGAAATACCCCTGATCCATGGCTACCCCGATCAGTCCCGGGGTCTTGGTCTGGCCGAAATGGCCCGGGCGATTCGCGATGACCGGGAACCCCGCGCAAGCGCGCGAATGGCCCTCCACGTCCTCGATTGCATGGAGGCCCTCCACCGCTCCGCCAGCGCACGCGCGTTCGCGACCCTGGCGACGCGCTGCCCCCGCCCCGAGCCCATGCCCATGAATTTATTGGAAGGCGGGGTCGATTCCTAGTATGGTACGGGGTCAAGAAACTCCCGGCCCTTCGGCCACACTCCAGAACAGGCGGATTTCATGCAATCAGAAGATCGCATAATACATTTCGGCGTCGAGCTCATTCACACCCCCCTGCGCTACAAGAAAGAGTCGCTGCAGAAGCTTTACTACGAGCTTTCCCAAACCCGGAACGCGGCCTACGACTCCACCGACTTTACCAACCCCGCCCAGGCGCGCTTCTACTCCAAGAGCGGCAAGCGCACCCAGTCGATCTGTCTTTTTCTGCCCGATCGGGTGCTCATCCTGGAAGAATGGGCCGAAATTCCCCTGGGGGCCTTCTTGGAGAAAGTTGACGCCATCGGCGCGCGGATCCTGGAAATGGAGGGCGTAAATCACTTCATCGCCCACACCGCCACCATCCGCTCCACCTTCGCCTTGACCCACGTGCCGGATGGCCGGGTGTTCATCCTGGAGCATATGTGCGGCCAGGAAGGACGCATCGGACAGCACTTTCAGCGCCCCATATCCCTCGCCGGACTGCGTCTCCACTTTCCCGACACCGACGAATACCCCGGCAACTTTCAGGTCGCCATCGAGCCCTTCCGACAGAGCCGCAACGAAATCTACGTCGAGGCCAAGGGCATCTTCACCCGCGAACCCATCGGCGCCGGCGGCATGAAGATTATTACCGACCACTGCCGGGGCGTCCGCTCCTTCATCTCGGATCGCGTCTTTCCCTACATGAACCAGTTTGACGTGCCCAAGGCCCCCCTGGAATGAGCGGCGCAAAGCTGCGCGTCTGGCCGGCCATCACCCGGGCGCGCATCGCCCCCGAGATCTATGGCCACCAGATCGAAATGGCCGGACAGAGCGTCTATGAAGGCATCTGGATCGGGCGCGCCTCCCGTATTTCCAATGAAGAGGGCCTGCGGATGGATGTCCTCGCCATCCTCAAGCACCTCCGCGTCCCCGTGCTCAAATGGCCCGGCGACACCTTCGCCAACTACTACCATTGGCGTGATGGCATCGGCACCGGCAAGGCTCGGGAGCAGCGGGTCAACATACCCTGGCAGCAAATCGAGCCCAACACCTTCGGCACCCACGAGTTCATGCTGCTCTGCGAAAAGGTCGGCTGCAGGCCCTGGATCACCTGCAACAGCGGCACGGGAACCTACGGCGAAGCCCTCGAATGGCTGGAGTACTGCACTTTCGGTGGGGATACCGCCCTCACCCGCCTACGCACCCACAATGGCAATCCGGACCCCTTCGAGGTGCCCTTCTGGAGCTACTCGGGCGCCGATCCAGAGCAGTCCCTTCGCGTGTTGAACGGCGAGATCTCGGAAACATCCAGCACACCAAAACCCACAAAAAAAAAGCAAAATAAACACAGCCTAATCCACACAAGCCACCTCTTGGAAACCACCGGGGGAGCGAACTTCGGCAAGGAAGGCTACCTTCAATCCATTGCAAGTTTCTGTCGGTTTGAGTCTTCTTTTCGCCAATTTATCCTGTCCACAGCGTCAACGAGCCCGCTCACGCCACCGCACATCGCCGTATCGCAGTGGGGCGTTATTCACCCCGAAGCCACCGCCGAAAGCGGACTCGATCAGCCCTGTACCCTCCGCGACGCCATCCTCACTGCCGCCTTCCTCCATTGCTTCAATGAGCACGCCGCCCAGCTCCGCCTTGCCGCCATGGCCCAGGCGGTCAACAGCCTCCTCTGTCTCGTGAAGACCCGAGACAGCGAGATGTTTCTGACCCCCGCCTACCACGTGGTGGACATGATGCTACCCCACAAGGACGCCCGGCTCCTCTTCCATGAACTGGAGAGTCCGACCATGGCGCTACCGCACACAGCGGAGGGGCCGTCGTCCACCCCTGCGCTGAGCGTGAGCACCTCCCGCTCCAAGAAGCGCCTCTGTATCACCGTGGTCAATCAGAGCTACACGGACGAGATCCCCCTCCATGTGGAGATCCGCGAGGCCACCATAGTGACCCTCACGGGGCGCATCCTGACCGCCACCTCCCCGACGGCCGAGAATTCCTTCGAGTCCCCGAAGGTCGTCGCCCCCGCGCGCCTCAACCTGACGCAGGAGACCAGCACCTTCACCCACGTGATGCCGCCCCACTCCTTTGCAGTCTTCACAGCGACCCTCAAGTAGCGGCCGGTCAGATTAATGACGAACTGCCGACATGAAGGCAAGTTTCACTTAATCTGTCATTCCCACGAAAGTGGGAATCCGGAGACCAAGCGGCATAAACTTCGCGAAAGCAATGGTTCCCCGCATGCGCGAGGATGACAGTACCTCTATCATTTTCGATTTTGCCTTCGCACATAATCTTCCCGGCGTTAAATCGACAGAACCCGTAGCGTAAAGAATGCCTTCCACCCCTGAACCAACCATATCCATCGTGCTTCCGGTATTTAACGGTGTGGATACCCTTTCCCGCGCCGTGGAATCCATTCAAGCTCAATGCCGCCGCGACTGGGAACTGATCATCGTGGACGACGGGTCAACTGATGGAAGCGGCAGCACTGCGGATCGTCTTGCCAGCGCCGATTCGAGGATAGTCGTTCTCCACGGTCCCCATCGGGGCCTCGTTCCGGCGCTCGTGACAGGCTGCGCCGCCGCCCGGGGCGAATTCATCGCCCGTATGGACGCGGACGACGTATCCCACCCGGATCGCCTCGCGCGCCAACTTGCCTGGTTCGAGACGCACCCCGAAGGCGGCCTCTGCGGCACACGGGTCAGAATGGCGGGCCAGGATATTGGCTCCGGGCGACGACGCTATGAAAGCTGGATCAACAGCAACGCGAGTCACGAGGAAATCGTGCGGGAGCTCTTCGTCGAGTGCCCCATTGCCCATCCCACGTTCATGATGCGCCGCGCGGACTTTGAGGCCGTCGGCGGCTACCGGAATTTCGATGGCCCGGAAGACTACGACCTCATCATGCGCTTCTGGCGGGGCGGCTATCGCCTTGGCAATGTGCCCGAAGCCCTGCTGGACTGGCACGAGCAGCCCGGTCGTCTCTCCATGACCTCCCCCCGCTATACCGAGGAGGCCTTCCGCCGCTTGAAGCGCCGCTGGTTACACGAGTCGCGAATAAGCGGCGGGCGGTCATTGTATCAATGGGGCGCGGGCGAAGTCGGCAAACGCTGGCTACGCGAATGGCCCGCGGACGCAATCCAGGCGGTTGCGGACATCCGCCCTTCGAAGATCGGCCAGAGAATTCACAGCTACGACGTGATCCGGCCCGAGGACCTCCCCGCGCCCGGTGCGTGTTTCATCGTCGTCGCCGTGGGCACGCCGGGCGCCCGCGACGAAATCCGCGCCCATGCGGGCCGCCTCGGTTTCCACGAAGGCGAGGACTACTGCTTCATCGCATGAATCTTGGACAGGACGTCAAGTGCAATTATGAAACTCAAGTCGTAAATTCACCTGTTTCTTCATTCGCTTCGTTGTTTCCATTTGCCAATCCGATTCAACTCCAAAACAGCGAATCCACTTTCTGTTTCTTCTTATTCGCGTTGATTCGTGTCCATTCGTGGTGGAAATCTTCCGAGACGGTGTTCAGCCGCAAGAAAGGGGCAGGGATGGCCGCATTTTCGCTATACTTCGACCCTGTCGGGGATTCCCGGTACTTCAGGCAACCGGGCGCGCTACGGTCTCACTTCTGGCCGCGTCGTCTTGCCACAACAACAAGGACAATGATTTAAATGCCCCAGATTTTTTGGGAGTTGGTATTGCTGGTCGCCCTCATCATGGGAAACGGCTTGTTCTCCATGACCGAAATCGCCATCGTGTCCGCGCGCCGTTCGCGCCTGGAGCAGTTGGCCGCCTCGGGCGACCATGGCGCCGCCGAGGCTCTCAAGCTTCTTGACGACCCCAACCGGTTCCTTTCCACGGTGCAGGTGGGCATTACACTCATCGGCACGCTCGCCGGCGTGGTCGGCGGCGCGCGCTTTGCCACCCCCGTGGCCGAATTGCTCCAGACCGTCGGTGTGCCCGAGTTGCACCGCCAGAACATCGCCCTGGGCATCGTGGTGCTGCTCATCACCTACCTCTCCCTCACCCTCGGCGAACTCGCCCCGAAGCGCATCGCCATGTCGAACCCCGAAGGCATCAGCCGCGTAACCGCCGGGCCCATGCGCTGGCTGTCCAGGGCCAGCTCTCCCCTCATCAGCATCCTCTCCGGCACCACCAACCTGATCCTCATGCTGTTGCCCCTGAAGCAGACGCCCGAAGGCGACGTAACGGAAGACGATATCCGCATGATGATCCGCCAGGGCGCTAAAATGGGCGTGCTGAGCGGCGAAGAGAAGGACATGCTGATTCGCATGCTCCATCTCGATGATCGGCGCGTCAGCACCCTCATGACGCCGCGCCGCGACATGGTCAGCTTTCCCCGCACCGCCACGCGCGCCGACATC
The DNA here is from genome assembly GCA_041859365.1 of Candidatus Hydrogenedentales bacterium. GTDB lineage: Bacteria > Hydrogenedentota > Hydrogenedentia > Hydrogenedentales > JAEUWI01 > JAEUWI01. The sequence goes on from JBHEKR010000423.1 coordinate 9,984, forward strand.
CTGGAAGTCATCGAAGAGAACCGACACTCGCGCTATCCCGTCTATGGAGACAACGTGGAAAACATCCTCGGCGTGGTGCACCTGCGCGATATCATGGACGCCATTTCCAAGTCCGATGTGGTCGACCTGAGTGAATGCATGACCCAGGCGCTCCACGTGCCCGATACCACCCGCGCCCTGGGACTGCTGCGCCAGTTCAAGTCCTCCGGCATCCACTTTGCCATCGTGCAGGACGAATTCGGCGGGGTGCAGGGCGTGGTTACCCTGAATGACGTCTTCGAATGCATCTTCGGCAGCCTGCCCGAGGCCGGCGAAGAAGAAGACCCCGACGTCATCCGCCGCGAGGACGGCTCCTACCTCCTCAACGGCAGCCTCGCCATCGAAGATCTCTACGCCTTGTTTCCCGGCCACCCCATCGCCGAAGAAGTCGAAGGGGGATTCAAGACCCTCGGCGGATTCATCATGGCGCAACTAGGCCGCATCCCCTCCGCGGGCGACCATTTCCTCTGCGGCGGATTGCGCTTCGAAGTGATGGACATGGACGAACGCCGCGTGGACAAGGCCCTCGTAGAACTCGTGCCCGAGGCCGGACCCGCCGAAGTAAACGACGACGGAGCCGTCGCGGAGTAACGAGGGGACTGCTCTGGAAATACACCGGCGGCACGGATGGAAATGCGAGTTGGTTATTGCGCCTCAGGGTGCTTACCCCCCTGGCCCCCCGCAAGCGGGGGGAACCTTACATCTCAAAGTGAACCTCTTGCTCCTTTCCGCTTGCGGGGGGGGGGGAGGGGGGTAAAGATCCTATACGACTTCCGCCCTCCATGGGTGACGCGAAGCGTCATGAACGACTGTCCCCAGATTTTGTAGTCCCAAAGGGGGATCAAAGTACTGGCGGCTGTATCCATTTGCTGATTGTGAGGCAATTCGCGTTATTGACGACCACCCGGCCTTCTGCTACACTCCGAGTGAAGTTTCGCGGTAAAACAATGCGTGGCGGGGTACGCTGCGGAGGGCAACACCATGACACAATCCCAAGGGGCAACCGAACACGCGAACGGGTATGGCGAAAGAAGCGGTGGCCTTCCCCGTTTTCTGGGAGTGCAGAGGTATGTATCGAGAGTGCTCTCATATATGTGGGCGCTACTACCCATTTTATTGCCAATGATATACTGCAAGGCTGATTTGCTTCGCGTCACTACCAACCAGTATGTATTGGAAGCGAACACACAAGCGAGCGGAGAAGTTGTGTGTGCGTCCCTGGAGCGAGATACACAAGCAGATGCCTGGAGAAATAGTTATATTTTTAAATATTCAATCGTTGATTCAGGAGACTTCAAGCTTGTAATCATGATTGAATCCCTGCTGTATGCGTATTCGGCGGTCAAGATTGACTCCATAACGCTAAACAACGAAGTAGGGGATTGGGAAATGTCCCTTTTGTCAGACAAAGACGCTACCGTCACCATGTTTCTCAGTTCAAGTGACGACAAGGAAGGGAGTCCCGCAGACAGCGCATTTTATGAGACGGGAATGAAAGGAAATGCCACCGATGAGATGTCATTGTACAGCATTCCAATACCGTTGGAATCGGAAACAGTGATTGCGCGAGTAAGTGCAACTCTTGTGACTGGCGATGGAGTGGAACAAAGAGGCATCTGGGTTTTGCCAATGCGGCAGGTGCGAGAAACGAAGTATATGAGTCATTTACTTGCATACATCTTGGGTTACACTTGATACGTGGAGAATACAGGAAAAAAAGAATCGATAAAATAGGATAAAAATAGGGGCATTCACCTAGAGTACAATACAACACCCACTCATCCTCCTCACACACAACTCCTAACCCCATACCCCCCCAACCTCTTCCCGGTTCAGCACTTCAACGTCCGCGTCTGCTGAGTAGGGGAGGTCGATCATCCCTCGCCGAAAACCGCCATCGCAAGTGAACGTCTCCAGGCTACCTGGGGCGACCCCGAACTCACGCACACGTTAATCTGGCTGATCAAGAAACCGGTGCAATAGGCCGACCGTTAGGGCTGCTTCGCCATCTCCGGTGTCGGCGCATCGCCCATGAGCTCCGCCACCTTCGGCTCGATGGCCGCCGCCCAGACCCGATGTCCCTCTTCGTTGGGATGCTCGAAATCCGGCATGAGCGACGCGGGGATGCTTCCGTCGGGCTGGAGGAAGAGGTGGTTCACATCGATGTAAAACACCATTTTGTTGTCCGCCAGCTTCGACGCGATCTCGTTGGCCTTTGTCAGCACCGCCCGCTCGTCTGTGGGCTTTTCCCCCCGGAAGAATATGGCCAGCACCAGGATCTTCGTCTGGGGCAGCTTCTCACGGAGTGTCTGCACGATGGCCGTAACGCCTGCGCCAATCTCTTCCCCGGTGTTGAAGGGGCCGTTATTCTGTCCGATCATCACGATGGCGAGCTTCGGGGAGATGCCCTCGATGTTACCGTTCTGCAGTCGCCACAGCACCTGCTGCGTGCGGTCCCCGGAAATGCCCAGGATCATCCCGTTGCGCTTCGCATAGTAGTGATCCCAGACGGGCTTGCCTTCCCACTTCCAGTTCCCCACAATCGAATCCCCGATATAGATCAGATCGACATTTCCCTCCTTCGCCCGGGCATTCATCGCCGCGTGCCGCTCGCGCCACGTGTCGCTGCCGCCCGGTTCCGGCACAATGGCCGTGTTCACCTTTTCCCCCGGCGCCGCGGCCCCGTCCTCCGCCTCCGCCGCGATTCCCCCGAGCGTCACAACGCCCAAAACCAACATCCACCGAAGGCTGCACTTGTTCACGATATTTCCTTTCCCGGCCGCGCAACAACGCACGACCACTACACACGTTCCCACCCGACACAACGACATCCCCCGTCGGCGCGCCATTATACGCCCTCGGCACAGGAATGCGAGGGAAAAAACTACGCTGGAGTGGCCGTTGGTAGCAGGCGAAAAAGCTGACCCGCAAATTTGCGCAGATTAGCGCAAATTTCATGAGAAGAGCGTTGAACCGCGAATGGACGGGAATGTCCAGTTGCCACGCTATGGTCATCAGAAGAGGATCGACCACGGAAAGGCATGGAAGCTCACGGAATAGATTCTAAAGAGAATTCCCTTCGTGTGCAGTTCTGTAGGCTGATAATCGCGGTCGGGGTGGGTTCTCGCCGTTTCCGATAGCGCGGGACGGTCACGTACGCGTGGCGGGCGTTGCGAAGCGTTTTGGCGGGGCCCTTTCGTTCGGGACAGTCCCGTCGGAGCGGCCCAAGGGGACTGTCCCGTCACGGGGTCAAGCCCAGGTCAGCGGATTGCACACCGGAGTGCGAATTCCCGCCCAGAAGAGAGCGCATCTCCGGTCCTCCTGCCGCGGATCTCCGATACGCCTGCCGCGCGTATTCAACCCGCCTGTGGCGCGGTACCCAGGTAAAAGAGTAGGGGAAGCATTGACAGACGCAGGTGCGGGCTGGACGTCCCCGGCGCAAGTCCGACGACACGAGCCAATCGGCCGCAGATCGGAGCTCCGCACCGCCGCGGTGTCTAACCCCAAGGGAGGTGCTCGCGAGGCTAGCGCCCACATGCCAGGGAGGATGTGGGGCCTCGACAATCCACCGTCAGCGAGATCTTGGGGACGTTGAACTGAAGGGAGGCAGGGCAGCCTCGGCGTGATCGCAACATGGAGAAAATTGGTTCGGAGCGCGGAG
>JBHEKR010000429.1:0-4102 GCA_041859365.1 Candidatus Hydrogenedentales bacterium
CGGTGCGCCCGCGCGGGCCGCTTGCGATTCAGGGAGGGGCCGGTCTACTGCAGTCCGTAGTGACCGATCATTTTCGGATAGAGGGCAGCGTTCTCGTCGTCGTCCACCACGGGAAACTCCGCGTTGTAGCGAACAAACTCGACGTGACCATCCATGTAGAGGACATTGCAGCCGCCGGGCACGTGGTTGTACGCGAAGCCGCCCACGACGACGGTATTGTCCGCCGGATTCCCGTAGGTGTCGAACATGACGGTGATGTTGCTCTGAGCCATCGCGCTTGCACCGGGATTGTTGATGTCGGTAATCGCGAAACGCTCGACGCCTTCACGAATCCGCGTGGCCCGGTTGGAATTGGCGAAGCCGGTGCCCAACAGGGGCATCCAGACGATCTTGGTCGACACGGTGAGGTCGTTGTCCCAGTCCTTGGGCGTGATCGCCGCATTGACCACATCCAGCCCCATCAGGGTGCCCGCCGGAATGACCGGACCCGAGGCAGCGGAGGTCCCGGTGCTGTTGAACATGCCGTAGAACTCGTTCACGTTGGTCATGGCAAAACCACAGTAAAAGTAGGAACGACCCAACGCGGCCGATCGGAAATAGTCCGCGCTGGCCTCGTCATTGTTGGTCACGGCGGCCTGGATATGATCTTCCACGGCACCCACCGGCAGGCGGCTGCCTACCATCATTCCCTCGGCGTCGGCGCCGGAATCGGAGGGGCACTTGCCAATGTTCAGGTCGGTCAGATATTCCGGGTAGATCTGGGCGGCATCGGGCGCGGCGAAGATAGAGACCCCGCTCGAATTGGCATAGGGCGCGAGGCGCGGGAAGGTCTGACCCTTGCTCTCGTTGGCGTACATTTTTGCGGTCAGACCAAACTGTTTCAGATTATTCTGGCAACTCGCCCGGCGGGCCGCTTCCCGGGCGCGGGCCAGCGCCGGCAACAGGATGGCGGCCAGAATGCCGATGATGGCGATGACTACGAGGAGCTCAATGAGCGTAAAACCCTTTCTGGGCATGGATTGGTCCTTTCAAGACGAGAAACGGCAGATTTCGCCGGGCCATGAACGGGCAATGAACGTAACGTCCAAGTCGTTGGGTAATGGCCGCGACCATGTCCCCGCGAGAGCAGGAACAGGCATGCGAGTGCTGCGTTTCGACACACTTCGGGCGTAAAGAAAATGGATTGGTGCTAGGCGAGGTGTGTGGAAAGGGGCGGGGCCCGGGTTTGAAAGGTGCCGACGACGAGTGCGCTGGCGAGTTGAGCGGTCCGTGCCTGTGGGGTCGTGTATTCGGGCTTCGGAGGCACGGGTACATGCACCGTGGCCGCGAGAGGCGCCACACTGCTGACCAGTTTGCAGAGGGCGCAGCCGGAATCACCGGGCGCGACCGGGGTGTCAGATTCTCCATCCTTTGCGGGAGGCAGCACACAACACGCTCGCAGGGCGTGCATGCTCGCCGCGCCGGTTTCAGCCGCACACTGCGCGTCGAGCGCCCGCTGTGTTGCGCAGATTCCGGGGATAAAAGCCCGGCCCGAGGCCACCAGGTACAGGACCACCAGCAGCCACGAGGCCACCCAGAACGTGCGCGAGCGACGCTGGAGACTTGCGGGTGTAGTGGACCTATATTGAGACATCAAAGTAGCCTGGCCAAGTGCTGCACAACAGGAAGGATCTGTGCGGAATTTTACACACCCCCTGCGGGAATTGCAAAAGTCGCTCTGCAGCGTGCGCCAGGTGACCTACCTTTCCCATGCGGGCGAAGCGTGATCGCCGATGGACTTCATCGAATTGCGCAGGGATTCTTCCAGTGCGCGCCGCTGCGCCACTACCGCCGGATCCGTTGACCCGATAAGGTTCTCCAGTTCACCCGGATCCGACGCCAGGTGGTAAAGCTCGTCCTGGCCCGCATTGCGAAAATCGCGCACGAGCTTCCATTCCGGCGTGCGATAGCCCCGGAGGTTGCCCGCGCCTTCATCGTTCTCCCGCTGGTCATACTGGATGAAGAAATCGTCGTTCCACGGGGGCGATTCACCGCGAAGCAGGGGCGCGAAGTTATGCCCGCGAAGCAACGCGCCATCGGGAAGATCTACACCCGCCAACGACAGCAAAGAGGGGAACCAGTCGAGATTTGAAGTGGTGCGCGTCACCGTCGTGCCCGCTTTGATCCCCGCGGGCCAGCGCAGGATCGCCGGTGCCCGCACCGACGTATCCCACAAGTTCGTCCGCGTGCTTCGGTCGTCCTTCAGCAGCCACCAGCCGTTGCCCTTGTGCCAGATGCCGTGGTGGGCGAGATTGTAGCCGTGGTCGGACGTGAAAACGATGAGGGTGTTCTCCGTCAGGCCCCGCGCGTCGAGCGCATCCAGAATTCGACCCAGATTTCTGTCCACGCTGTGAACGCTGGCCAGGTACTCCCGTGTCATCCGCTCCGCGCGCGGCACATCGAGATCGGGATGGCGGGGCTCGGGCAGCGTGGGCTTGAGGTCCTTAAAGAGATTCCAATCGTCTTCGTGCAGCGGCATCCACGTGCGATCACCCTCCGCGTTCTTGTTCCCATTGGCGTGGGGCGCCCAGAAGTGGAGGGATATCAGGAAGGGCCTGCTGTCCTCCTGAGCGATGAATTCCAGCGCGATATCCGTGGTGATGTCCGAGGTGTAGCCGGGAACGACGCGGGTCCCAACTTTGAATTCCACTTCGGGATCCTTGGAAACCATCGCACCGTGCCGCCAGCCCGCGAAGTAGTCGTAGCCGAAGGTGTTGGGATGGGATTCATCCCGCGCGCCCACGTGCCATTTACCGATGTGGGCCGTGCGATAGCCCGCGTCGCGCAGGACCCTGGGCCACGCGGGTAAAGCGGGATCGAGTCCCTTGACCGCTCCACCCGACTCCGGCAGGTAGTCGGTGATGCCGAGCTCGGTCCCGTAGCGGCTAGTAAGCATGCTCGCCCGCGCGGGGCTGCACACCGGCGTGGTGACGAGGTAGTTCGCGAGGTGCGCGCCCTCCGCGCGGAGCCGGTCCAGATTGGGCGTGCGCGCATCCGGATGCCCGCCGCCACCCCAGGCCCAGGGCCCTTGGTCATCCGTCATAATAAAGAGGATATTGGGCCGCGCGGGTGCGGCTATGGACGCGGCGGAAAAGAGGCAACCCATCGCGCACATCAGGGCCACAAACATAAGTTGAATTCGTTTCACGGCATCGATTCTCCATTGTGAAGCAGTTGGCAGCAATCAAATAGTGTAACCACGGACACGGAGGCGCGGAGAAGAAAAGGAGTCATTAGAGGCGCCGAGGCCGAATAGCGGTACGCTTATGTTCGAGAAGGCAGCTCCAATTTTCCTCTCTCATTTATTTTCTCCGTGCCTTCGTGGTCCGTGGTCGGAATTCTCCAATTGTTCACGAAAAAGAGACCTATTGTCGTTCTATTTGAGTTCTTTGAGGTTCAATTCTCTTCCCTACTCTGCGCCACCTCCATTGCCCGCCGCCGCGCCTGAGCTTGTGTCCTTGCGAAACATCAGCGGCGTGATTTCATCGCCTGCGGGTTTGAGTTTGTCTTCGTCCAATCGGTCTACCTCCTTCGCCGTCTTGAACCAGGTCGCCTTCATGGCCTCGACACGTTCCGGCTCTTGCGCGGCGAGATCGTGCAGTTCCGTCCGGTCTTCGTCGAGGTTGTAAAGCTCCCACTTGCCCAGCTTCGCCGAGACCAGCTTCCACGGCCCCATGCGCAGTGCGCGGTCGTTGCCGAAGTGGAAATAGAGCGCCTCGTGGGGCGTGCGTGTCTCGCCGCGAAAGATCGGCGCGAGGGATTGTCCCTGGAGCGGATCGATGATGCGGTCGCCGATCTGCTTCGGGTAGTTCGCCGCGCCCAGTTCCAGCACGGTCGCCATCACATCAATCAGGTGGCCGGGCTGATCCGTCGTGCTGCCCGGTGCCGTCTTCATGCCCGCGGGCCAATGGGCGATGAGGGGCGACGAGATGCCGCCCTCGTGCTGGTTCTGCTTGTAGAGCCGGAAGGGCGTATTACCCAGATGGGCCCAGCTCGCGTCGTAGGTCCAGTGCGATCCCGGCTCCCAGGGCTTCATGAAGCGCCCCGTGGTCCGCTCGAAGGG
>JBHEKR010000101.1:0-43713 GCA_041859365.1 Candidatus Hydrogenedentales bacterium
GGTGTTCAACGGCCTCTTCTGCCTCGCACGCCCGGAGGTACACACCTTGAGCTGCGGCGTGTCCCGGCCCGAGGATTTCGATATCCACATGGAAACCGTCCGCCTGCTCGATGACGCGGCGAAGCACATCGCGCCCATTCAGGCGCGCCTGCACGAAGCGCTCGTGTCCGAGCTGGGCGAAGAATGGGTCGCGCGGTGGGAGGAGGGCCTGCCCGAATGGGACGAGACGCCGGGCGACGTGAACATTCCCGTCGTGTTGCGCCTGTGGAACTACGCCAAGGCCTTCGACATGGTGGAGTACGGCAAGATGCGCTACGGCCTGCTGGGCAACGGCGGACACTGGTTCCCCGGTAAGAAACTGGAGGACGTGGACCTGGACGCCGTTAAAGCCACCTTCTCGAAGCATCCCTTTGCTTCGGTCATTCCCGGGCGCCTCCAGGAGGCCCATGCCCTGCTGAAAGGCGAAGAAAAGAAGCGGTTGCAGGAGTAGAGCTACCGGATTGATCCTATAGGAGGATTCGCGTAATTGTTGGAGGAAGCAAACGCCCGCGACTTTACCTCATGTTGAGTCGAGGATTGCGAGAGACTGTCACGGCGCTCAAAGCATCGGGAAGCGGCTGAGTTGATTCAAATATTTGACCATCGCCATTTCCCCGTATTTCCCCGTGGGAGTTTTTTGATTTGGAAATTATCCCGGAGGAATTCGTCCCACGTTAACCGGGCCGCGTCGTTAGCCTGATCGCATACAATTGTCAGCATACCGAAGCCTTGCCGACAAGATTCCCGCAATCGCCGGGGGATGCAGGGTTGAATACAAAGTGAACGTTTTCTGTGCCCTGCTGCAATTCAATCCGCATTCCACGGTTTTCTGCCATCCCGCTCACTTCGAAGTCCTTTCGACGATCCAGTCGCCGAACAGCTTGAGCGCGTCCGGCGCGATCGTCAGCTCGATGGCTGCGTACTCATCAAGCATTCCAGACTCGCACGGCTGCAAGAGATGATTCAGGCCTGGCAACTCCTTGACAAGAAAGTCCGGGTTGCCTCCGTCCTTCAAAGCGGCTTCGATCACGGGCAGGTTTTCCCGGGGCGCGACTTGAGAATCTTTCTCGCCAATGACCGCAAGCACCGGGCAAGTCACTTTTGTGAGCGCCGGCCTGGGATCGTAGACGAGAAAAGATCGAAACCACGGCGTCAGCAGCATTTTGACTTGCCTATTGAAGAGTGCCCGGTTAGTTTCGTTTTTCTTCGCATCGTCAGCATCAAACGAGTCCTGAAACGCGGCTTCGATTTTCTTCATCGCCGCCTCGTCATCCGGCTCCGAATTGATAATGTCGTACATTTGCCGCGACAGGGCGCGATCCTTCTTGAGCGTAGCCTCATCTACCCCTGCATATCTCTTCAGGCGCTCGCCTTGGTGCTGAAGGATCGCGTCACCAGGCAATCCTGGTCCGGCGATCATCACCACAAACGCAATCTCCTTTTCACGGGCTGCCAGCATGGGGGCGATCAGTCCCCCTTCGCTGTGTCCGAGAAGGCCGATCTGGGTCGCGGCAATCTCCGGTCGCGAACCCAGAAACTTGACGCCTGCCAAGACGTCTTCCGACAGTTCGACGCTCGTCGCCTTGAATGCTTCGGCCGGCTTTCCAAAATCGCGGTCATCAAAACGTAACACGGCAATTCCGCGCCGAGTGAGCGCATCGGCCAGAACCAGAAACGGGCGGTGTCCGAGCAAATCTTCGTTGCGGTTCTGTGGACCCGAGCCCGAGATCAACACGACGGCTGCAAAGGGCCCCTTGCCCATCGGCAACGTGAGGGTTCCTTTTAATGCCACGTTGTGTACTGTGTTGGTGAAAGACACTTCTTCTTCCAGATACGGATACGGCTTGACCGGATCCTGCGGCCGCTTGACGCCTGGAAGCACATCGACCTTCTTCAAGGTGATTGGAAATCTCTGCAAGCCCTGATTCCATTCACCCGCGATCGCTCCGCTCTGAATATCCCATGTTCCCTCGAAGCTGGCGCGAATCTTGTTGGCAATCAGCGAAACCTTGTCGTCCTTCACATCAACAACGTCGACGGGAATCACCAAATTTCCCTGATCAATACTGAAGAGGTTCGCCTCATACCCATCGGCATTCGTCGCGTGAATGACAAATCCGACTCGCAGCTTAATCACGCCCGCATCGATTGATCCCAACCAATTGCCCGTCAGGTCGCCGGCAACGTCCTTCTTCGCTGGCGGATTACTGTCCGCGGCAGGAGTTCGGACCTGTGGCGCCGCGAGAACGCAAGCCGAGACCGTTACCAGAATTCCGTAGCGGATGAGATGGCTGAACATGACATGACCCTTTCGTAATACGGACAATCGGTCTTCATTGTCCTGAACCTGATGACTCATAGGAGCCGACCAATCGTTTCTGTTCGTGTGTATCTACTCATCGAGCTGGAACACACCTTCGACCGTCTTGCCGAAGACTTTTGCAATCCGCAAAGCCAATGCCAGCGAGGGAGTGTACGCGCCCCCCTCCAATGCGACGATTGTCTGGCGTGTGACGCCGGCGCGATCCGCCAAATCTTGTTGAGTCATGTTCGATCTGGCGGCGCGCAGTTCGCGAACGCAATTGCCCAGCGTGGGCTCCTTCTTACGCGGCACGCTGCTGCCTCCGGTAAATGATCACCGCAACCAGGCCTTTGGTGCCGTAGCAGATCGCGAATTGGACCCAGATAAGCCAATTTAAGAATCCCGTAGATACCGCATGGGTGTGCGAGTAGTTCGCCCACAGAGTGGCGGCGATCAGCGCGGAAAAGAGGGTCATCCATGCGGTCCCTACGCCAATCCTCGTGGCTCTCCTCTCGATCTCCCGGTCTCGTTCGTCAATGACGACTTGATTGCCGCGCCGCCGGAAGAAAACGATGCTCAGCACGAGCAACCCGAGCATAGCGAAGCTAGCGGTGGCTCCGGCACCGAGCCAAGGAATCAGCGAGGTGGCTGCGGCGACAGCCGCGACGGAGACGACCAGTTCACTCCAGGCGACCTTTTCCATTGCGTTCACACCAGATCTCCAGAGAATAAAGAGTATTCCATTCGAATCACGATGAATATATAATAAACTTGACATCACGCGATGTCAAGTTTATTTGATATCCGGTCAATCCGGATGTTGACGCAAAGCAGGATGGTCGCCGTCCGATGGCATGGGCACGACTTGGGCGTCTTCATCATTTCGCCGAACGACAAGGGCGGGCTGCTCTACAAGTCGAGCCCGCGATTGGTGGAGTTGTGCGCGCCGCTGCACCCGATGGTGTTCAACGGCCTCTTCTGCCTCGCACGCCCGGAGGTACACACCTTGAGCTGCGGCGTGTCCCGGCCCGAGGATTTCGATATCCACATGGAAACCGTTCGCCTGATGGACCAGGCCGCCGAGCACATTGCGCCGGTCGAGGCCCGGCTACACGAGGCGCTGGTTTCGCAACTTGGCGAGGACTGGGTGGCGAAGTGGGAGGAGGGACTTCCGGAATGGGACGAGACCCCCGGCGACGTAAACATCCCCGTGGTGCTGCGGCTGTGGAACTACGCCAAAGCCTTCGACATGGTCGAATACGGAAAAATGCGCTACGGCCTGTTGGGGAATGGCGGCCACTGGTTTCCCGGCAAGAAACTCGAAGGTGCGGATCTCGATGCGGTCACGGCGACCGTTTCGAAGCACCCCTTTGCGTCGGTAATCCCCGAGCGCCTCCAGGAAGCCCACGCGCTGCTGAAGGGCGAGGAAAAGAAGCGGTTGCAGGAGTAGGCGGGAGGGGCGACGCTACTCGACCCCTCCCGCGCTTGTTGGATGGATCGCTCCCGTGAGGGAGTGTCCGGCGCCGGACTTCAGGCGGGTCGGCGGTTTTCCCAAGGGCACTCACGGCCCACAGGGTGATGGGCGGTTTCTGGACAGGGTAACCGGTATACCTGCCCGTGGAGTCCGCGCAATGCTTTACCTGTGGGGTCGTTGAATGCGGGTGAGGGAGTGAATGTCTGATCGGAGATTCACCGCCGAAAGCCTCTATAGATTAGGATCGGGCGTTGCAGTTTTTTGGGGAAATTCGATGATCGGGCGCCGCGGCCGGCAAACTGCGGGGTCGAGTGGACTGAGTGGATCAGATGGACAATGCGCTGCGGACAGATCGCGGGATACTCTATGGAGTAGGCGTTGCCTTGTTGTGTCTGGGGTGCGTTGCACTCTTTTTCTAGTCGTGATTTCTGCTTTGGTTTTGAGTTCATACAAGCTCAACATGGCCGCATGGTGGGGGATGCTGCTTTATGTGTGCGCTCGTGCTCTTTCCGAATTGAGCGATGCCTACATCGGAATGATCGGCAGCGAAGCAAACTTGGATCCGCTGGGGCCGCGCGTGCTCTCCACTTACCGCGGTTTTCTTGGGCGAGATGAACTCGACTGGGCACGGAACCTGGTCCAACTGGGGGCTTTCTTGATTTTGATTCTTTGGAATAGACGTTGTTATCGCGACGAGCCGTTATATGGGGTCGATAGGTTCGCCTCCAACGCGTAGACGCTTGCATGGCGTAACCTTGGCGAAAGACTGTCCCCAGTGCCGCGCCACGCCCAACTTGACCTCCCGCGCTGCAATCCGTATTCTTTTTCGTGGCTACTATCACCTCAAAAGCGCCCTGCAGAGAGTCTACTGAGTAATCGAAGCCGACTGTGGTCGGCTAAAGGAGGTTGGTATGGGTGGTCTGTTCATAGGTTGTCGAGTTTTTTCCGTTTTGGGTCTGCTGTTTCTCGTTATATGTACCCCACGGGCGTTCGCTGCCGACCGCCCCAACATTCTCCTCGCCATTTCCGACGACCAGTCTTTCTACCACACCTCCAAAGTGGGTTATGCCGCCATCAAGACGCCCGCTTTTGATCGCATTGCCGACGAGGGGGTCTATTTCACCCATGCCATCTCCGCCTCTCCGGGATGCAGTCCTTCGCGAGCGGCGCTGCTGACGGGGCGCTATTGCTGGCAGTTGGAAGAGGCGGGGACGCACGCGAGCAGCTTTTCTACGAAGTATGTGACCTACCCCGATCTACTGGAGGCGGCGGGTTACTTTGTTGGCTTTACGGGCAAGGGGTGGGGACCGGGGGATTTCAAGGCCTCGGGCCGCACACGTAATCCTGCGGGGCCCGAGTTTGCGGACAAGACCATGGCCTCACCGGAGGGCATCAACTCCAATGATTACGCGGCCAACTTTGGCGACTTTCTGAGCGCGCGAAAACCGGGGCAGCCCTTCTGCTTCTGGTATGGCGGCAAGGAGCCTCACCGCACCTATAAGAAGGGCATCGGCCTGGAGCAGGGGAAGCGGCTGGCGGATGCCACCGTTCCCGGCTTCCTGCCTGACTCTCCTGAGATTCGGAGCGACCTGCTGGACTATTGCACGGAGATTGAATGGTTCGACGCGCACCTGGCTCGGATGGTTGCAATGCTGGAGCAGGCGGGGGAGCTGGATAATACGATCATCATCGTGACGGCCGACAACGGCATGTCCTTTCCGCGCGGCAAAGCCAATGTTTATGAAGCGGGCATACGGATGCCGCTGGCGATACGGTGGGGCGCGAGGATGTCCGGCGGGCGAACGGTCGACGACCTCATCAGTCTCACGGATCTCGCGCCAACCTTGCTGGAGGCGGCGGGCGTAACGCACCCCGGCGCAACGGGCGACGCTCCGCCCATGGCGGGAAAGAGCATGCTGGCGTTGCTTACCAGCGGGCAGTCCGGCGTGGTGGAGCCGACGCGCGATGCGGTCTTCAGCGCGCGGGAGCGCCACTCGTCCTCGCGTTACAACAACTGGGGCTACCCCCAGCGGGGCATTCGCACGGCGGAGTATCTCTATGTGCGGAATTATCATCCAGACCGCTGGCCCGCCGGTGACCCGCAGAAATACGGGACGGGCAAGAAGCCGGATGACCTGAGCCAACTCGGACCGATGCACGACGCCTATCACGATATCGACGCGGGGCCCTCGCTGACGTATCTCGTGGAGGGTCACAATGATCCTGGCATTCGAAAGTTCCTCGATCTTGCCGTGGGGAAGCGGCCTGCGGAGGAACTGTTTGCGGTCAATGTGGACCCCGATTGCCTGGAGAACCTCGCGGCTCATCCTGATTTTGTGAAGGTGAAAGAGGCACTCGCGGGAAGGTTGGAGAGTTTTCTCAAACAGACGGGCGATCCCCGCGCCACGGGGGATGGGGAGATTTTTGAAGGTTATCCACGCTTCAGCGAGGTTAGGAAGTTTCCTATACCGGAAACGGCGAAGTGAGGATGAGTGGACAACGTGGACTGAGTGGACTGAGTGGACGAAGTGGACACAATGATTGGGCACGATCGTCTGACCTGTCCACGCGTTCGAGATTGATCGTTGGGATGTGGTCCTGTGACTTGTCGGGCGGATAATCGCCACGGAGAAAACCATTGAAGAGAATCGCTGTAGTCGCCGCGCTTGCGCTGGCCTCCCTTTCCGTAGCCGCCGCGCCGCGCCCGAACATCGTCCTTATTTTGGCGGACGATATGGGCTACTCGGACATTGGGTGCTACGGCGGTGAAGTTCGCACGCCCAACATCGACAGACTCGCGTCGGAGGGCCTGCGATTCACCCAGTTCTATAACGCGGCGCGCTGCTGTCCCACGCGGGCATCATTGCTCACCGGGCTTTATCCCCATCAAGCGGGTATGGGCGGCATGGTCAATAGCAAGACGGGTCCCGGCCCTTATCAGGGCTACCTGAATGACCAGTGCGTAACCATGGCGGAAGTGCTGAAGGATGCGGGATACACCACGCTGATGTCGGGCAAGTGGCATGTGGGCGAGGACCGGCCTCACTGGCCGGTGGATCGGGGCTTCGACCGCTACTACGGCCTCATTGGCGGGGCGATGAACTACTTCGACATCAAGGAGGTGAAGAATCCCGGCGAGGTGCGCAAGTTCGCGATTGACGGCGAGCCCCATGATCCGCCAAACAAGGACTGGTACCTCACCGATGCGATCACGGACAACGCCGTGGCCTATCTGAAGGAGTACGGTGGCAAAGATAATCCTTTCTTTCTCTATGTGGCCTATACCGCGCCCCACTGGCCCCTGAACGCATTGGAGGAGGATATCGAGCGCTATGTGGGCAAATATTCGGAAGGCTGGGACGCCCTGCGCAAGGCCCGCTACGAGCGTATGATAGCGATGGGGCTCATTGATCCCGCCTGGGCGTTGTCGCCGCGCGATGGCGAGACGGTCGACTGGGAATCGGTCGAAGATAAAGTGGACATGGACCGTCGCATGGCGGTGTACGCTGCGCAGATCGACCGCATGGATCAGGGGATCGGTCGCGTGATGGCGGCGCTGGGTGAGACGGGAAAAGCCGACGACACGCTTGTTCTGTTTTTGTCCGATAACGGCGGATGCCACGAAGGTGGGGCCCTGGGTTTCAACAATCGCAACAATGGTCAGCCCGCCGGGGGCGTGAACAGCTACATGAGCTATGGGCGTTCCTGGGCGAGCGCGAGCAACACACCCTTCCGCATGTATAAACACTGGACCCACGAAGGGGGGATCTCGACGCCCCTGATCGCGCACTGGCCTGCTGGGATTGCGTCGCGCGGCGACCTTACACAACAGCCGGGGCATATTGTGGACATCATGGCCACGGTCGTGGAACTTGCCGGGGCGACCTATCCTCAAACCTCAAAAGGGCAGGCTGTCCTCCCGATGGAAGGGCGTAGTCTTGTGCCTGTGCTTCGCGGCGAGGGCCTGGCCGGTGACCGGACGCTGTACTGGGAGCATATGGGGAATCGCGCGGTGCGCCAGGGGGACTGGAAGCTGGTGGCCGCAAAGGGAACCGCCTGGGAGCTATACAACCTCCGCGAAGATCGAAGTGAGACGAAGAATCGCGTTGCGGAGTTGCCGGAGAAGGCTGCGGAACTCCAAAGGCTCTACGACGCCTGGGCCGCAAAAGTCGGTGTGATGGATGGGGCGGAGTAAGTCACAGGCTCGCGCAGTTCGTTGTGGCGCGGACACGCTTCGGGGTGCTACGGTATTCTTCAGTGCGCAGGCCGACTCGGGGGAGTGGCCTGTATTGACGACGGAGGTACCCCGCCCATGTTCACCACCCTTGCATGCCGTGTATTTATTCTTGCCTTCGTCGTGTCGTTCGTCGGCGCAAGCCTGAGCGCCCGGGCCACCGAGCTCGCCGTCGGCAGGGATGCCCACGTTTTTTATCGGGGCGAGCCCGTGGTTTTTCCCGTGCCCAATGACTTGTCTGCGCCCGTCCATTCGCTGCGACTCCTGAACGAGCGCATGGAGGAGTTGTCGGTCATGCCGATTGTCGGCTCCACCGCCGACGCTGGCGCCTTGCCTGTGGGCTGGTATCGCATCGAGTTTCTGGCGCAGGAGGGGGCGCTGCTTGGATTCACCACCGCCGCCGTACTCGAAGCCATGGTCGCACCGCCGGGGGAGGATTCGCCCATCGCACTTGACGTGGCCCTCGCCTGGCTCGGCGCGAAGGATCAACGGGACTGGCCCTTGATGGCCGAGTTGACGCGTCGCGCCGGGGTACGCTGGGTGCGGGATCGAATTCACTGGCGCGAGGTCCAGGAAGGGTCGGGAACTTTTCTGTCCCACACAAAATACGATGACAGTGCCGATATTCAAGCGGCTTCGGGTCTGAAGATTCTGCAAGTGTTCCATACCCGGCCTCAATGGGCGTTGCTGCCTCCGACGGGCTCGAAACGGCCGCGCACCGACCTTTTGAAGTTGTATGCCTTCTGCAAGGGGATGGGGGAGCGATTTCACGGCAGGGTGCAGGCGTGGGAACCGTGGAACGAGGGCAACGCCGCCAACTTCGGCGGCTTCACGATAGACGAGCTGTGCACGATCCAGAAAGCGGCCTGGCTGGGCTTCAAGGCGGGCGATCCCGCGATTACGGTTTGTTGGAATCCGCTGGGGGGAATCAACCTTCCTTCGCAGGCTGCCGACATTTTGAGAAATGAGACCTGGCCCTATTTCGATGTCTACAGCATCCATTCCTACGACTGGCCCCATGGATTTGAAGGCTATTGGGTGGCGTCACGCGATGCGGCCAGTGGACGACCGCTCTGGGTGACGGAGGCGGACCGGGGCCTGGCGGTGGACCCTGAATCGGTCCTCGGCGATTTGACCCCCGAGATGGACCGGCGCAAGGCGGAGTTTGTTACCCAGTCCTATGCGCGAAGCCTCTTCTCCGGCGCCAGCAGGCACTTCCACTTCATCCTCGGCCACTATACAGAGGGGGAGAATCGCATCCAGTTTGGCCTGCTGCGGGCAGATCACACGCCGCGACCCGGCTATGTGGCCCTGGCCACGCTCGGTCGGTTGCTGGCGGATGGGCGCTGCCTGGGGCGCTACGAAGTACCCGAAAAGCCCGAAGTGGAGGTGTATGCTTTTCGTACCCGGCCCGATGGTATTGAACGCGACGTTGTCGTGGCCTGGTGCGAGGGTGAGTTCGACTGGCCGGAGCGGGGCAGGATGAAAGCCCCGTGGCCGATTCAGGAATCGATTTCGGTCGAGGCCGCATTCGACTATCTCGGTCGACCGCTGGAGGCCCGCGTCCCCTCGGAATTGAGCGCTGCCCCGGTATATCTCGTGATCCCCGCTGGCACGAGCGACGCCCTGAAGCTGCGAACCGTTGAATCTGTGCCGTGGCGAGGGGGGGAGGCGTCCTCCGTCGTATTGCAGTTCGATGTTCCGGGTGCCGAACCCGTGATTCGCACCGTGGAGTGGACCCAGGAGGCGGCTTACGAGTTCGAGGCGGGCGCCGTGGTGAAGGCCAATCTGACGGTCTACAATCTGGGCGTGGTGAAAGCTTCCGGGAATATTGCGATAAACGTGTCGTCGCAGCAGGGCACGGGGAGCGCGGACACTCGGGAGGTGACGTTGGAACCGATGTCGAGCACGGAGCTTTCGGTGGAGGTGACGATACCGACGGACGCCGACACGCGGGATACCTGGGTCATGTTCAAAGGGGACTTCGGCGTCGCGGGGAAGCCCGTGCTCAGCGTGCGCAACCGCGCTCAGAGCAAGGCGGAGGGCGCGTGAACTCAGATGGGGCGGCGTGGGGAACCTTGCAGAGCGCCAAGACCGAGCACCGCGATTCCGAAGAGCAGCAGGTCCCCAATCGCCGACGAAACGCCCGCTTTGTCCGTGAGAAAACAGCCGCGCCCGTCGCCATCGATGATCGTACGGAGCTCCGACTCGCTAAGCCCGCCGTTTCCATTGCCATCGAGCATCTCGAAGTCACCAATGCTGAATGCATCAAACGCAGCGCTTGCCTCGGCGAAGCTCAACTCGCTATCCCTGTTGAGATCCAGGTCGTCGAAAGATTCCAGCAGGTGCGTCGCCTGCTCAATCGGGTCAGGCTCACCTTCACCTTCGCCCTCACCTTCGCCCTCGCCTTCACCCTCGCCTTCACCCTCGCCTTCACCCTCGCCTTCACCCTCGCCTTCACCCTCGCCTTCACCAGGGAGGGCGAGTACAGCCTCGCCGAAGCTGCTGGCGGTTTCGACGTCCCAGATAGCTATGATACGAATGTCATCGAAGGTCACATCGCGCGGAAGGTGAACTGTGATGGAATCGTTTTCGTACCCGTCAATCCGTCTAATATCTGATCCATACAGATCGATTCCGCTGGTGAGGCCTGGGTCGGAGAATCCGAATATCCGCACATCCCCACCTTCTCCGTCGTAGGAAAAGTCCTCCAAGAGTAGCGTGCAGTTGTTGACGACCATGACTGTGCCGGAAACGGCATGGTCATTGGTGATAAAGGCGCCAATCTCCCCCACATGAACGCTATCGTTATCGCAAAGGGGCTCGGGGATATCCAACGTAACCTGCAGGCGACCAAAATTATTGGTCTCGTCCGATTCCAGGATGTGATTGGCGGCGTCCACCTCGATCTCCAGCCAATACGAACCCGAAGGTACATTGGTGACGTCAATCCATTGTTTCTCCAGGAAGCGCGGGTAGATGTCCGTCCAGCCGACCGAGATGCCGTGATTCCCATCCTTCGCCTGAAATCCGAAGACCGGCGTGCCGGGCAGGCTGCGATCATAGGGTGCGGAACTGGTAATCCGCACGGCCGGTTTGGTGCCGGTCGCCACGATATCACCCACACCGCCGCCATCGGCTATGGTGCGCAGGCGATAGGCCACCCAGCCTTCGGCCTCCATCATGCTGATGGCGGGATTGTAAACGAAGCCGCCCGCATCGCGGACGTAACCTGGACCGCCCGTCTGCTGGATAAACTGGTTCACCGGTTGGCGGCCGTCGCCCAGGTCTTCGCCCGTTGCCTGGAGTAAATAATCACCGGCCCCAATGTTCGGAAGGGAAGAGTCAAAGCGAAACAGCACCCGTCCCGGCTGGTGGTTGGCGTCCAGCATATTGTTGTCCATGCGCTCGGGATCGACGATGAGGTCGGGGAGGCGGTCGGTCTGGCCGGAGGCCGCGGGGGTAAGGAACAGCGCGGCGAGGGCGCTTGCCTGGAATAAAGAGGGAAATCGCATCGTGTTTTCCTGCGTGGCCTGGGGTTCGCGATTGGCTTTGGAGGCCGTTGCCACTATAGCAAGGGGGCCTTGGAAAGGCAATGGATCGCAATAGGACGGATAGGACCAATAGGACGGATTTTGCATGGGTCCTATCGGTCCTATCCGTCCCATAAAAAAGCAAAGCCGCCTCACTTGAGATGAGGCGGCCCGACCATGAAAAATCAACCCAGTGTGTGCGCGCCGTTCACGGCAATATTCTGGCCGGAGATATACGATGCCTCATCGCTCGACAGAAACAGCACGGTGTCCGCCACTTCCTTTGGCACGCCCCAGCGCTTCATGGGCAATCCAGCCAAGTAGCCGTCCTTGAGCTCCTGGGGATCCTTCTCGTGACGCTCCACGAGGATCCATCCCGGCGAGATCATGTTGACGGTGATGCCCCAGGGGGCCAGTTCATTCGCGAGGCTACGGTTGAAGCCGGTCTGTCCGCCCTTGGCCGCGCAGTAGGCCGTGAAGTTCGGCACGCCCCGCGTGAAGACCTCGGAACCGATATTGATGATGCGGCCTTTCTTACGCGACTTCATGTTGGGTAACACGGCGCGGGTCAGGAGGTAGGGGCTCTTCACGAAGAAGTCGAGCATGGACTGGTAGAACTCCCAGGTGTACTCCTCGATGGGCATCTGGGGCTGATCGGGCGTGGCGTTGATCACAAGAATATCCACCGGACCCAGCGTATCCACGATCTCCTGATGCATGCGGTTGACTTCTTCTTCCACGATGACACTGCCGCGCAGCATGATGCCCTCGTGTCCGGCATCCTTGAACTCTTGAAAGGTCTTTTCCGCGCGGGCTTGATTGTTGCTGTAGTTCAAGGCAACTTTTGCGCCCGCGGCACCCAGTTGCATGGCCATCACCTTGCCCAGGCCCGTGCTGCTGCCGGTAATCCAGGCAACCTTGCCTGCGAGGGAAAAGGGGTGGGGTGTGTTGGTGGTCATGATGTTCTCTCCCATGGTTTCAATGAAATTTGATGCGCGGAATCACGCCGCGAAGTTTCAGGGACGGCAGGGACTACAGGGACGGCAGGTGATCGAATGCAGGGACGGAATGCTGTCCCTGTTGTCGCTGTTGTCCCTGAAATCGTTGGATGCCCGCGCCCACGTTAGGCCAGAATATCACGCACGACATGTCCGTGCACATCGGTCAGGCGCATATCGCGACCGCTGTAGGGGTAGGTCAGCTTCGTGTGGTCAAAGCCGAGCAGGTGCAGAATCGTGGCGTGGAGATCGTGAATCTCCACTTTGTTTTCGATCGCTTTGTAACCAAATTCATCGGTGGCTCCATAAATGACGCCGGGCTTCACGCCGCCGCCCGCCATCCAGATCGTGAAGCCAAAGGGGTTGTGATCGCGGCCAACGGTCCCTTGCGCAAAGGGGGTGCGGCCGAATTCGCCGGCCCAAATCACCAGCGTCTCGTCCAGTAGCCCGCGGCACTTCAGATCCTTCAGTAGGCCCGCAATGGGCTGGTCCACGGCGAGGGAATTCAGGCTGTGATTGCTCACTAGGTCGCCGTGGGCGTCCCAACGGTCCTGCCCGTCGATGGGGGGGCAGGTCAGTTCCACAAAACGCACGCCCCGCTCGACGAGTCGCCGTGCGATTAAACATTGAAGGCCATAGGAGCGGGTGTGTTCATATTCCGCCTCCATGCCGTAGAGTCGTTTGGTCGCATCGGACTCGCCCTTGAGATCCACCATGTCGGGTACGGCGGTCTGCATGCGATAGGCCAGCTCATAGTTGGCTATGGCGGCTTCCAGGGCGTCATGGTGGCCGCGCACCGCGAGGGACGCGTTGTCGAGCTGGTTCAGCAAGCCGAGCTGTGCCAGTTGCGCACCCGGCACGGATTCCGCCGGGGCGATGTTGGCCAGAGGATAGGCCTGGGCCTTGAACAAGGAAGCCTGATAGGCGGCTGGGAGGAATCCCGCGCCGAAATTGTCCACGCCGCCCGAAGGAATCAGACCGCCATTCAGCACCACGAAGCCCGGCAGGTTCTGGTTCTCCGTGCCGAGGCCATAGAGGGTCCAGGCGCCCATCGAGGGGCGCCCGACAAGACCATGGCCTGTGTGCAGGAAGTAGTTCGCCTGGTTGTGCTCGGAGAAGTTGGAGACCATGGAACGGATGATGGCCAGATCGTCGACGCATTCGCCCACATAGGGGAAAAGATCCGAGACCGGCGTACCGCTCTGACCGTATTGCTTGAAGGCCCAGGGACTGCCCAGCGTGGAGCCGTTGTTGTCGAACTGGGTCGGCTCCATGGTCATGGAAAAGGGCTTGCCGTTCTCCGCCGTCAGCCGAGGTTTTGGGTCAAAGCTGTCGACCTGGGAAACGCCGCCGTCCATATACAGAAAGATTACGTTTTTGGCCCGGGCCCGGTAGTGGGGCGCGACAGGTGAGACGCCACCGCGCTCGACCGCGCCATAGGACTTGTCGGCGAGGAGGGCCGAAAGTGCGATTGCGCCAAAGCCGTTGGCGCAGCGCAGGAGCATGTTGCGGCGGGTCAGGGGCGCGGGGCTGACATGTTGTCGGCAGGCGCAGCCATTTTCGCGATTATCATTCATGGAGATGTTCCTGGGCCTCAGCCGATGTAAATGAATTCTTTGAGCATGAAAATCGTGTGGCACAAATCGGTCAGCACCCGCTGGTCTTTCCAGGCATCCCCCTCGGCGATGCCATAGAGCGCGGCCTGGGATTGCACGAATGCGGTCAACGCGGATCGTTCGTCGTCTCGGGGCGATCGGGCCAGGGCGACCTGGTACAGTTGCTCCGCGAGTTCGTCGAAGCTGTTCGGCAGGCTCGCGAGGGCGCGCTGGCTCCAGACTTCCGCCTGGGACACCACGAAGGGGTCGTTCATCATGATGAGCGCCTGCGCGGGCAAGTTGGAGACGGTCCGCGCGCCGATGGTGGTGTCCGGCACGGGCGCATCAAAGGCGGTGACCATGGGCAGGAGGTGGTTGCGCCGGACCTCCAGGTACACCGTGCGGCGGCGGTTGCCGTCCATAGGTCCCGAGGCGGGGCTGCGGCGATTCTGTTCGAAGGGGGGCACGTAGGCCTGCACCGAGGGCCCGTACATCGTCGCGTCCATGTTACCGCCGAGGGCGAGCAGCGTGTCGCGGATTGCTTCGCCTTCCAGCCGTTGGACGCGCATGCGGTGCAGGTAGAAATTCGCCGGGTCGAGTGTTTCCGTTTCGGGAGCAAAGGGCACGCTGCTCATGCGGTAGGTTTCGGTCTCCATGAGGTACTTGATCAGCCACTTGGTGGACCAGCCGTTCTCCATAAAGCGCGTCGCCAGGAAATCGAGGAGTTCGGGGTGCGTGGGGGGCTGGCCGAGCTTGCCGAAATTGTCCACGGACGCTACGATGCCCCGACCGAAAAGATGGTGCCAGACGCGGTTGACGTAGACCCGTGCGGTCAGAGGATTGTGCGGATCGACCATGCGATCCGCGAGGGCCAGGCGATTCGGCGCTTCCGGGTCAATCCGACCGTCCAGCGCGGCCAGGAACCCCCGGGGCACCGTGCCGCTCGGGTTTTTGTGGTCGCCCCGGATGAAATACTCGGCATCGTCGGGAGATCCATTCGTAATCGCGATGGCTTTGAAGGGTTCCGCGATGCGCCCTTCGGATTCGAGCAGGGCCGTCCGGATGGCATCACGTTCGGAAGCTTGAGCGGCGTTCCACCAGAGGCCATGGCGGAGCAGGAGTGCGGTTTGTGGATTCGCGCCGAGGGCGTCCAGGGACGTATGCCCCGTTGCCCAGGCGCTTTTAAACGCGGCCTCGTAGTTTCTCGCGAGTTCGTCCATCCACTGAGTTTTGGCGCCCGACCCCGGCATCAGCGTGGCGAAGTTCATCGACGGCTCGGCGGGGGGGGCGGGGTTGTTGCTGAACACGATCTCGTCCACGGCGATATAGCCATCGCTCTCGTCCGTGATCTCGATATAGGCCGTGCAACCCCGGTATTTGCCTACCTGTTTTCCCATGGTGCTCCACGCAAAGGCCCCGCGCGTGTCTACGAGATCGATCATGGTGTCTTCGAAGATCAGTCCATTGTCAGGTCGCAACTGGTAGCCGTCCACCACCAGTCGCAATCGGGCATGGCGCGCGGCGACGCGAAAGTGGATGTAGTCGCTATCAATGGTGAAGTTCGGAGAGCGGAGGATGCCCTGGAGTCGGTCGGCAATCAAACCGCTGTGGGCGGTGCCCGCCGGAACGAGCGTCGGCACACCGCCCGTCGTTGTCCAGGCGCGAGCACCCGAGGGCGCCTGGCCAAAGGCATCACCCGAGGGAAACCAGCCCTCGAAGGTGTCCCCGTCGAAATCTGCAAAAGTCACGTTGGACGGATCCGGAGCGGGCGCGGGGAGGTCGAGGGTCGCGGCATGGGCGGCCTCCAGAAACTGACGTGTATTCAGCGTGCGTGCATCGCGCGACAGGCGCATCCACGCATGGAGCGGATGGCTGGGGGTCTCCACGCCGGGTTCCGAGAGGGCGGCGACCCAGGCTTCGAGGCGCGTGGGGTCGAGCCCCATCTCAGAGGCGACCACACCCACGGGCCGCCCCACCGCCTTGCCGGGCAGCGGGTTCTTCTTATCAGCCGGAATTTCCATGGGTACGCCATCGGAAGGTTTGGGGTGGTTCAACAGCACCTTTGCCGCAGCGTGCAGGTAGGGGGCGACGGCGCCATCCTCCAGGGCGGGGGTGGCGGCGATCTCTTTTGCCGTCTTTTCAATCGACTCGGTGGCCAGGGCCCGGTGGGCGACAATGCTTTCCTTGATGCGGTCGCCGGGATCGAGGAAGGCAATAGACTGGCGGGCGCTGTAGAGGTGGCCCGCCATGGCATAGTAATCCCGCGCGGGAATCGCGTCGAACTTATGGTCGTGGCAGCGGCTGCAGGAGACCGTCATCCCCAGGAACGTCTTGGACATGACGTCGAGCTGGTTGTCGATACGGTCCGCCTGATCGCGCTTCACGTCGACCGGCGCGTGGGTCGCCTGGTGCATGTACCAGAATCCCGTCGCGAGCACGGATTCGTTGTAGCCCTCCTGGGTGTTCGCGCGGGGCTCGGGAAGGAGATCCCCGGCTATGTGCTCGCGCATGAACTGGTTGTAGGGCACGTCGTCATTCAGCGCGCGTATGACATAGTCACGGTAGGGCCATGAATGGCGGATGGGGTAGTCGCCCTCGTGCCCGTGGGTCTCCGCGTAGCGGACCAGATCGAACCAGTGGCGCGCCCTGCGTTCGCCGAAGGCCGGGCTCGCCAGCAAGTGATCCAGCAGGCGGCTGAAGGCTTCGGGGGCGGCGTCGCTGGCAAAGGCATTGACCGATTCAGGCGCGGGAGGGAGGCCCGTCAACGCGAAGGTGGCCCGGCGGGCCAACACGCGGCGATCCGCCTCGGGTGCGGCGGCGAGCCCTTTTTCCTCGCGCTTCGCCTGAAGAAACTGATCCACGGGATGGTGCGCAAATCGCGCGTCTTTCACGACGGGCGGCGCGGGGTCGGTTATCGGTTGCCAGGCCCAGTGCTCGTTGCGTCGCTTTTCAAGATCGAAGCCTTCTACTTTTCCCGTGGTCGCGGGAATTGGCTCGTCCGGCCAGGGCGCGCCACGGGTAATCCACTCGGTGAGGGTGTCCCGCGCTTCCTGCGGGAGAATGCCCTTGGGCGGCATTTGAAGGTCCACATTCTCGTAGGAGATGGCGACCCCGATGCGACTGTCGGCCGGGGCACCGGCGACCAGCGCGGGTCCCGAGTCGCCGCCTGCGAGAATGGTCTGGATGTGATCCAGCCGAAGGCCGCCCTTCTGGGCTTCGGCACCGTGGCACTCGTAGCAGTACTGGCTCAGCACCGGGCGAACCCTGGACTCGAAAAACTCGAGGTCCTGGGGGGATGCCGGCGCTTTCATTTCCTCGCCGTTGGTGTATGTTCCAAAGGAGAGCGCCCCTAGAAATACGGCGCATGCTGTTCGATTGAAAGACATTCGATTTCCCGCCTAACGTGTTGCCAAGACTCGATGACTACAGTGTACACAAGACCTCGCGAAAAATCACATAGCGGGGACAGCGTCGCCCCGTGTTGTGGTGCGGGAAGTGGACTTGGCGTTAGGTTGTTGACTTGCGATGGAACGTCGAACTGCAACCGGCGAGACTGTTCCGGCGCATGCGAGGCGCGCGTGATACTTCGAGGTGCCTCAGCATTTCGACAGCGGCCTGCCAGGCTGATTTTTGCGATTGTGTTGCGTATTCTGATCGTACCCAACCACGACGTCAGATGACAGGACAGCCGTTGACGCTTTGCGTCACCCATAGGCGGTGGAAGTCATATCCGAGCTGTACCCCCCCTACCCCCCCGCAAGCGGGGGGGAGCAAGATGAGGAGCAAAAACCAACCCGCATTTCCATCCGCGCCGTCGGCATTTCCAGAGCAGTCATCACACCCCATTGGCCAGGAGCCGCCCGTCGATGAACTCCTTGGCGCGGGGCACATCCGACTCGTCGAGGTGCTCGATAATGATCGGAATGTTCGGGTGCCGCTGGGCGAGTCGCTTCAGGTAAAGGTCGTAGTTCAATACGCCCAGGCCGGGCGGAGGCAGTTCGATCATGCCCACGCCCTGGAGCGCGTGCCCTTCGCCCGCGTCGATGTTGGAGAGCTTAACGCCCTGGTCCTTATCCGCCTTGCGCACATCCTTCGCGTGGGCGATAACGATTTTGTCGGAAAGGGCGTCGAAGATGGCGTTCAACTGCTGGTTCATGTGGTCGATGTTGTGCGTCTCAAAATAGTTCGTCGGGTCCATCAGCAGTCCGAGGGTCGGGTCGTTGATGTCGGCGAAGAGGCGGAGGGTCTCTTCGATTGAGCCGATGACGTTGTTCACGTAGGTCTCGATGAGGAAGCGTGCGCCGTGCTCACGGGCGCACTGGACGATGTCCGCGATCACGTCGCGGCACTCTTCATAGCCCTCGCGCGTCTTGTTTTTTGGATGGTGTACCCAGTCACTGTCGGGGTCAAAGGTGCCCGTCTCGCTGATGATATACGGCGTGCCCAGTTCGCCCGCATGGCGGATGATTTGCTTGAGCATGGCCTGATTCGCTTTGCGCTTGTCCGGATCGGGATGGACCAGATTGGTGTAGCCCGAGATGCAGCAGATGGGCAGGTTGTGGCGGCGGAAGGTATCGCGAATCGTCTTACACTTGGCCACGTTGAGGTCGTCCACGCCTAGCGCCATATCCTTAAAGACCAGGTCGAGCTGGACAGTATTGAAGCCCAGTTCGCGGATGCGTCGCGCGCTCTCTTCCAGGGTGTAGGGGAAATAGGCGTTAAGAATGCCAACTTGAATCATGGTGCTGCTCCATTACGTCGATATCAGTGCGGCATGCGCCGGATCGTTCCTGGGATCTGGGGCTTGTGAGTGCGGGCGCTCTCGATGGCCGCGAAACAGAGCGCCAGGCTCTTCAGGTTGTTTCGCGCGCTGTGCGTCGGCTCACGCTGCTCCGCGATGGCGCACAGCAACTCCGCCATGGCGCCTTCGAAGCCATTCTTGAACCACTCGCCGGTCAGTGCGGGGCGCGCGACACCGTCAGGAAGGTACAAGGTTACGGTCTGGTGACTCAGATCCGGCCCGGCGCTCTCAATTGCACCCCTTGTCCCCGTGATATAGCTGTGGTCCGCCGCGCCGAATTTTGTGGCGGCGTCGAAGACCAGCGTGGCCTGGGCATTCGGGTATTCCACGATGACCTGACCGAGCATGGGCGGCTTGTTGGTCTGGGTCGAAGTCCGCGCTTCCGAGGCAAAGACGCTCGTGGGGGTGGCATCGCCCATGAAGCAGGTCAACATGTCGAACCAGTGAATCGCGAAATCGTAGAGAATAAGGTGGGGGATATCATTGAAGACGGTGGACTCCGTCCAGGTATGGTCCCAGTGTACCGCCAGATGGACCGCATTGACCTCGCCAATGATGCCCGCATCAATGGCCTGGCGCGTGTAGCTGAAGTGGGGGGCCCACCGGCCATTTTGATTCACGGCGAGCTTGAGGCCAAAGCCAGCGGCCAGATCGGCGAGGCGCGTTCCCTCTGCCATATCCAGTGTGAAGGGCTTCTGGCTCAACACGTGCTTTCCCGCGTGGAGCGCGGCTTCTATCATCGCCCCGCGAATCTCCACGTGGGTCGCAATATCCACCACGTCGATACCGGGATCGGCGAGCAGTTCATTGAAATCGGTGTAGATACTGCCCTCGGGGTTGTATGCATCCCGGCGCTTCCGGGCTTGTTCGTCATTCACGTCGCAAAAGGACAGTACGGGAAATCCGGCAGCGCGGTAGGCGTCGAGGTGGTAGGCGGTGATGCCGCCGCAACCGATAAGACCAATTCCCGGAACGGGCTGGGGCGGGCGAGGCGGAAGCCAAGGGAGCTCTGGCGCGGGAATCTCGTCCAGTGCCTGGGTGGAAGAAACTTTCAGATCGGATTCGCCCACGTCTCGTCGCCTCGCTGCTTAAGGGTTGCCTGGAGCAGAGTTTACCTGATGAAAGGCGAAGATCAAAAAAGCGCGCTTCTCCTCCGAAAATACGAAGCCCCCCTGCGTAGGGGGGCTTGCCCGATGCGTCTGCTCCCGCTTTTTCCGCGCGCAGCCGAGTGTATGAATCTTGCGGCCTGTACTTTCAGGGCGAAGGGCAACGTGGTCCCTATCGCACGCCGGACTTCGCGATTTTAGCCGATGGGTGTTCCCGCGCTGTCGGCATCGCCCATCACGGCGAATCGAATTACCCC
This sequence comes from Candidatus Hydrogenedentales bacterium, assembly GCA_041859365.1. GTDB lineage: Bacteria > Hydrogenedentota > Hydrogenedentia > Hydrogenedentales > JAEUWI01 > JAEUWI01. The sequence continues at coordinate 20,340 of JBHEKR010000101.1, forward strand.
GGAGGAGTCGGTGTAGAATCCATGATTACCGGTCACGCCATACTCTTTCGCGTTGGCGTTGATGGTGAAATTGTCGATGTCGCCACCCAGAACGAAGTTGTATCCACCGCGTGCGGGGTCCCAGTCGCCGGCGAGGAAGGAGGGCGAGGCGCCGGTCAGATCGTTGAAATCGGTGGCGAAGACATAGTTGGTGGCGCTGTAGGCGGTCTGGGCCCCCATGACCGTGCGGAGATTCTGGATGGCGGCCGACTCGTTGGTCTGAATGCGCGAACGGAGTAGATTGGGAATCGCAATCGCGGCAATAATGGCGATGATGCCCACGACAATCATGACTTCAATCAGCGTAAAGCCGTTTTTCCTGTTCATATGCCCATCTCCTCTAGGTTCGCTTGGATAAGTGCGGGTGTCGTTCTAGTTCCGTCGGTCCCTTGACCTGATTGGCTAGAGCACGCTCCGTGCCATAATGTTAAGTTGTTTTATTGCAGTAGTTTGTGTTGAGAGTGGCTTGCGACGTACCCGATTGGTGCGCGATTTTTCGCCGTTGGGCGGTTCTCAGTGACAAAAAATGTCACTGAGGGTTCGTGGGCGGGCGGATATGGCGGAGGACTTCATGTGCATGCACGACTTGTGCTATGGTGTGCGGCCCGTGGCCCGGTTCAGTGTATGCATGAATAACGGGGCTGCGGAGCGTCTTTGCACCCCTTACTTCACGAGTATCCCTATAAAATGACACGCAATCTGCTGACAACCCCCTGCTGGAAAACCGACGACCTCGGCAAACCGCTGCCGGATTCCCCCCATGCGACGTCCGTGGCCCTGCCCTGCTGGGACCACGCCGTGGGCTATGAAGAAGGCCGCCCGGAGATCGTCTCCGCGATGCAGTTGGGCTATCCCCGCTTTGTGCTTCACCCGCAGGTGGCCGAACTGTTTGCCCTCCTCGAAAAGCGATACGGGCGCCCAAAAGAGCGTTGTTTCGCCTTTCCTTCGGAAGAGGCCGCCGATCGCTGCGTTCTCTTTCTGATGGAGCGGGGCTGGGCGGATGCGCGTCGGGAACTCTGCCCGGAGACCCGGATCCATGGGGTCTTCTTTCCCGAGGACGCATTTCGGGATGCAAAGGCTTTCTGGCAGCATTTCGGGAAGATTATCAGCTCACGACGGGCCGAGGCGGCCCTGGATGGTCGTGAGGCGGCCCCGGGCGGAGCGGAAGCCAAGAAAATCATCCGCGAGCGCATAGGCGTCTTTCTGGGGGAGCCTGCGGACCACGTGTGGCTATATCCGTCCGGTATGGCGGCCATGAGCCGGGCGATGCGCCTCGTACAGGACCGGCGCCCCGGAGCGAAGAGCATCCAACTGGGTTTCCCCTATGTGGATGTCTTTAAAGTGCAAACCGTCTCGGGTCCGGGAAGCCATTTTGTGGGGGATTACGACCTCGATCTGGTTGGCGCACTCCTCGGCTCTCAGCCGATTTCGGCCATCGTATGCGAATTTCCAGGGAATCCCCTGCTGGCGGGCTGTAGCCTTTCCGAACTGGCGAAGCTGGCCCACGCCTTTGACGTCCCGCTGATTGTGGACGACACGGCGGCCACCTATGCCAATGTGAATGTTTTTCCCCATGCCGACATGGTCGTAACCAGTCTTACGAAGGCCTTCTCCGGCGAGGGCGACGTGATGGCGGGGGGCTTGGCAGTCCATGGCGGAGGCCCCTTTGGCGCGGCCCTTGTTGCGGAGGCCGCCCGCAATTTTGACGATCTGTTCTGGGACGACGACGCTGTCGTGTTGGAGCGGAACTCCCGCGATTTCGAGTCGCGCGTGTTTCAGTCCAACGCCACCGCCGAAGCGCTGTGCGACTGGCTCGTGGAACAGCCCGCCGTCCGCTCCGTCTACTACCCGAAATATACGATGCGCGAGGCCTACGATGAGCTGAAGCGGCCCGGGGGCGGTTATGGTAGCTTGTTTTCGGTTGTGCTGCACAACGGCCCGGTGAATGCTCCGCTGTTCTACGACCGGCTTCGGATCTCCAAAGGGCCAAGCCTGGGCAATAATTTCTCGCTCGCCTGCCCCTACACGTTGCTGGCGCACTTTGAAGAGCTCGATTGGGCCGAGACCCACGGGGTATCCCGCTGGCTTGTGCGCGTGTCCATCGGCCTGGAGCCACTGGACGACCTGATGGCTCGATTCGCCGAGGCCCTGAACGGACTCACGATAGCTTAGGAGTGCGGAAGTCATGCTGAGAAAGAAACTCGAAGCCGCCGTCATCCAGTTTGACTGTCCACCCGACAAAGACGAAGCCATGGCGCGGCTCGAAGTCTTGATCGGCGAGGCCGCCACTGGTGCGGACCTCGTGCTCATCGCCGAGACGCCCTTTACCCCCTACACAACGGTGTCCGACTTTCGACCGCTGGCCGAAGCGGTTCCCGGCCCCTTCAGTGACCGACTTGGCCGTCTGGCGCAGGGCCACGGAATTTACCTGTGCAGCGGCGCCATCGAGCGTGATGGCGACGCTGTCTACAACACGGCGCTGTTCTTTTCGCCCGGCGGCGAGTTGCTCCACAAGCACCGGAAAGTCACGCTGGCCTCCTGTGACTTGACCGGCGGCTTCACGCCGGGTTCGTCGATTGACGTTGTGGAGACGCCCTTTGGGCGTGTGGGGATTTTGATTTGCCTGGACACCATTGAGCGGGCCAATCAGAACGCCATGGCGGAACTGCGTCCCGATTTGATCCTTGTGCCCTCCTATGGCCTGGCCAAAACCAACTACGGCAAAACCGAGGTCATCGACTGCATGGTGGACGAGTGCCTGGACGAATGGCGCATCCGTATGCGGATGTTGGCGAAATTCTGCGGCGCCTACCTCCTGCGGGCGGACCACTGCGGCGTGGAAGGGCCACAGGTGCGCGTGGGGCATTCGCTGGCGGTGCATCCGGGGGGGCATGTGATAGCCGAGGCCACCATGCGCCCCAGCATTCTGCGGGTCACTCTCGACCCGGCCCGCGCCGAGCAGATGCGCTGGTAGGGATTGGCGACCGTATTTAGTATGCGTTGCAAATACTTAAAAGTTAGCGAAAGCATGGAGAGGGGGCATTCCTGCCTCCTTTTTCGGGATTTGAACGGCGATGAATACACCTTCGTCTTGTCCGGGGCGTCACGTTACTCAAATCGGGGGCTGAAAGCCCCCGATCCACTCCACTCCTCCGCGAACTTTGAAGGCCTGTCAACGTTCTTGCAGCGAGGACGCCCACGCGGTACTATACCGCGTCCGCCGGATGGGGAGCGTCCGGTCGTAACACTACCTTCACTGTCGGGGTGTAAGATTCCAACCCAGGAAGTAACCCAAGGTGCACCGTTGCGGAGATATCGGCCACAGAGCGGCCCCGCAAAGGACGCCCAATATCACCCGAGGAGTAGTCCGTGTCTGAAGTATTGAAGCCGTTGAGCCGCGACCAACGCGCGTGGCAATTCAAAATCCTGTTCTCCACCTATATGGCCTATGCCGGCTTCTACCTGGTTCGCAAAGTGTTCGGCTCTGCAAAACCCATGTTGATGGAGGCGGGCGGCGGCTATGATTTTTCTGAATACGGTGTCTCCTATATCTGGTCGGCTTATCTAATCGCTTACATGCTGGGCCAGTTTGTAAACAGCTTCATCGGCCGCAAGTACGGACCCCGGACGCTGTTACTTGGTGGACTTGGACTTTCCATCGCGATAAACGTCGTTTTTGGGTTTGCCAATTCCCTGAGCACCTTTATTGTATTCATGTTTTTCAACGGCCTTGTACAGGCGGCGGGATGGCCCGGTGCAGTTGGTGGAGTTGCCGAATGGCTTCGAAAATCTGACCGCGGGTTCATCATGGGGGTGTGGTCCACCAGTTATCTCGTAGGCAATATTGTCGTAAAGGCTCTGGCCGGCGCTTTGTTGGACGCTTATGGCGTGCCCTATGCGTTCTGGGGTTGCACGCTGGTCGCCTTTGCGGTCTGGTGGATCATCTATTTCTGGCAACGAGATAAGCCGGAGGATGTGGGGCTTGAACCCATTATCGATCATGATGAAGACTCGGTCGATAACGCTGTGCAGGCATCAACGGAGGAATCTGTCACGTTCCGTGACTATCTCCGGATCGTCGTGAATCCTATTGTTCCAATGATGGGTGTCGCGTATTTCTGTGTAAAGTTCCTCCGATATGCGCTGGACTCCTGGCTCCCGACGCTACTGGTAATCCTCTCTAAACAGGCCGAAATCGACCCCACCCGTCGTATGAGTGTGGGCTCCGCGTCGTATTACTCCGCGATATTTGATGTCGCGGGATTTGCGGGTGCGGTAGTGGCTGGCATTGCGCTCGACCGCTATTTCAGGGGCAGGTGGGAGCGACTCACACTACTCATGGGCGTGGGAATTGTGGTCGGATATTTGATGGTCTTGCGGTTTGGGGCCTTGGACCCAATCATGCTCGCGGTGTGCTTCGGGTTCGTGGGATTCATGCTCTACGGTCCTGATACGCTATTATGCGGCGTCGCCGCTGTCGTTGTTGCGAGTGAACGTAATGCCGTCGCGGTCGCTGGTCTGGTCAACGGAATCGGGAGCATTGGCCCGGTCGTTCAAGAGCTTTGGATACCCTATCTTATGGATGGGTTGGAGCCAGCGGCAAAAGTTCATGCGGTCAATATGCTCGGACTTGGCGCCGCGGTGCTCTTCGTCGTGATCATGCTAGTACTCTCCTGGCAGGTCCAGCGAATTCACAAACGAAACGAACTGCGCCAGCAGTTGGAGAAATCTTCGGATGAGTAAGAGTATTCTCGTCACGGGCGCGAGCGGTTTCGTAGGCGGCAGCGTCTTGCATCATGCACCCGCCGAGTGGGCAATGCATGCCTGTAGCCGGAGTGCTCTGGCCGGGGCGTCTTCCAACGTTATCCACCACGCCTTTGACCTCGCCGACAAGGCGAAGACGGCTGAAGTTATCGCCGCCGTGAAGCCCGATGCGATCATCCACATCGCGGCCATCGCCAATATCGACTATGCCGAGGCGAATCAGGAAGAGACGGCGCTGGTCAACACGGAAACGACCGGTCGCTTGGCGGTGCTCGCGGCCGAGCATGGCGCGCGCTTTCTCTTCTGTTCCACGGACAATGTCTTTGACGGTATTGAAGGCTTTTACAACGAAGATGCGCTGGTGTCGCCGGTCAATTTTTACGGGCGCACGAAAGTGGCGGCGGAAGTGCTCGCCCACGAGGCCCTGGAAAACTCGGTTGTCGTCCGGGTCGCGCTTGTCATTGGCATGCCCATCATGGGTTCGGGCAATTCCTTCCTTGTGAAGATGGAAGAAAATCTGCGGGAAGGCAAAGAGATCCAGATCCCGGAGAATGAAGTGCGTTCGCCCGTGGATGTGATTACCCTCGGGAAGAGCCTCCTGGAGCTCGCGGGGAACGACTTCACCGGTACGATCAACCTGGCGGGCTCCACCTGCCTCAATCGCTATGAAATGGCGAAGCTGATCGCCCGGAAGCTCGGCCACAGCGAAGATCTTATTGTCCCCACCGACTCCAATGCCATGGCCGGTCGCGCACCCCGGCCCAACGACGTTTCCCTCGATAACGCCCTCGCCAGGGAGACGCTGAAAACTCCCATGCGCGATTTGGACGAGTCCCTGGATATGATTTTTGGAAGGTGAAGAGAAAGGGGCGCAAATAGGACGGATTGGACCGATAGGACGGATTTGTCGCGACATCAGTCCTATCCGTCGTATCCGTCCAAATGCAACGGCGACGCCGCTTTTCGCGGTTAGAGTGTTTCCAAAGCAGAGAATTTCCCATGAACGACGAACTTACCATCAAATTTGGCAGCCAGTACGGTCCCGAAGAAGAGGCGGCGCTGTTGCGCGTGCTTCGCGACAACGCGCCGACCTGCGGGAATGCCTGTGTGGATTTTGAAAAGGAATTCGCGGCGTACTGCGGCACGAAATATGCCCGCGCCGTGAGCAACGGCACCGCCGCACTCTTCCTATCCATGGTTGGCTTGGGCATAAAGCCCGGTGATCGTGTGATCACTACGCCGATGACCTGGATCGCCACGGCGGCGGCCCCGGTGACCCTCGGCGCTGAAATCGACTTTGTCGATGTGGATCCCGTTACCTACAATCTCGATCCCGCCCAATTGGAGGCGGCCATCACGCCCGACACGAAGGCGATCATCCCCGTACACCTTTATGGCCAGTGCGCGGACATGGATGCGATTCTCGCTATCGCCAACAAGCATGGTATCCCTGTGGTGGAGGATTCATGCCACACCATCGGTGGGGAGTACAAAGGTCGCATGGCGGGCTCCATGGGCGCGGCGGGTTGCTTCAGCTTTCACGAGCAGAAGAACATCTCCACCCTCGGCGAAGGCGGCATGATCGTCACCAACGATCCGGAGATTTTTGAGCGCGTTTCTCTCTATCGTTCCCACTGCACGCGGGTCCACGGCGGCAACACCAAGTATTGCGCGCTGGACCCCGAGAAGTTTCCTATGGACAAGAATTTCTGGTGGCAGGACTTTGACGACTGCGGCTACAACTATCGCATGACCGATATCCAGGCCGCGGTGGGCACCGAGCAGTTGAAAAAGGCGGATGGCCTGAACCAGCGACGCATCGACAACGCGGCCTACCTCACGGAAGGACTGAAGGATGTGCCGGGACTCACTCTGCCCACGGTGCTGCCGGAACACAAGCACGTGTTCCACCTCTATCCCGTGATGATCGACCCGGCGGTGTATGGTTTGAACAAGGAAGACTTTATCTACCGCATGCGTCACGAGAAGCAGATCCAGATAGGCTTCCACTACATTCCGCTGCACTGGTCCACCGCTTTCCAGAACCGGGGCTACCACCGAGGGCAGTTCCCTGTCGCGGAGACCATGGCGGAGCGGCTGGTGACCTTCCCGATCAATCCTCGCCAGAGCCGGGAATCGCTGGATACGTTGATTGACGCGGTGAAGGCGATGGGGCTGTAGGCTGTAGGCTGTAGGCGCTGGTGTATACTCGCGAATGGTCTTTTGGGTCCCGTGAATTCACAGGTCATCGATAGGGCCTGCGATCATCCCATACGACCCATACGACCCATTCCAGATCCGGGAGTACCGCAATGAATATAGACATCCTCTACACCGAAGACTGCCCGAATGCCGAGGCCGCGATTGAGTTGGTCAACGAGACCGTCGCCGCGCTCGGTGTGGATGCCGAGATTCAGGAAGTCCTCGTCCGCGGTCCCGAGGAGGCCCGGCGGATGCGGTTCCTGGGCTCGCCGACGATTCTGGTGGATTTCAACGACATCGAGCCCAGTGCAGGCGCACGTACGGATTTTTCTGTTGCCAACCGTAGCTATGGCGGCGAGGCACTGCCATCCCGGGCCATGCTGGAGGCCGCACTGCTGGGTGGCGGTGCGGAGGGTGATTTCGGGGACGAAGATGCCGCGGCTGATTTCACGCCCGAAGGGGCCGTGGAGACGCGGGAACCGAAGCTCATCAACACGCCCATCTGCCCCGGCTGCCTGTCATCGCTGGTGCGATTGGGCATGCACAAGGCCACGGGCGTGGCCCACAACCATCGCGGGCGGGAGTATTACTTTTGCAGCCGCGATTGCGTCGAGGTTTTTGAGCAGGACCCCGAGCGCTGTCTGCGTGAACTCAAAGACCTGATTGTGTGTCCCGTATGCCTCGGGGAGCGGTACCTGCGTTCCGCGCGACTCACGGCGGTGGAGGGGAGCATCTACTACACGTGCCGTGCGCCCCGCTGCCAGGAATTCTTCCAGGAAGCGCCGGACTTCTATCTCAAACGACTCGCGGGCACCATCAAGAATGCCGGGGTGAAAGATCACGACGGCGTGTCGCTCGGCTGAACCGGATCGCGCCAGACGCGGTATAGCACCGTGAAGCAGGGGTCGAGGCGATAGAGACACAGGGACGTGTAAACGAAGGTGTGGGAGATGTCGGTGACGCGAACCCGCTCGAAGTTCAGGTCGCGGTCACGCAGCGTCTTCTCGTGATTCGGCAGTTCATCGAGCCAGCCGGGACGGCTGTAGATCACCCAGAGGGTCTCGCCGGTCTTAACCTCCACCCATGGCGGCACGATGTCCACATGGCCCGATTCGAGATGGAGATCGGGGAAGAACTTCGGCACCACAACAAGCCCCATCCACGGCGGGGAGTACATCGCTCGGTCGCCGGGGGCCTTGTTTTCCTCAATCCACGCGGCCAGTTCGTAGTCGTTCGGGCGAAAGGGCCGGACCTCGCTCAGGCAGTGCCAGAGCAGCAGGGCGACGCTCGCGGTGATCATCGCGTCGCGAAACCGAGGCGGTCGGATGACGGAGAGCGCCGCGCCGAAAATTCCGAAGAGGGCGAAGGAACAGAAGAGCATGTAGCGCGTGTTGAAGACGGTGTCCCGTGCTGCGGAGATGGCGAGGAGGCATAGTGGCGGGATAACGAGCCAACAGACGAGCAGGAGAAAGTTCTGCCAGGGGGTGGCCTCAATGGGGCTGCTCGATGGGTCGTTCCGGTGTTGCCACGACCACCAGGCAAGATACCCGATGGCGGCTGCAGCAACGAAAAGTCCAATCTCACCCTGAAAAACAGCGTCGGGGAGCCAGGCCCCATCCCACGTAATGCAACGAACGAAGATGCGGAAGAACTCGCCCACGCGATCCGTGAGCGTCGCATCGTTCAGTGCCTGGGGGTCGATGGTCGTGATCCACCAGCCAAGCAAGAGGACGGCTGGGAGATGACCCATGGCCCAGGGGGCCACGCGCCACGGACGCTTTCCGTGCAGGAACAACAGATACACGCCCTGTGCGACAAGGAGGAAGGGCGCGAAGAGGTGGGTGAGGAGCATGAGGGCGGAGGCGCCATAGTGCAGGGCATGCCAGCGCCGACCGCCGCCGTGTTGGGCGCGGTGAAAGCTGTACATGGAGGCCGTCGCCAGTAGCAGGAGAAAGGCATAGACCCGTATCTCCTGTCCGTAGTAAATATGTAAATTGGAGAGACATGCCAGCATGAGGGCGAACAGGGCGGCGGGAACACCAAACATGCGTCGGACAAGGGCATAGAGCAGCGCGGCGGCGGCCAGACTGCACAGGACGGAGGGCAGGCGCAGTTGAAGCACGCCCACACCGACGAATTTGGTCCAACAATACTGGCCAACGAAGTAGACGGGGGTGATGGGAGGATCCGTGCGCCGCAGCTCCACAAAAAAATCGCCCAGCGCGCGCTCGCCGAGGAGGTTGTGGTAGAGAAGATGCTCATCGTACCACACCGACTCGTTTTGAATTTGCCAGACGCGGGCGAAGAGGCCGGCGACGAGCAGTATCGCCACAAGAGAAGGCTCCATCCAGCGTGACGTGTCGAGGCGATTCCTGAGCGTCTCAGTGGGCATTGTGAATCCGAAAATGGGGTCGGGAAAAGGACAAGTCCGAGCAGGGGTATGGCGCTCGGTCAATTGTGCCATACGATATCACCGGTCTGCGAGATCGCAGGGACAGCGTCGCCCCGCCGGTGTATGTGACTCTTACTCGGACCGATCACGCGGGCGGACTCGTAGCACACATCTTCGCTTTGAATCGTGGGGCGACGCTCTCCCTATGAATCCCAATCACCCCTTGGGCTTCAGATGTCCGTCGAAAAAGCCGATCATCCGCGCAAGCATCTCCGGAGTCCGCGCCATGCCCATGCCGTGCTTTCCGCCCGGCACGACGATCAACTCGCAGGCCCCCCCGACCTCCTTCATCTTCGCCGCGAAATCCGTGGACTGAACCAGCTCCACCCGGCGATCCGCATCGCCGTGGATTAAGAGTACAGGGGGTACACCCGCCCGCGCGTAAGTGATCGGCGAGGCCCACTTCGCCTCCTCGGCCTTTTGCTCCGGTGTGCCGCCCAGGAAGCGTGTCACCGCCTCGTCATTGGCTACGCCCAGCGTGAACGAAAGCGGTTTCGTCAGGTCCATCGGCGGACAGATTGGCGCGGCCGCCTGAATCGCGCTGGAATACTCCATCAGCCCGCCCTCGCCATCGAAGCGCTTCTCCTCGCCACAGACGGCCAGCATCGCCGACAGGTGCCCGCCCGCCGAGCCACCCAGGGCGCCGATGTGAGCCGGGTCCACGCGATACTTCGCCGCATTCGCCCGGAGCCAACGCACCGCGAGCCGACAATCCTCAACCGCTGCGGGAAACAGGGCCTCGTCCGAAAGACGATACGCGATGGACAGCGCCACGTAACCCTTTTCCGCAAAAGCATGCATCAGGCGCAGCGTGCTGTCCCCGTCCTTCCCGCCGGTGTACCAGCCCCCGCCATGAATATGAATGATTGCGGGCCTTGGCCCGGTCGAGGTATCGGTAGGGTACAGGATATCCAGCACCTGCTTCGGCGACTGCGTCCCATAGGCCACGTCCTTGTCGAAGGTGTAGCCAGTCAGGTCCAGCGGTGGCGGATCCTGCGCCAGGGCGCGCAGGTGTACGAGCAACAGGAGGCTGAGCAAAAGGGAGGCGGTTCTCATCAGGGGTGGTTCCTTTTAGAAGGCGTTGGATTGCTGCAGGCGAAATAGTAGCCGAATCCGTCGGGCAATGGACAGCGCGCCAGCGGTTGCAGCGCCATCGAATACAAGGTCCGCGAGATCTTCAGCGAGCCGAAGAAGGGCTTCAACTGCGGCTCTATCCTCCGGCACGCTTTTATCTGAACGAATTTACAGTCTGCTGACATTGCTTGTCAGGAGGGTCGTGTTAAAATTTTCATCAGTTCAGTCCACTACACTCACCAACTTAAGAAGAGGAGCAACGACCCCATGACCCCTGAAAAATTTACCGAGAGCCTGCGCACATCCAAAGAGTTCTTTGACCGCTCAACCCGCTGCCTGAAGGAAGAACACGCGGGCTTCCGTCCGACACCGGAAATGATGACCGTAGCCCAGCAGGTGGCCCATGTGGCCCAGACCTTTGACTGGTTCATCGACGGCGCCTTTCATCGGGCGGATGGCTTCGACATGGACTTTGAGAACCACATGAAGCCGGTGATGGCGATAGGCACCCTGACCGAGGCCCGGGCCTGGCTGGACAAGGCGGTGTCGGGTGCTATTGCCGAGATTCAATCAAAGAGCATTGAGGAACTGCAAGCGCCCCTGCCGGACGGTCCCGTGATGGGCGGCGCGCCAAAGTTGTGCATCATCGGGGCAATCGAGGAGCACACGGCCCACCATCGCGGCGCGCTGACGGTCTATGCACGGTTGAATGGCCTGGTGCCTGCGCTGCCCTATATGGACATGTGAACAGTTGACAGTTGACAGTTGACAGTTGACAGTGGCGTCATCCGATTGGGTGGCGCCTTTTTGTTGGGGGAGATGCCGTTGCGGATTGTGGCGTATTCTTGAAGTCGGATGCGCGGAGCATGTCACTTGGGGTAGCGTCGATCCTCTGAACCCAAGTTAACTTTGTGCTAATATTCTCGTAACCTTTACCTCCCCACAGCTTTTCCGGTCTGTCTATGAAGTTCTTTCTTAAAATCCTCAATCGATTGCCGCTTGTGGCGGGCGCCATCGGCATCTCCGTGCTGGCGGGCGCGTCGAAGGCCCGGGCCGGGGAGACGGATCAGTTCCTGACGTGGGGCACGACCCTTTCCGATTCTTCGGGCGCACTTAATGCCTATCTCGACGAGGAAATTCAGCGTTTCGTGGACAAATCGAATCGCCGCACGCGACCGCCGGAGAGCGCCGAGGATCTCAGTATCGCCCTCTATCTCCACCTCTTTGAGGGGCTGCATTCGTCTCGAATCCGAAATTGGTTGAAAACATCGCCGCAGGTGGCGCGCTTTCCGTCGGACGATCTATCCGACTGGGAATATCAGCAGATCAGTATCTTCCAGAAGCCGGCCTTTCCTTTTGTGCTGCCCATGGCCCAGACTATTCGCGTGGGCGAAGTGTACCTGGGCATTGACAAGATTGGGCACATGTTTGGTTTCGGCCGCCGCTATTTTCAGCGTTATCAGCGGGCGCTGGCGGAAGGAAATAGCCACGACGAGGCGGTGGAGCGGGTGCTCACCTGGGGGATTCAACATGAGTACAGCCTGGTGGGAAAGCTGGTGGATGGCATTTTTTCCCACGGTGATATGGAGGCAAATTATCAGGGCTTTCGCCTGGCACTGGCCTTCAGTGGGGGGGAGTGCCCCTTGTTTTACCGGGAAGACGGCGTCTGGCGCTATCGCGGCGGTCTTGACCTCCGGGACTACATCACACCGGAAATGGACGAGTCTTACAACCCCAACGCCTATGCGCAATGGCGCGGTCGGCGGGTGAAACCTATCCTTGATGCCCAGTACAAGAATGCCGCGCTTCCGTCGCGTTTCACCCTGTATCAAGACAACTATCAACCCAGTCTTTCGAAGGTTTTCGTGGATGCCTGGTTTGAACAACGGGCCGAAGCCTCGCGCGATGCCCATGCCCGGAGAGCCTCGTGAAGACTGAACCTGAGGGAATGGTATTGGTCGAGGGAATCCTGGTGGATGTGAAAGCCCTGCTGCGCCTGAAGCACTATTGCGATCCCATGCTGTGCCGCAATGGCCGCTATTGCTGTGCACAGTATGAGATCACCGTGGACAAAGCGGACATCAAGCGGGCCGTCGGCCTGATGCCCGATGCGGCGAAGTTCGCGCCGGAAGTGGGCGAGGGGGGCGAGTTTGAAAATCCCTTCGAACGGGTAGAGCCGGGACGCTGGGCTATCGACTGTCACGAGGAGTCCGGTGCGTGCGCTTTCTCCTTCAAAGACAAGGAAGGTCGGGGCTGGTGTTCGCTCCATGCGGCGGCGCTGAAGCATGACCTCGACCCCTACCAGCAGAAGCCGTCGGTGTGCACCATGTGGCCTTTGGCCCTGGCCGAGGGCGATCCGCCGATCCTTACGCTCCAGGATGACATCTACGAGTTTCCCTGCGCCTGGAAGCGGGGGGGAAGGCCGAAGAAGTTGTATCCAGATATTGCGGACAATGTGAAGGCGACTTTTGGAGCGGCGTTTCTGGATAAGCTGAATGCGGTGATTGCGGCGGGGGGGTGAGAGATATCGAAGCGCTTGCTTTTTTGCGAGACAGCGGAAGAGTAAAAACCGCAAATTAACGCAAATTTTCGCAAATGGATTTCGCGCTTTGGGCAAGCCTTTAGCCGTCTGGAGCATCGACAAGTTCTAACTTAATTGAAAAATATCCATTTTGGAGATGCCAGGCTGCCTGTATGCTTGCAAAGACGCCACTTTCATGAATCAAATTCCGGCTTCTTATTCGTACTACTATTTCAATCTTGATGCATTTTTTTCGTAGAAATTGTGGGGCGCAAAAGCCGACCTTCAGACAGATTGTCCCGCCCTTTCAGGGCTTTCCGAATTTTTTTGAACGCGTTTAACCCTGGGCGTTGCCCAGGGCTAATAGGTCAGTGGCCCTTCGGGCCGGAATACAGGGTAAATTGACTAACCGTAATCCAGTATTGAGTTCGCGTCTATTTGCGTCCATTTGCATGGATATGCAGTTCAATTGAGGATCAGGTATGAAGAACTATTTATTGGCCGTAGAGATCGGTGGTACGAAGCTTCAGGTGGCTCTGGGTACGCCGGAAGGAAAGATTGTCGACGTGGAGCGGGGCAACGTCGATCCGGCGCGCGGTGCCGAGGGCATTCTGGCCTGGCTGGAGACGGCTGCGGCATCGGTGCTGCAGCGCTGCCCGGAGGACGGGGCCTGCCGCGCCATCGGCGTTGGATTCGGCGGCCCGGTGGATTCGGCCACGGGTCGGGTATTGGTTTCGCACCAGGTTGGCGGCTGGGATGGTGTCCTTTTGAAGCAGTGGTTTGAAGAGCGTTTCTCTCTGCCGACCTGTGTGGAAAACGATGCCAATGCGGCGGGCTGGGCGGAGTATTGCCTGGGGGCGGGGGAAGGCACCAATACCTTCGTCTACTGCAATATTGGCAGCGGAATCGGTGGGGCGCTCGTGGTGGACGGCAAGCTCTACAATGGACAGGGCCTCGGCGCCTGCGAAATTGGCCACACCTGGGTAGCGGATTGGACATCGGGCACGCCCGGCGCGATCGACAAGCTGGAGCACCTTTGCTCCGGATGGTCGATCACACGCCGGATCCGAGACTGGTCTGATCTGGACCCGTCGTCACCACTGGGCAAGCTGTGTAATGGCGATGCGGGCCAACTGACGTGTCCCATGCTGGCGGATGCCGCGCGGGCGGGCGATCCGCGGGCCCTTGCGGAAATTCACGCCGTCGCGGCGGGCGTCGGCCAGGCGCTGGCGAATGTGGTGACGTTGTTGCATCCCGAGAAAATAGCCATGGGCGGCGGGGTCTCGCTCATGGGCGATGTCCTTCTCGACGCACTCGCGGAGCGCGTGGACACCCTCGCCTTCGGGGCCTATCAGGGCAGATTCAAGGTCGTGCCCTGTGCCCTGGAAGAGGATGTGGTCACAGCGGGCGCACTGTTGATGGCCAAGGCGCTTTGCAGTTGATAGTTGATAGCGACGGATACGACCGATAGGACCGATAGGACGAATAACTAAAATCGGTCCTATCAGTCCTATTTGTCGTATCGGCTCTAAATGCCCCGCCGTCAACTATCAACTATCAACTCGCGTCAAACTAAGTATTGCGCCCGTTGGGGGGTAGCGCATATACTCTAGCCCTCAACCACGGAGAGGATTGCGGAAATTATGCCCGAAGATGCAGTTATGGCCCAGTTCAATAGTCTTTTTCTAGCGGTGTCTTTGATCATGGGGTTGCTGGTCGGGAGTTTCTGCAACGTGTGCGTCGGGCGCTGGCCCCATGGTGAGTCGGTGGTGTCGCCCCGCTCGCGATGCCCAAAGTGCATGAACGCGATTGCGTGGTACGACAATATTCCGCTGCTGAGCTGGTTGATCCTCGCGGCGAAGTGCCGACATTGTAAGGCGCCCATCTCATGGCAATACCCCGTGGTGGAAGCCATCACCGGCGTCCTGTTTGTCCTTGTATATCTCCGCTTCGGCATGACCCTCGCCACACCGATTTATATGGCCCTCGCGGCGGCCATGGTCGTCGTGACCTTTCAGGACCTCGCGGACTGGACGATCCCGAATGAGATTACGCTCCCCGGCGTTCCCGTAGGCCTCGGGCTTTCCGTGGTTGCCATGCTTGTTCCGACCGTCGGCCTGCGGGTCGTCCACCCTTTCGATGCCCTCGCCGGTATCGCGCTGGGCTTTGGTATCCTTTACGCCCTTGATCGAATCGCCATTCTCGTCCTCAAGAAGCCGGGCATGGGTTTCGGAGACGTGAAGCTTATGGCCATGCTGGGCGCCTTCATCGGCTGGCAGGGCGTGCTCGGCACCTTGATGCTGGCGTCCATTCTGGGCAGCGCCATTGGCCTTTCCATGATTCTCTATTTCAAGATGAAGGGTGCGCCCGACGCAGCAGCGGCGACCCCGAACGTTGATGCGGGTGAAGGGATGTCCGAAAAGGACGAGGAAAGTGACGACGGTATTTCGCTCGGCGCGCACTACCTTCCTTTCGGTCCCTACATTGCCATTGCGGGCCTCGTTTATCTCTTCGTCGGACCCGAGTTGATTGCATGGTACCTTCAGCAGCTTGCCCCGATTGCCTGATTGGATTGGGCGTGCGCGTGTTGAATGTGCCCCACGGGCCAACCCGTGTAGCGTGGATCAGGCCAGCCATGGTGCCAGGGAGTAGTATTCCACCATGCCCCAGTCGATAGTCCAATTCGAGGAAGCTTTTTTTGAGCGCATCTGGGGTGGGCGGCGTTTCGTTTCGTCACTGGGTTTTGATGCGCCAAAGGATACCACCCTTGGTGAAGCCTGGCTGATCTCGGACCACCCCGCCCATGAAAGTTGTGTATCGAACGGGCCCTGGCGCGGCAAAACCCTGCACGATCTCGTGTGTTCATCCGCCGACTACTTGTTGGGCTCCTGCGCCGTGCCGACCATCCATGGCCGCTTCCCTCTACTTCTTAAGCTTCTGGACGCGGCCGAGGTGCTTTCCGTTCAGGTCCATCCGGACGACGAGGCCGCGATACGCCTCGGTGAGCCCGACGTCGGCAAGACCGAGATGTGGCATGTGCTGGATTCAGAACCGGACAGCACGCTCATCTGCGGCCTTGACCCCGCGATGACACCGGAGCAATTTCTTGCCGCCGTGCGGAGCGGCAACATCCAGGCGTCCATGAAATCCTTCCCGGCTCCCCCGGGGGCAACCGCCTTTGTGGCGGCGGGCACGGTACACGCCATAGGCGCGGGGATCCTGCTGGCGGAGATCCAGCAAAACAGCGATATAACCTACCGGATTTACGACTGGGAGCGCACCGACGCCCAGGGAAAATCACGAGAGTTGCACTTGGAGAAGGCGGCGCAGGTTACCCGATTCGGCGAATCTCACATTGGGGCGTCGAAACCGCTCAGCTATCCTGTCGAGGGCGCGGAAGTAACCGTCCTTGGCGCGTGCCAGTATTTTGTGAACGAGCTGATCGCGGTCGATGGCTCCTGTATGCGCGATACCCACGGGCGCTCTTTCCATATCGTGATGCCCCGCGATGGCGAAATCGCGGTTCACGCCGGGGGAGAGGCTTGCGTGCTCAAACCTTGCCGCGCCGCACTGATTCCTGCGGGGGTAGGAAGATATTCCCTCACAGGATCGGGAAAAGTGTTAAACTACTATGTCCCGGATCTTGAGGAGGACGTCATTCGGCCTCTGCGCACCGCAGGCCATGACGATGGGTTGATCGGCGCGCTTGGTGTCGTTTTCTCCCGATAGTCGCCGAAAATTTGCACATCATCGTGTTGAATAATTGACGGATAGTTCCATTGTGGAGCCTTATATGCGAGAGTTGATCATGCGAACCACTTATACTGTGGAAAGTTTAATCAGACTCGCTGCTCCCGACGCGACCGCATCGTCATTGGGGATCGCGAAAGGTTCGTCATGTCGACGTTGAGCGATGCCGCCCTGGTGCTTCGGTGCCTGGAGGGCGACACCGACGCCTTTGGCGATTTGGTGGAACGCTACGAATCCTCCGTATACGCGACTGCCTACTACTATGTCGGGCGCTACGGTGCAGCGGAAGATGTCTCGCAGGAAGCCTTCTGGGCGGCTTATCGTGGTCTCAGGCGCTTGAAGGATCCCAATAAGATTGGCCCCTGGCTGCGGGAGATCACGACGCGCACCTCGGCGAACTGGCTGCGAAAAAACCGCTCCAGGCTTAATCACGAGACACCGCTGCCGCACCGTCGCACGATTTCCATGGAGGAGGCGCGGAGGGGGCCCGATGCCTTCATGGAGCGCGAAGACCTGTACGCGCGGGTCCAGCGGGCGATAGATACGCTGCCCGAACGTTATCGCTTGCCGGTCATGCTTCGGTATCTGCAGGAATTGAGTTACGAAGAAATTAGTCGTTTTACGGGGGAATCCCGCGACGAGATTCGCGGGATTCTACATCGTGCGGCGCGCCAGCTCCGGACGGTATTGTCGGAAGACGGAAATCAGGAGGAAGAGTCCACTTGGCCTCATGTTCGCAAGTAAGCAGCCTGCTGCAGGCGTATATCGACGGAGAACTCGGGCATGTCGAAAAGAGCATCCTCGAGCAGCACCTCCGCGATTGTCCGCCCTGCCGACATGAGCTGGGCGAACAGAATGCGTGTGCGGCAAAAATTTTTGAGTCGCTTTCGAGCCAGCGTCTCCATGGGAGCCTTCGCTCGCAGGTACTCGCGCATCTTCCCGAGATGGACCCGGCGCCGAGGCAGGGCTCCCATCCCACCGATCCCCAGTATGCCCGTCGGCGACCGCGGCCCGCGGCATTTCCTCGGCTCATTCTGGTGGCCGCGACTGCGATCCTCAGTATGGCCGGCATCTATTTCTACACCAATGAATCCGCGCCACCCGCGTCGCACTCGGCGGCCGCCCAGGGCATGATCACCTACAGTAACGGCAACGAAGTTTTCCGCAAGAGCGTGGACGACGAGACCTATCTCGCGGCCGAGTTAAAGTCGGTGGTGCGCTCGGGGGATCAGTTTGAAACCCTGGTCAAGGGGCGGCTGGCGGTGTCGCTGATCGGTGGTTCGATTGTCAAAGCGAATTACCGTTCAGGACTCACCATCGAGGACAACCGGCGGGTAAGCGTGGAGCAGGGTCTGACCTTCTTTGATGTGGGACGGGACAAGCGCCTGTTCAGCGTCGAGACGCCCAACGGTGAAATCCTGGTTTTTGGTACGGCCTTTGTGGTCGAAGTAGCGCCAGACGCCACCAAAGTCACGGTGACGAAGGGAGACATCCTGGTTTCCAACGATGTCGGTAAGACGGGGGTGTCCAAGGGCAACCAGCTTGTATTCCGAAAGGGCGAGGCGCTGGCCCAGCCCTACCCGGTGGATGCGGCAAAGGAGGCGGCGTGGGCCGATGAAATCGTGCCCGATCCCGAAGCATTGGCCCTGTTCTTGCAAACCCTCGAAAACCGAGCGGCACTACAGGCTCCGATTCCGGCCGTTCCCGTTCATGTAGTTTGGGATTTGGCGGAGCGCAGCGTGGAAAAGATTCAACTCGACTGGACCCCGGATGGATGGTCATCGAGTCACTGCGGCTACATTCTTCATGTCGCCGATGATAAAGGGAATCTTCTCTTGGTCGACAGGCTGGATGGCAGTCTGTTTGACGACGTTGACCAGGTCCAAACGATTTTGCCCATTCCCGGCGGCCCCATAACGGGGTTGGATAATGTCTACATCAAACTGGTCCCCGATTATCGCGATGGCGATATTGAGACTGAACTAAAGGTGAGTCTTCAGGCCAAGACCATTCTGCCTTCCCTCTGAGAACGCTGAATTGACCACTGCGCGTCCTTGCAATCCCCGCAAGGGCGCTTTTTTTACAGTTCCGCAGCAATTATTATGTTCATCGGCTTTATTTTTTAGGCAAGCTTCAAAATTACTTGCGCCGGGGCTAAAAGTTTGCTATAGTGCGATCGTTAAGAAACCATCCAAGCGGTCTGACCCCGCCGGGGCTGGCCCCAAGTTTGAGGGTAGATGTGTGAATAAGTCGAGTCTAACTATTGCGCTGGCCTGTCTGGCCATGCTTTCTCTATTCGTCGGCTGCAAGCAGAGCGCCGCACCCGCTGGAGTTTCCGATGCCTCGGGGCCCTTGAAGATTACCTGCACCATCGGCATGATCGGCGATGTGGCGCGGGAGATCGGCGGGGAACAGGTTACTGTAACCGCGTTGATGGGTTCAGG
The DNA here is from genome assembly GCA_041859365.1 of Candidatus Hydrogenedentales bacterium. Classification (GTDB taxonomy): domain Bacteria; phylum Hydrogenedentota; class Hydrogenedentia; order Hydrogenedentales; family JAEUWI01; genus JAEUWI01. Next base: position 39,586 of record JBHEKR010000101.1, read on the forward strand.
TGTTGATCCGCACCTCTACAAGGCGTCCCAGGGCGATCTGGCGCGCTTGAATGACGCGGATGTCATTTTGTACAACGGGCTGCACCTCGAAGGTCGCATGGCGGATGTCCTGGTGGGAATGGCGAGCCGGGTGAAGACCTATCAGGTGACGGACCAGATTGATCCGACGCTGCTGCGCGAGCCACCGGAGTTTCAGGGGAACTATGACCCTCACGTATGGTTTGATGTATCCTTGTGGCAAAAGGTAGCCGAGCGTATCCACGCCATTCTGGTGGAAAATCGTCCGGCCCAGAAGGTCTATTTCGATGAACGCGCGGCCGCCTATCACGCGACGCTGACGGAGCTTCACGAATACGCCGGCACGCAGATCGCGACCATTCCCGAGGACCATCGGGTTCTCGTGACGGCCCACGACGCCTTCGGATATTTTGGCCGGGCCTATGGCATGGAAGTCATGGGTATCCAGGGGATCAGTACCTCCTCCGAATACGGCCTGCAGGACTTGAACAAGCTGGTGGAGCTGCTGGTGAGCCGCAAGATCCAGGCGGTCTTTGTGGAGACGTCAATTTCTCACGCGTCCATCGAGGCGCTGATCGCGGGGGCGGCATCGAAGGGACACACGGTCCGCCTCGGCGGCACGCTGTACTCCGATGCGATGGGGGAGACGGGAACGCCCGAAGGCACCTACCTCGGGATGGTCCGGCATAATGTGGATACGATAGTGGAGGCCCTGAAGAGCGATGCAAGCCCCGGTTGAAGCCGCACCCATTGAAGTACATGACCTGACGGTGGCCTATCAGCACCGACCCGTCCTCTGGGACATTGATCTTTCCTTTCCCAAAGGCGAGCTCATCGGTGTGGTGGGTCCCAACGGCGCGGGCAAGAGCACCCTCATCAAGGCTATCATGGGCCTCGTGCCCCTGGCCTCGGGCCATGTGAAGATCTTCGGCCAGTCGTCTCGTCGCGCCCTCTCCGCCGTGGCCTATGTGCCCCAGCGCGAATCGGTGGACTGGGATTTTCCCACCACCGCTCTCGACGTGGTTCTCATGGGGCGCTACGGGCACCTTTCGCTCTTCGGCAGGCCTCGAAAGCGGGATCGCGAGATCGCGCGGGAGAGCCTGGCCAAGGTGGGCATGGCGGACTACGCCACCCGCCAGATCAGCCAGCTTTCCGGCGGGCAGCAGCAGCGCGTCTTCCTCGCGCGTGCCCTGGCCCAGCAGACCCGGGTCTACCTGATGGACGAGCCCTTTGCCGGCGTGGACGCGACCACGGAGAAGGCGATCGTGACCTTGCTTCGCGAGTTGCGCGCGCAAGGCAGCACCGTTGTGGTGGTGCACCACGACCTCCACAGCGTGCCCGACTATTTCGACTCCGTGCTCATGCTCAATTTGCGCGCCGTGGCCTTTGGCCCCGTTGCGACCACCTTTACCTCTGATAACTTGAACGCCACCTATGGCGGGCGGCTGCATCTGCTGACCGAAGTGGCCGAGAAGCTTCGGGAGAAAGAGTGGATCTCCCGGAAGGCGGCGGAATGAACAGCGCACTGCCGGAACGTCTTCCGCCGTGGCTGGAGTTTTTCACCTTTCCCAGCGCCAATGTGATCTATGTGCTGGCGGGCTGCATCATCCTGGGCATTTCTGCGGGGCTGCTGGGCTGCTTCGCCTTTCTCCGCAAGCGCTCTCTCCTGGGCGATGCCCTTTCCCATGCGGCCCTGCCGGGCGTGTGCATGGCTTTTATGCTCACCGGCACGAAGGAACCTCTGGTGGTTCTCTCCGGTGCGGTTGTCTCCTGCTGGATGGGGGCGCTGGCCATCGAGTGGATCGTGAAGTACACCCGCTGCAAAGAAGACAGCGCCCTGGGCATGGTACTCTCCGTGTTTTTCGGGCTCGGCATTCTCCTGCTCACCCACATCCAGAAGTCGGGCAATGCCGCGCAGTCGGGTCTGGACAAATTCCTCTTCGGCCAGGCCGCTTCGCTGGTGGAGAAGGATGTCTATCTCCTCGGCGGCCTCGGGCTCGTCCTGTGCGCCGTCGTGCTCGTGGGCTACAAGGAATTGAAGATCGTCTCCTTCGATCCCGATTTCGCACGAGGCATCGGCCTGCCCGTGCGCGCCGTGGAAATCGCCCTGGCCACCATGATCGTCCTCGCGGTGTGTATCGGCCTGCAGGCCGTGGGTGTCGTGCTTATGGCGGCCATGCTGGTGACGCCCGCGGCCGCCGCGCGCTACTGGACCGATCACCTCGGCAGGATGCTCCTGCTGGCGGTGCTCTTCGGCGCGATCAGCGGCTTCATCGGCGCCTATGTGAGCTACCTGAGCGCGCGCATGCCCACCGGGCCGTGGATGGTGGTGGGCGTGACGAGCATCTTCATCGTTTCTTTTCTCTTCGCACCCCGGCGCGGCGCCATGGCCCGTGTCGTGCGCCATCGCCGCTTTCGCCGCAAAACCGCCACGGAAAATATCCTGCGCACCCTGTATAAATTCGGCGAAGCCACACGGGACTGGCACGAGCCCCGTTCGCTCGGCGAACTGCTCCAGCACCGCGACATGCCCATGGGCTTTCTCCAGCGCACTATTCGACGTCTGGAACACGAGGGTTTTGTGCGCGAGGCGAACGATGGTCGTTTTATCCTGATCGAGGCGGGAATTCAGGAGGCGGAGCGCTTGACGCGCCTGCACCGTCTGTGGGAACTCTATCTAATGAAAAAACTGGAGATTGCGCCGGATCACGTGCACGACGATGCGGAAGAAATCGAGCACATTCTCACACCGGAGCTGGAACAGCGTCTGATGGACGAGCTGGGTGACGAGGTTCAAGATCCTCACGGCCAACAAATCCCGGGCAGTGCTCCGGCGGGTCAGGGAGGGGGCGTCCGATGATTTCCATGGATACCTTCTGGATCTTAATCATCGGGAGTCTGGTGGCCGGTTCCTGCGCGCTGGTCGGCTGCTTTCTCGTGCTGCGCCGCCTCTCCATGCTGGGTGACGCCATCAGCCACGCGGTGCTGCCCGGCATTGTCATTGCCTTTATGTTGACCGGCAGCCGCAACATCGTCCCCATGCTCATCGGCGCCATGGCCATGGGCATGCTCACCGCCTTCCTGACCGATGTGCTCAACCGATTTGGGAAGTTGCAATCCGACGCCGCCATGGGCGTGACCTTCACGTGGCTCTTCGCCATCGGGGTGATCCTGGTCAGCAAATACACAGGCACCGTGGACCTCGACGTGGACTGCGTCCTCTATGGCGAGATTGTCTTCGCGCCCCTCGATACCCTGACCTGGGGCGACTACAACCTCGGGCCCCGGGCCGTTTGGCTCACCGGCATGGTAACGATCTTCAACCTGGTCTTTGTGCTGCTGGGCTACAAGCAGCTCAAGATCTGCTCCTTCGATCCCGCGCTGGCCGCCTCCATCGGGATCAACGTGGCCCTCTGGCACTACCTGCTCATGGGCTTCGTGTCGCTGACCACCGTCGCCTCCTTCGAGAGCGTGGGGGCCATTCTCGTCGTGGCCATGCTCATCGTGCCCGCCAACACCGCCTACCTCCTGACCGATCGCCTCTCCCACATGCTCATGATATCTGTGATCGTCGGCGTGCTCAGCGCCCTCGGCGGCTATGCCCTCGCGGCGTGGGTCGACGGCGCTATTGCCGGGGCCATGGCGGTAGTAAGCGGCGGACTCTACGTCCTCGCGGCATTGGCCTCACCACGGCACGGCGTACTGCCGAGGTTGTTGCGGCAGCGCAGGCAGCTTGTGGCGCCAGAGTAAAATTAGGCTGTAGGCTTTAGACTGTAGGGTCGAGAGGGTGTTCTTCCTCCTACAGCCCTACAGTCTACAGCCTTCCCTACCTGAAAAGCGGATCGCTCGTCGCGGGCTTGGCGCCGCCCATGGAGCCGTAGCCCCCGCCGTGGCCGATGGGGTTTTCCCCAATCCAACGTTCATCAATGGGCTCCGAAGCAGCCTGATAACGCGTATCCGAAGAAAAGCGCACGCGGTGGACCGGGCTGCGGTTGTCCAGCGAGCCGTGGAGCATGAACATGGGCATGATGACCACATCGCCCGCCTTGAAGTTTGCCGACAGCAGGTGTACCCCGCGCTCCTTCGCCAGAGCGACCGGATCAAGCGTCA
>JBHEKR010000177.1:0-9313 GCA_041859365.1 Candidatus Hydrogenedentales bacterium
CCCGCTTGCGGGGGGGTAGGGGGGGTAAAACTCGGACTACTCCAAGTCGCGTGGCGCCGCTGTCCCTGCGCTTTCCGGTGCCCGCACCTCAAATACAACCTGTCGCTTCGCGAGCCACGCCACGCCCACCAGGTCATACAAGCCGCGCCACAGTCGGTTGTTGATGCCGTACTTGGAGACTCCCGAGTGGCGCGGGTGATGCAGCACGGGGCACTCTACGATGGAAAACCCCTGAGCGCGCATGAATACGGCCAGAAAGCGGTGCACGCCGTTGAACGCGACGAGATGCTGGACACAGTGGCGTCGGAAGCCCTTGCTGCCGCAGCCGGAATCCCGGATGCCATCGTGAAGCACGGCGTTGCGCACGGCGTTGGCCACGCGGCTTGACGCTCGGCGTATCCACGTGTCATTGCGGTTGGCCCGGTAGCCGCAGACGCAATCGAACTCTTTAAGGAGCTCCAGGAAACGGGGGAAATCCGCCGGATCGTTCTGAAGGTCGCCATCGAGGGTCAGGATATACTCGCCTGTGGTATGGCGCATGCCCGCAACCAACGCCGCGGACTGACCCGAATTGCGAACGAGGGTCAGCGGCTTCACGCGCGGGTCCCGAAGGTGCTGCTCAGCCAGCCGCTCGCCCGTCTGGTCGGTGCTGCCGTCGTTAACCAGGATGCATTCGAAGTCGTAGTCGCTCAGGGGAGCAAAGGCGTCACGGATCTTCTCCGCGAGCGGGGCGACATTGTCTTGTTCGTTGTAGAGGGGGACTACGACGCTAACGAGCGTTTTCATGGGCACTTTTCACAGGTAAGTGGGAAGAACAATCGGGGAGCCTGGGGGAATTGGGGCGATAGTATACCTGATCCAGACGACTGAAGGCGCATTTTGCCGACGTCCCATACGACATCATTGTGCCGCACAAGTCGGCGCCAGATCCTGAACGCCCCCCTCTTCAGCACTATCTCCTTCCCTGTCAGTTCCGTGGCGCGGGGGGCCGATCATCCACCGACTCGGCGATGGCGACGTCGTAGGCACGGCGGGCGTGGTCATAAGCCGCAATCGCGGCGGCTTTGTCCTCCTTGCGAATCTGTGCTTCCTTCATCTTCCAGCACTGGTCCACGGCGGCGCGGCACCATTCAGCGCTGCGGCGCGATGCGCGGATGGGCTTGTCGCCCACGAGGGTGTACATGGGATTGGTGTGGGCGGCGGCCGTTACGCGCAGCGCGATCCAGCTTGAGTGGTGCACAGGCTGCGTGAACTTCAGTTCCTGCTCCCTGCCGTCAGCAATAATTTCCTGTTTTTGCACCGGATAACCGTTGACGATGAGTTCCACCGCCACCTTGCGTGTTCCGGGAATGCGAGCCTTTTCCACGTGCCAGTAGGGACGGCCCATAAAGCCGCCGTCGGCAATTTTCTTCCCCGCATCATCCTGGGTCTCGGGCAGCCAGGCGGCCGCCGTGGCCGTTACAGTCACGTCGCGCGGACCGTCCAAACGCACCTCGTTCTTGCTCGCACCCAGCTCGTTGCCTTCGACCTTGAAGTTGTAGAGGTGGGCCCGGCCATCGGATACGTAGTTCGCACCGTCCTTGATTTTTTCCACAAAACTGTCGAAATCCAGCTTCTCGCCGAGGCGGGTGTAGCTCCGGGCCATGCCGATACGATCATCAAAAATACAGGGGAAATCCGTTTCGCCGCTGATGGCCGTGCGGAAGCCAGAGTTCAACACGTGGTACCAGATGTTCAACTCCATGTGGAGCGGCGTGTCGCCCGCCGAAATAAAATCAACCGCGTCGTGGGTGGCGGTGACGATGTACTCGTTGGCGCCAATACCGTCAAATTTGGCCATGACATAGTTCGGAATTTGTTCCGTGGGCGTTTGGGGAGCCAGCCCCCAGCCGCTGTGGGAATAGCCCACGATGCCGCCCTGCGACTTGCCCCACTGAAGGACGGGCAGAGTCCAGCTTGGCCACTCCTCGATCAGGGTCGTGCCGGGGTAATCATCTTCTTTAAGGCGCAGCAGGCACAGGTGGCCGGCATGGCTGGAGGGGAAGCCGGAAACTTCCACATCGTAACGCATGATGTTTTCCGGAGTGGAAAGCTTGTGCACTTCGCCCTCGAAGAAGGTCTTCTGGTGGTACCAGCAGGGGCCCCAGGTAAGCACGCAGGACACATCAAGGTCTTCGCCCTGGGCCTGGCGCAGCATGGCCTCGGGGCGCACACCCGCTTCGGGGCTTTCATAGTGGCTGCAACCGCCCGCGTGCACGTGGTGATCGGCGCTGAAGAAACCTTTTTCCTTCATGCTGATCCAGCGTTCCAACTGGAAGGTCTCGGTGTGCTCTTTCACGCCCTCGGGCACCGTGATGGTCCGGGAATGGGCGATATATTCGGGTCCGCGGGTCCAGGTGACGTCGTAGCTGCCGGGCGGAAGAAAGACGTACTCACCGTCGGCGCGATACACCTGGGGGTGGAAGAAAAAGTCCGGGTAGTCGCTCTCGGTGGTAATGCGACGCGAGGGAAGAGGGTAGACGCCGACAAGGGGCTGGGCGGAGAGGCCGGGGCGAGCCCAGGGTTCGTTGAGGGCCTTGCTCTGGCGATAGTCATTGGGTACGGCGGGTTTCTCGCTGGTGTCTACAAGCCGCTGGATATTGTCGCGAATGATGAAGGACGCCATGGCGGGGCCGCCGTCGTGATCCTTAACTTGGAGTTTAACCTTGACCGAGGGCTTGCAGTCGAAGAACACCGTCACGGCGTTTCGGTAGCCCACGTCCTGCGAGCCCTGGCCCACGTGAAAGCCCAGCTTGGCCTCTCGAGGTCCGACTTCGTCGGTGTAAACCTGCAGCACCTTGTACTCGACTGGTATGCCGGAAAGGGCGGTGGTCAGGGGGCGACTCTCATAGAAACTCAGCTCCAGATAGCGGTTCGCCGCTTCGCCGGGAGAAATGAGATTTTCCTGTTTCGGCTCCGGCCTCCCCGTGGAGACGTGGAGGCGGGGCTCGGCGTTGGGCGACTCCCATTCGATGGCCGCGCGAGTACCGGACTCGTTGTGGACCTTGATCAGAAAGCTCTTCCAGCCACCCTGCTGCAGGTCGGCCTCCGCCGGACCCCGCATGACTTTTACCCGCGCTTCGGGGTTGATGTTGACGGCGGCAAGGCAGTAGGGATCAAGGATCGCCTGAATCTCTTCGGCCACCGCGGGGGTATGCTCTCGCTCCGACAGCGCTTTCAGGCGAGCGGAATCGGAGTCGCTCAGGCCACTGCCGAGGTAACGCAGGGCCTCGTCCAGCCGCAGGCCCGCCGCCATGATGGGCTGCACCGGGACATTCGGGATGATGTCCAGGGTCTCCACCGGTTCTTCGAGCTCCGCGCGGGGCCCGACAGTCTGGCAACCGGCGAAAACGAACAAGCAAATGGCCAGCAGGGCGTATACACGCAACGGGTGGTGAATTGAACGTGAAATCATGTTGAGGGCGTTCTCCAACGGGTTCCAAAGCCTCTCCGAAATGCTCCGTGAGCTTAGTATGCCCCTCGGGCGGTCCCGGTGCAAGTGGCGGGGAGTACGCCAATCGCAGGGACTTCATCGACGGTGGCGTAATTCAACCTTCGGTCGTCTATGGCATCCCGATTGTCCCGGCAAGCCGGGACGTGCTCTCTGAACCGTGGCCTGGCGCTTTGCGATTCGCCCACGTTCCTCCTCAGTCCCCGCTGCCTTTTTGCCCACCACACCCGTCGGGCCTTATACTATGTCCTAACCATTCCCTCACACTTCGCGGAGTTGAACCTTAATGAAAGTTGAGAATCCCGGGTCCTTTCTGGATCATTTCCTTCGCCAGACCCGTATACACCACGTACAGTTGAGCGGAATGGCCGATATGAAGGCCAACATGATGCTGACGGTGGCCTCGGTCGTGCTGACCTTTACCGTGGGTTACCTCGCGGATCCGGCGTTTCAGTGGGCCGCGCTGACCCTGATCGTCTTCTGCTTTGCCTCCATCGTGGCGGCGATCTACTCCGCCATGCCCCGGGTGCAGCTGCCCGCGAAAAATCGCCCGCGCCCGGATCCGAAGGACCCCAACTATAACCCGCTTTTTTTCGGCACCTTCATCCACATGTCGCTGGAAGAGTACAATGATGTGATGGAGCAGGCGGTGAATGACCCTTCGGAGGCGGTGGAACTCATGGTGCGGGAAATCTACACGCTGGGGTGTTTTCTGGCCTATCGGAAGTACCGCTACCTGCGCTGGGCCTACCTGCTCTTTCTGAGCGGCCTGCTGGTGGCGGGCCTGGTGCAGGGACTGTGCGTGACGCTCCAGAATCTCGGCATTCAGCCCTGGCAGTTTCACCTGGCCCCCATGTCGGCCGTGGGCGGCTGAGCCACTTCGAGGAGTAATGTGGCGGCGCCCGGTGGCCAATGCGGAACCCGGGCGCGAGAAACACCGGCGTAGAGCCCAGGAGAATTGACCCGTGACCGACCCCTCCCTTGATCCGATGCTGCCGCCCCGTCCTATCGGAGAATCCTCGGACGAGCCGGAGTCGGCAAAGCTCCACGGGGGCGAAACCACGCTGGAATCCCTGGCCGAGACCCGAATCCTGCACGAGACTACGACGGAGCCAGAGGGCGAACCGCACCGTACGGTGGACATCGGCCTGGAGCCTTTGCTGCCGCCCCGCCCTCCCGTTAGATTGCCCGAGCAGCCCGAGATCCGACCACGTATCGCCTCGCCCCTCGAAATGGAGCCCCGGATTCCGCACCGCCCCGCCGTGCCCCTGGAAATGGAGTCCAGGACACCGCACCGTCCCACCGTGGTCACCTCGCTGGACGCCTTGAACGCCGAGACGGAAGAGGAAGTCGAGGATGCCGCCGAAGGCACGGGTTGGCTCGGTCCATTCCTCTTGATGCTGTGCCTGGCCGCCTTCCACGTGATAGCAAATCTCTGGTGGCTCCAACAGGACAACCACCCCATCCGCACCGATGAAGAAGGGCACATGCAGTTTGCCCGCCAATACCACGAGGTGCTTTTTGTCCGGGACTATCCCGATCCGGTTCGCCGCCTCATCGCGGTATCGCAGATACGCCCCGGCATTCCCGCGCACCCGCCCCTCTTCCAGTTGCTGGGCGCGCTGATGATAGAGATATTTGGCTACAGCCCGGACACCATCGCGGCCACGAGCACCGTCATGTTCGTGCTGCTCCTGTTCGGCTGCTACGTCCTCGCGCGGACTTTCCTCAACCCATGGCAGAGTCTTTTCGCGGTCTTTGTCATTAGTATGACGCCGATAGTTTTTGCCTCCTCCCGCTTTTTCATGACCGACTACGGCTCCGCAGTCATTACGGTCTGGTCGATCTTCGCACTGGTAAAAAGTCAGGGTCTGCGCCACCCCGGCTGGGTGCTCCTCTTCGCCGTACTCAACGGCCTCGGTATCCTCACGCGTACGGTGACCTTCGCGTATTTCCTCGTCCCGGCGATTCTGACCGGTCTGGTTGGCATCGTCGCCACGCTGCGCCGCGAATCCTGGGAGCCCGGATGGGGAACCCTGGTCGTGAACGTAACCATGGCCCTCGTGGTGACCGTGGGCATCTTCGCCCCTTGGTACGCCACCAATCTCGAGCCCTTCTATGACTACTGGTCCAACAAGGAAATCTCCGGCACGCGGGGGCCACTGACCAACTTCGCGCCGCCGCCCCCGGTCAACGCAGCCGAGGCCGCCGCAGGCGCCGCCCCCACGCTGATGGCGGATCAGAGCACCTACGCCCGGATCGTCCGGACCATATCGGAAAAGGCCGCGAACCCGCCCGTGGCCTGGATTCGCTATCCCGTCTATCTCGTGAACGACGGACTCTTCGCCGTGCTCGCGGGCCTGGCACTCCTCGGAATGGTTATTGCCCCGCTCCGCGCTCGGTTCCGCACCCTGCCGCTCGCCTGCATGTATCTGTGGATTCTCGGCAGTTGGGGCTTCTTCTCGGTCATTCTCCGATCCGCCACACCGCGCTATGGCCTTCCCGCGGCCCCCGCCCTGGCCCTATTTGCCGCCCTCGCCATCCTCGCCCTGCCCGGTCGCTGGGTCCGCATGACGGCCGCGGCCATGCTGAGTGTCGTGCTGCTCTTTCAGTATGCCCTGCTCACCATCCAGCCCATGGGACCCAACGCGCGACTCGACATCCCCTTCAACTTCCCCCCGGACAAAGCCCACTACTTCACGGATCCCGGCCTGGTCGTCTTCAAGGATAACCTGGCCCTGGGCTTCTCCTATGCGCGCCTGGGCGCACCGGAGCCGGATAATTATCAGGAACGCTTGCTTCAGGCAATGCTCAAGCACGAGAAGGAACTGCCCGTGCGCACGGGGCAATTTGCCAACTACCAGAAGCTGAACGCGCGCGGGCTGGAGTTTCACGAGCGCCACTACTGGCCGGGAGACAATCCCTACCGCCTGCCATCGCTCGCGCCAGCAGACATTCCCGAGCGGCGCCTGACTATGACTCACATGGGCACGGAGCCAGAACAGCTCCTGCCGCGTCTGGGCGAGACGGACTATATCGTTTTCGAAGCGCCGGTGGCCCAACCGGAAATCGCGGCGGGCTACCAGGCCTTCTTTGAAGCCCGTGGTTTTGCGCTAATCGAAAGCTTTGACGAGCCCGAGTTTGGCTGGGTGCCCGCCGCGCGCTATGGCGTGCTCGCACGAAAGCTGGAAGGCGATCTGGTGCCCGTCACGGCGGACGCCATCGCCGCCATGAGCCTCTACGATATCCACGCACTGAAATACTCCGCCGACTTCCAGCGGCTCTCGCCGGAGCTGCGCACCCTGACCCAGAGCACCTTCCAGACCAAGCTTCAGGCGGTGGCCACCCCCTTCCAGTTGAATGAGGCAGTGACCTTCATGACCGCGGACACCACCCGCGTCGACGCGACGACCTATCGCGTCCGCATGGTCTTCCAGGTGCATAAGGCCTTGGACCGAAACTGGCGCATGCTCTTCCACGGCTTCGTGTCCCCGGAAAACCTCTCGCGCCTCCCGGCCGACAAGCAGGCCCAGGGCTACGTGGACTGGAACTTCGACCCCCAACCGTCGGCCACGGAATGGGTGCCGGGTGATTTCGTCATTCTGACGAACCAGATCGTGGCCGAGCCCCTGCAATGGCAGTTCAAGTTCGGACTTTTTCAGGGGGAGACCCTCTTCGGCCGCACGGCGACCTTGCAGGTGATGGATTTGGCGATGATGTAACGCGGGGGCTGTTGCCGATTGGCCCGTGTCCCAGGTTTTCGTCATGTCGCCAGGCCAGTCGGAAACTGTCCCCATAGGAAACGCCCTGGACTATCGCCAACACCCTTGCTGGCGATTCTTTATGGGTACAGCCACCGCCTGGACTCAGGACCCGATTCCATTATTGGTGTCGCGATCCAGGCGGATGCAGTCCCCGTCGCGAAATCGGGTATGATAGTATTTGTGGTGCGGCACCGGCGTTGTTCGGGCGGCGAGAGAATGCGGATTCGTGCTTTCGCGGAAGCGAGGAGGAGCAAACAATATGGCCATGTCGGTGGAACAGTTGATGCAGGAAGCGCTCGACAAGAGTGCGTCGGATATCCACTTGAAAGAGGGTAACCCGCCCATCCTGCGTATTGACGGCGAACTGGTCCGTCTGGAGGGGCAGGACGTTCTCACGGAGGACGACCTTCAGGAGATGCTGAAGCAGATTGCCTCACCTGCGGATATCGTTAAGTTTCAGAAGGTCATGGAACTGGACAACTCCTATTTCTACGAAGGCAAGGCCCGTTTCCGTATCAATGTCTGCAAGGACGACGGCGACACGCGCATCGTCATGCGACTCATCCCCCTTATCATCAAGACCATGGAAGAGTTGAAACTCCCGGTGGTGTTGAAGAAGCTCTGCGTCCTCAAGAACGGCCTCGTGCTGGTTACCGGCCCCACGGGTAGCGGTAAATCCACCACGCTGGCAGCCCTGATCAACGACATCAACACCGAGCGTCCCGATCACATCATCACCGTCGAAGATCCGGTGGAATTCCTGCACAAAGACAAGCGCGCCATCGTGACCCAGCGCGAAATTGGCCACGACACCCTCTCCTTTGCCAACGCCCTGCGCGGCGCGCTGCGCCAGGATCCCGACGTGATTCTCATCGGCGAAATGCGCGATGCGGAAACGGTGCGCACCGCCCTCGCTTCCGCCGAAACGGGCCACCTCGTGTTCTCCACCCTTCACACCGTGGACGCGGTGGAAACGCTGAACCGCGTCATCGACTTCTTCGAACCCCACCAGCAGTTGCAAATCCGAAAGCAGCTCGCCTCCGTGCTGCGCGGCGTGGTTTCTCAGCGCATCCTCCCCCTGGCCACGGGCCACGGGCGCTGCGTGGCCGCCGAAGTGCTTCTGGGTACGCGCACGGTGCGCGACTTCATCGAAAAAGGCAAATCCTTCAAGGATATCGTCCAGTTGATCGAAGAGGGCAACGACCAGTACGGCATGCAGACCTTCGACCAGGCCCTCTACGACCTGTGGAAGGAGCAGAAGATTACGGCGGAAGTCGCCCTGCTCAACGCCACCAGCCAGAAAGACCTCAAGCTGCGCATGCAGGGCATGTCGGTGAAATAGACCTGAAGGTTTTCGAGGCGCCCCGAAGGGGCAAAGCAGCACAGCCCAGGGCAACGCAGCATGCGTTTAATAGTTTGTCAACGAGTTTTCTGTTACGCCCTTTCAGGGCTGACTGGGATCGGGAAATCTGATCCCAGGGCGTTGCCCTGGGCTAAGCTGTGCTGGCCCTTCGGGCCGGACGAAACAGCACATACGACCTCCGATTCACCAACCTTCAACCATCCTGCTTCCGGGCTTGAAAGATTCGTGCACATTCGTGTCCATTCGTGGTTCTCTTTCCTTCTGATCATCTTCTTCGCCGCAAGCACCTCCGCCGAGAACCTTGTGGCCAATCCCGGCTTCGAAGATCTCGCGGGCGACAAGCCCGCCCGCTGGGATCAGTTTGTCCAGCCCATGCCCGGCGCCGATGCGAAGCTTTCGGACGCGGCCCATGGCGGCGCCTATGCCGTGCAGTTGCACATCCCCACGCCCTATGAGAAGGAGCCGGTGAACAACTGGAGTCAGAACATCGTGGGTGACTTCGGCGGGAAGACATTGCGGGTCTCGGGCTTCATTCGCGTCGAAGAAGCGAAGGAAGCCACCATCTGGCTCCAGCTCTGGCGCAAGAAGCCCTGGGGCGTGCTGGGCGCGGCAAGCACCAGCATCGACATGCCGGTATACGGCACACACGACTGGCAGGAAGTCTCCATGGATGTGCCCGTGCCGGAAGGCGCGGAT
>JBHEKR010000335.1:0-2608 GCA_041859365.1 Candidatus Hydrogenedentales bacterium
GCAAACCAGAAAACGGGAAGCAGGTAAGGCCAAAGAAACGGAACGGCAAACACGCCCGCGATCGTGAGAAACACGACGCCGAACAGTGGAAAGGTGATCCGGTCGCGCCAGCGCTGGGCCTGAATGCCGTGAAAGAACAACAGTGCCGCGCCGCCCAGGAACAGGAAGAGCGGTACCAGATTTGAGCCATACTCCACGGGGAACAAGGGGTTATATCCGCCAAGAAACAGGACGGTCCCCAACGAGCAAATCGTAACAATCGCCGCGTACTCCGCGAGGAAGAATCCCGCGAACTTCATGCTGCTGTATTCGGTGTGAAAACCGGCAATCAACTCGTTCTCCGCTTCCGGCATATCGAACGGCAGCCGGTTGGTCTCCGCAAATGCGGCGATCACGAAAATCACGAAGCTGATCGCTTGGGGCCAGGGCAATTGAAACACGTTCCAGCGCGGGAGGAAGCCAAAATAAAATCCGCTCTGCGCTTGCGTGATCTCCTGCAGGCTGAGCGTGTTCGCCATCAGTAGCGGCGTTGCCACCGCGATCCCCAATGCCAGCTCGTAGCTCACCATCTGGGCGGCGCTCCGCATGGCGCCTAGCAGCGAATACTTGTTGTTCGATGCCCAGCCGCCAAGGACGATGCCGTAGACGCTCATCGAAGAGATGGCCAGAATGACGACGACGCCCACCGAGAGATCGGTAAGCTGCATCAGCGTCTGGACGCCAAAAATTTCCACTTCCGGCCCGAACGGGATGAGAGCGATTGGGATCAGCGCCAGAAACACCGCCAGAAACGGCGCAAGCACGTAATACACGGCATTCACATGCGGCGGGAGGACGTCCTCTTTGGTGATCAGTTTGATGACGTCGGCCAACGGCTGCAGCAGCCCGTTCGGCCCCACCCGGTACGGCCCGGGCCGTTGCTGGATGTGGGCGATCAACTTGCGCTCCAGCAACTGGAGGTAGGCCAGCGTCGTCAGAAAGATGAACGCGATGATCGCGGCTTTGATGATCGTCAGTAGAAAAAAGTCCATCGGTGATCCAGTCCGCCCGCCCGTCTAGCGGCCGCAAACCGCTTCTCTATGCGTGCGTCCACTCCTGCACGGTCCGCTCCTCGTAGAGCTGCCCGGGCCCCTCCATGAGACTGTTCAGTTTTTTCGAATACTTGCCCAGTGTCCCCGAAGTATACAGGGTGTCTTCCGCGGATCGGATCAGAGAGGGATCGCTCTGCACTGGAATCCGTTGGCCAGGCGGCGATGTCTGCGCGGCTCCCCCTGTAGTGAGTACTGGCAAAGAGATATTATACCCGGGGACCGTCCGCATCAACTCAGCCAGCACCTTATCCGCGATCCATGGCCCCATCGCCGGCGCCGCACCCATTTCCTTGGCCAGCAGCCCGATGATCTCAAGGTCTGCCTTCGCGCCCATCGTCTGGGCCGCGCGCTTTAGCTTTTGTACTTCGCCACACACATTGGTAACGGTTCCCGCCTTCTCGTAAAGAGAGGCCGAGGGGAAGACCACATCCGCCCGCCGCGCCGTTTCCGTCAGGAACAGATCCTGCACGATCACGAACGCGCCATCCGCGGCTAGCGTGGCATCCGCCAGAGGATCTGCCCCCACGCTCCACAGTACCGCCAGATCCCGGGCTGCCAGCATTTCAGGCAGCGTCATCCCATCGGGCATGCCCGCATCCTTCGCCACCCGGTAGCCCGGTAACAACTCGGGCATCAGGCCCATATCCATCGCTCCGCGGGCGTTCACGGTATCCACGAGGCAAACGTACTTTACCGGCATGTCGAGACTATCGCCGAATGCCACCAGATCCCGCACCTTGGAGCCCTTCACGGCATCACCGAAGACAACCAGCAACTCGGGTTCCTTTGCGAGTTGGTCGCGCAAGGTCTCGAGGCCCTCCATCTCCTTGCCCGCCTCCACCCGCACGCGCGCGAACGAGTGCAAGTCCTCGCGCACCGGCCCTCGTGTGACGGTGTAGGTGTGCGTCTCATGGTGCCGCCAATTGGTGCGAATCTGCCAGGCAACCAGCGGATGCTGCTGCGCGAGGTCGCTCCCAATCACCAACACCGCCTTCGCTGTATATAGGTCTTCCGTAGTCGCCAACGCTCCGCTGCGCCCAGCCAGTGCGTCGAGCAAAGTGACCACATCGCCTGATCGCCGATGGTCAATACTATTGGCGCCCAGCACCTCTCGCGCAAACTTCTGCAGATAGAAATTCTCTTCGTTCGTAGTGCGCGTGGAGCCCACGACGCCGATCTTGCCGCCCGCCTCTTTCACCTGCTTTAACTTCCCCGCCGCAAAGCGGAGCGCATCGGACCACGAGGCCGGCTGAAGCTCGCCATTGGACCGGATCATCGGCGTGGTCAACCGTTCGTCGCTCTCATTGAAGTCGAACGCGTAGCGGCCCTTCACGCAGAGAAATTCCCCGTTGATGCCGGAGCGGTCCCCGTTGTTCGCGCGTAGGATCTGGTCGTTTCGCACGCCCAGCGTTGTCTTGCAGCCGTTCGAGCAGTGGGTGCAAATCGTCCCCACGTGGTTCATTTCCCACGGCCGCGTCTGGTAGCGGTAGGAATCGCTCGTGAGCGCACCCACCGGG
>JBHEKR010000393.1:0-6784 GCA_041859365.1 Candidatus Hydrogenedentales bacterium
ATAAGCTTCCAGCTTGTCGCAAACGCCACGAAAATTTCGGAAGGCCCTGTCGAACTGGAAGAATGGACCTGGACGAATCACGTTTTCTCTAGCCATTTCTCGCCGACATGGGCCTTGCGACAACCTGGAAGGTTAACCCACCTTCGGTCGCCTTTGTATTTCAGACGGTCTGAATACGTCGAGGAAGCATTCTCCCGCTCTTAATGCGATTGCCCTGGGACGATAGGGGTTGGCCGGGCGATGGGGGAAGTAAATGAATCGGGAAGCGAAGGCTTCAGTGGAGACAGCACACCTGATTACGACCGTGTCGCTTTGCGTTGTACATGGCCTTGTCGGTGTGACTGATCAGGGCGGCTCTGTCCTGCTCGCCCGGCTTGTACTGGGAAAGACCGATGCTGCACGTCACCACGAGGGAGCGGACGCCGGGGAAATGAAATTCCTGTTCGCCGATTTTTTCCCGCAGGCGATTACTGAAAAGTTCCGCCTTGTGGAGGTCCGTATTGATTAGCAGGATCATGAACTCCTCGCCGCCGTAGCGCCCGGCGATGTCGGGGCTGCGTACCGTCTGCTGGAGGGTGTGGGCCACGGATCGCAGCACGGTGTCGCCCGCCTCGTGGCCATGGCAGTCGTTCAACTGCTTGAAGTGATCGAGGTCGAACATGCACAACGTCAAAGGCTGATGATAGCGGCGGGCCCGGTTCAACTCGGTCTCCAGGGACTGCATGAGGTAGCGGCGGTTGAAGAGCCCGGTAAGCTCGTCCCGCGTGGCCATCTCGGCGAGGTGGCGGTGGGCGGATTGCAATTCCTGGCGGAGGCGCACGCGCTCCAGCGCCGCGAGAATGCTCTGGATCAGGCGATCCTGATTGAGCCCCAGCTTGGGCAGATAGTCGCAGGCGCCCCGGCGCACCGCCTGGGCCACGAGGTCTTCGCTGCCCTGACCGGAAATGAGGATGAACGGCGGCAACTCGATCTGAAGCGCCAGCCGGGTGAAAAGGTCGAGGGAAGCGCCATCGGGCAATTGATAGTCCGACAAGATCAGATCGAAGCGGTTTGCCAGCAAGGCCTTTTCGGCGCTGGCGCAGTCCGTCGCGCGGCTCAATTCCAGCGTGGCGGACCAGGGCTCGAGCAGATCGCAGACGCTCGACGCGAAGACGTCCTCGCCCTCCACGATCAGCACGCGGTAGCGGCCTTCCGGCACCTCCATCGAGGTGGCCGAATTCACGGGAAGGAGGAGGTCGGCCTGCACGTGCTGGATCCGGTCGATGATCTGCTGCACCTGTTTCGCATGCGCTTTCAGATCGGAAATCCTCGCGCTGAGGGCGGAGGTGCAGGATGCGTCCGCCTCCAACTCGGCGCTGACGCGTAGCAACTCCACCAGGGGCTGATCGAGTTCGGCGGTCGTGGCCCCCGCCATCTGCAGCACCACTTTCAGCCGCTCTTCTTCGATGCGACGCTCCGTGGCCTCGGCCATCTGGCCGCGGACCAACGCAAGCTGGTTGGAGCGGAGGGCAAGTTCGTGGGTCACGGCGGCAAGACGCTGCTCCGTGCTGCGAAGCTTGCGCTCGTACACTTCCGTGCTTTCCCAGGAATCCCGGGCATCTATACCACGGTGTTCTCGCATATGCCGCCTAGCCGCACCCCTGCTACGGATGCGTGTGCCCATCGGGCCCCTGCCAGGCCGACGAGTTTTTGCCGTTCACTGAAGCTATTATACACGTATTCTTGGAAATCAGGAGGATGCATTTTGTCGCCACCCGGCGGCACAGTAAGAATATTTACCGTTTGACTTCTAACTGTTTTGTGGTACACTTCAGCCATACCACCGTGATACCCTGTGGAATGAGGAGGCCCTACCATGACAGACCGCTATGAGATTAGCCAGATTCGGGCAGAGTTGGAACGCGTGCAACGAAGCGTTGCGCGCCTGGCCCAACGCCTCGATGAAGTGGAAGCGCGGGAAGGCGCTGGCGCGAAACCGCCGGTGGTATCCGTGAAGGCCGCGCCAGAGGTTTTGATGCCGCCGCCCCTGCCCGCTTCGGCCTTTGCACCCGAGCCGACCGCTGCGAAGAGCGACGCACCGCCGTCCTTCCCGCCGGAGGCGAAGGTCGCGCCGGCATCCCCCACGCCCCCGGTACTTCCCAAGCGCCCCCTCGTGCCGCCGCCCGCACCCAAAGCGCCCCGCCGCTTCGGCCCGCCGGAAGGCATGGGCTGGGAAATGGCGCTTACAACGTACTGGCTTCCGCGCATCGGTGTCTTCATGATGGCGCTGGGTCTCGTCTGGGGACTCACCTTCGTGTCGGACAAGTTTCGCGATTCGCCCTGGATGCCCTTTGCCCGGGTGGCTCTGGGCTATGCCCTCGCGCTGGGTCTTGGCGGCATCGGCTGGAAACTGGAAAAGAAATACGCGGGCTACGCGCGGGTACTCATGGGCGGCGGCTTCGGTCTCCTGTACTTCGTCACCTTTGCCACGTGGTATATCCCGCCGACACGCATCGCGCCGAGTCAGGAGTTCACCCTGCTGCTCCTGGCCCTGCTGGTCGTCGCGTGGGGCGCCGTGGCCCAGTGGCGCAAGTCCCCGCTCATCGCCCTCTCCATGACCCTCCTCGGCCATTTCACCGTGGCCCTGTCCACCCTGTCCCTCGACACACCCAGCCGCGCGGCCGTGGGCGGATTGCTGGTGCTCGGTATCGGCAGCGCCTTTTTCCTCATCCGGAACGGCTGGTACAGCGTGGCCATGAGCGCCATGATCGGCAGCTACCTCAAACAGTTTTTCTGGCTGGCCCAGGCGCCCACGAGCGGCGCACCGATGGATTTCGCCCTGGGCATGGCGGTGCTCGTGATCTACCTCGTGCTCTATGCCCTGGCTGATCGCTTCACGCCCTATGAACACGCGTCAACGCGAACACGGACCCGCAACATCTATTGCGGCCTGAACACGGGCGGCTTTCTGCTCCTCGGCCTCGCCCTGATGCAGGGCTTTGAATTCACCCAAGAGAAAGCGTATCTGCTTTACTTCGCCACGGCCGCCTTCGCCGGGGGCATGGGCTGGAGCTACACGCTGCGGCTGAAGGCCGGTGACGGTGCGCCCGACGGCCTGTCAAACATATACTTCACCAAAGCGTCCATGCTGGCCACGGCCGGCCTGGCCGCGTGGCTCGATGGCCCCTCGGTGACCCTCGCCATCGCGCTGCAATCCCTCGCCCTCCTCGCGGCGGCGCGGCGCTCGCAACGACCCGTGGGTCGGCTCCTGTCCCTGGGCACGGCGCTGGTGGCCTTCGCCCATGGCTGGTACACCCTCGATCAGGGCGGCTTTCCGCTCCTCGGCGAATCCGGACACACGGGCCAGGCGCTGGTGGCGCTGCTCACGATGTCCGTATTCTGGGCCATCGCGGAGTTGTATCGCGTGACGCCCTGGCACACCTTCCCCCGGGGTCCCTGGCGTGGCCCGGAACTTTTCCGCGACCTCTGCGCGAGTCTGGAGATGGTGGCGCAAAAAGAAGGTGCTCCGATTCTTCCGAGCCGCATGATCTTCTCCCACGTACTTGTGGCCTTTGGCGCACTGCTCATCGCGGGAAGTATTCGCGCCCTCTACCCCCTCTACTACGCCGCGCCCGTCCTCTGTGTGCTGGGCCTCGCGGCGGCCGGAGCCGGCCTCGCGCTGCGTTCGGCACCCGTACTCGCGGGCTGTGCCTTCTACCTGCTGCTCGGACTCGCGTGGTGGCTCGTTCAGATCGTCGGCGGTCATGCCCAGGAACCCAACGGCCTCGCCGTGGCACTGGCCTGCGTGGCCGCCTTTGTCGCGACTTCGGAACTCTTCCGCCGCTTCCTGCCCGCGCGCTTTGAGTCGCACGCGCTGGATGGCGGTATCCAGGGCGCGTGGAAGCGCAACCACCTGCTACTGGCCCACCTCACCGCGATCGGCGCGGCGGTGATTATCGCCACGGGCCTTCAGGAACGCACCGAGTCCGCGACGGCGCTCCTCGCTTCCGGAGCGATCGCAGTGCTGGCCACGGGCTACGCCGCCGCCACGGGCGCGGCCAACCTGGGACTGCTCGCCGTGCTGCTGACGGTCTTCACCATCGTGGTGTCGCCCCAGGTCGCCCTTGAGCCAACAGAAGGATTCCGGGCCCTTCGTGGCGCGATTCTGGCCGCCGCGACCGCCACGGCAGTGGAGCACCGTGGATGGGGCCTGCGTCGGCCCGGACTGGCCTTTCACCGACTGCTGCCCATGCCCTATCTGCTCTATGGCAGCGCGGCGTGGAACACGATCTGGATGATCGATGCGTACTGTCCCGAATATCTCCATGCCGTCGTCCTCGCTATCGCCGCAGCGGCCTTCGCCGTTACGCTGCTGGTACTTCACGCCCGCGCCATGGCCACGATGGGCGCCCTCCTCATGGCGGTGGCGCTGGTGGCGTGGCTGTCGAATCAAAGTCTCGCGGAAACCCGCTGGTGGCACATCGGAGCGTTCGTCATCGTGGCGCTGTCCCTCGCGGGCGATCGCTTCCTCACCCTGCGAAACCCGTTCAACAGACCGTGGCCCGCGCGCGTGTTGCTTTGCTGCGCCTGGGTTACCTGCCTGGCCTGGAACGGTGAAATGGGCGACGATGGCTGGCACTACACGGGCATGGCGCTCATCGCCGGTGCATTTCTCGCCTGGGCCGCCCTCTTCCGAAGCCGCACCGCGGGCGCTTTGTCGCTGCTGGCGGGCATCTTCGCCACCCTGCCCCTCATCGTCGCCACGGAGCACGGCATGACCCTCGGCGCATTGTGGGCTGGCTACGCTTCCCTCATCGTCTACTGGCTCGCCGCCGAACGCGGGGTGACGCTGGTGCTGAATCGGATCCGCGTTGCCATCGCGCCCGGTCACATCACTACCCTCACGGTGCTGCTCGCGGGCACACCCACGCTGCTCGGCGTGCTCTGCCTTTCCCGCGTGGACACCATCCAGAATTTCTACCTCACCATGGCCTGGACGGCCTGGGGCCTCGCGATCTTCTGCTGGGCGCTCTTCACGCGCCAGCCCTGGTTCCGCTACATGGGTCTCGGCGTCTTTGCCCTCGCCCTGGCCCGCACCTTCTTTGTGGACGTTTGGCGCCTGGAGGTGATTTACCGCGTGGGTGCTGTGCTCTTCCTCGGTGCCGCCCTCCTCACCGTGGCCTATGGCTACACCCGCTGGCGCGCCAGCCAGACCGAAAAGACCGAAGGAGACAACACACCGGAGGAGGATCGGCCATGACGGAAAGAGCAGGATCTAGTCATTTCTCTTGCGATCGAGCCGCAATTCAGGTGTTATACTGATGCAGTTTGACGGCTTGAGAGCCCGGATGCCGCTAACCATGGAACAACGGAGGAACGCCACGATGAAACGATTCTTAACGAGCCTGATCGCATTGAGCCTGTTGCCCGGCGCCTGGGCGGCGGAGCATGTCACGGGCGAAGCCACAATTTCGAAGCCCGCGCCCGCCGAGATCCTCAAGGGACTGGAAGAGGGCAACGCCCGCTTCGCCGAGGGCAAAGCGATCGGTTCCCATCGCGATCCAGAGCGCATCGCCCTGGCCGCGGCGTCGGATCAGGCAAACTTTGCGGTGGCCACCGTCCTCTCCTGCGCCGATTCCCGGGTGCCGGTAGAGCTGCTCTTCGACGCCGGTATCATGGATCTCTTCGTGGTGCGCGTGGCGGGCAATGTGGCCGATGTGGATGAAGTCGGCACCATCGAGTACGGCCTGGCCCACGTGCGCACGCCCGTGCTGATTGTGCTGGGCCACTCGGGTTGCGGCGCGGTGAAGGCGGTCAACCAGGCCGCCCACGGCGAAGGGCACGCGCTGGAAAAGAATATTCCACCGCTGGTGGACAACATCGGCCCGGCCGTCAAACGCGCGATAGCGGCCCACCCGGACGCGAAGGAAAGCGAGATCGTGGCCTTCGAGGTGGAAGAAAACGTATGGCAGGCTATCCACGATGTCTTCCTCCACAGCGCCGCCGTGCGGGAAATGGCGGCAGCCAACACCGTCCAGGTTGTCGGCGCAATCTATGACCTGCCGACCGGCAAGGTCCAGTGGCTCGACGCAAAGAAGCCGCTGGAAATCCTGGCCCAGGTCAATAAAGACCCGGCCCGCGAAATGGAGGTTTTGGCCGGATCCGCCTCAGGACACGAGAAGAAATAATGTTGGGCTAAACGAGCCCGCCATTCTCGCGCTTCCGTACTACTATCCGTCATTATCTTGTTTTTTTCAGCAAGTTTATTCGATCCATGACAGCCTAATCCGAACTATTTCAATAGTTTACGACATAAGAGCTCGAAAGGACTCTATCTGTTCTCGTTCGCTTTTTTGATAGGGTTTTGCGCCCCGAAGGGGCATCACAGCTTAGCTCAGGGCAACGCCCTGGGTACGTTGAATTAGTCATTATTCAGCCCTGAAGGGGCGACACAGTTTGCCAACTGTGGCCGTGCTCTGCCGCCCTTTCAGGGCTTGAACGAGGTTATATCGTTTTCCCAGGGCGTTGCCCTGGGCTAAGCTGTGATGGCCCTTCGGGCCGGAAGAACATACAACAGACACATGCAAACGCAAGTGTCCTTATTCGTGGCCTTCGTGGTGAATCATTGGGTTGCGGCCGGAGGCTGCTCCAGTTTTTTCGTGGTCAAAAGAATTATTGACCACGGAAGGACACGGAATTTCACGGAATATAGTGACCTGAAAAATTCACGGCTGGATCGGTAGTTGTGGTGGTACACTGATGCCGAGGGCATGGGATTCTATGCCGCGCTTCTATCCGGAGGGTG
>JBHEKR010000468.1:0-3248 GCA_041859365.1 Candidatus Hydrogenedentales bacterium
CGGGGGTCAGGTCCAGAAAAGGAATTCCGGCCGCGGCGCAGCCCGCTTGCATGCGCGCGCTCAGCGGAAAATGCCGCGCGGGGTCGTAAACCTCGGGATACTCCGGGAAGTACACGAAGTACAGACGGACACCCTGCGCCTTGAGCTCGTCGTGAAAAGCCTGCAACGCGGTGACATATTTCGCGACGGTCGCTTCATGTTCGGGCGAAAACTCGTCGTAGGCAATGAGACCATCGGTGCGCTGCGCCACAGCGGCATACGCGGCCAGGTTAGCCGCGCGGTCATCCCCCCCGGGGATAACGTAGCGTTGGGCGCTTTCTTCGTCACTCATGGCCGCGCGGTTGTGCCGGTACTTCGGCACCGTCGCGCGCAGGCTCCAGTCCAAAATCAACTCGCCCACCGCGGTGCGTGCAAAGAGCAACCACTCGCTCTCCCCCACGATATCGCGCACCGGTGTTTCCTTGTGCAAGATCTCGGGGAGCGTCTTGCCCCGTAGATTGTCGATGTCGTTCGAGAGCCCCACCAGCACAACGACATCCGGCCTCAACGGCGCGGCGTAGCGTCGGTACATTTCCATCTGCCGGTCAATGGACGAATCCCCCTCGGCCACGGTGAGAACTTCCACCTCGTGGCCTGCCGCTTGCAATGCAAGTTCCATCCGGCGCGGGTAGGTGTCCTCGTTGTCTGCATAGAAGCCATCGGTGATCGAATCGCCCAGACAGACCACCCGCGTGCGGCCGGGCGTCTTCGCCGCCGGGATCTCGCGACCGCGCAGCCCCAGAGAATTGATGCCCATCGTGTAGGGAATCGGCGCCCACACCATGTGAATGGCCGTGCCCGGCCGATACAGCGTGCGGCCATCCCCGGTCTGAATGTTGTACAGCCCGTCAGGCAAGCCCAGGAATATCCGCAGGCCTGCCTCCACCAACAAGAGAAAGAGTGCGGTGGCGAGGGATAGGTAGAGAAGGTAGGCTGCGGCACGACCAGCGAAGCCCCAGCGTGGCGGGGGAGTGCGTTCGTATTGGGGCAATTGCGCAATGTTCATGGCACGATGCTGACCGTCCTCCCGCCTCAATTGCAAATGCAGCACCCACTGCGTTGAAGCGACGCGAGATCCCGGCCGAGTCTCGTGCAATGCTCCTCCCCTTTGGCTATAATGCGGCTTGGAAAATAAATAGTAGCGCCCCATTCCCGCAGGTATTCCGTGTCCGAACGACCGTATGAATATATTGATTCCCCTGAGGCCTGGGCCGATTGCCTGGCGCATCTACAGGGTCGGCCGCGCTTTGCCATCGATCTGGAAGCCAATAGCCTGCACGCCTACCGCGAGCAGGTCTGCCTGATCCAGATTTCCTCCGAGGAGCGCGACTTCATTCTCGACCCCTTGGCCGAGATGGACCTCACTCCCTTGAGCGCGCTGTTGGGCAATCCCAAGATTGAAAAAGTCTTCCACGCCTCCGACTATGACCTGCGCCTCCTCAAGCGAGAGTATGGCTGGCAAGTCGCGGGGCTCTTCGACACCATGTGGGCCGCGCGCATTCTGGGCTATGCCAACATGGGACTCGCCTGGTTCCTGCTCGAGTTCTATGGCGTCACCGTCAGCAAGAAACACCAGAAGGCCGACTGGGCCAAGCGGCCCCTCACCGAGGAGCAGCTGCGCTACGCCCAGGCCGACACCAGCCACCTGCTCCAATTGCGCGATGATCTCACCGCCCGCCTCGAGGAGGCCGGCCTGATGGTGGAGGCCACCGAGATCTTCGCCAATGAATGCCACGTGCAGGTAGAGGAGCGGGTCTTCGATCCCGAAGGCTTTTGGTCCATGAAGGGCGCGCGCACCCTGAAGCCCCGCCAACAGGCCATCCTCCGGGCAGTCTACATCCTGCGGGACGAGGCCGCGGCACGCCGGAACAAACCGCCTTTCAAACTGATCAACAACGATGTGCTGATCAGTCTCGCCATCCAGGCGCCAGAGACGCAGAAGGAACTGGCCGCCATCAAGGGGCTGTCCAGCGGCGTGCTGGAGCGCATGGGGCATGCCATCCTCGCCGCCGTGGCCAAGGGCAAGACCGACCCCGCCCCCCGCCAGGTACGCAAGAGCATACCCTTCGATCCAGACTTCAGCGAGCGGTACGAACGCCTGCTCCAATGGCGCAAGACCATGGCACAGCAGCGCGGCGTGGAATCCGATGTCATCATCTCGCGCGAGGCCGTCAAGGAGATCGCCCGCCTGAACCCGCGTAGCATCGACGATCTCGCCCGCATCGCGTCACTGGGCCCCCACCGCCTCGGCCTGCACGGCGACGCCATCCTCAAAGAGATGATCTAGCGAACTGCGGCCACTCCTGCAGGGCGGAACGCCCGCGGCAACCCCGCAAAGATGTACACGATCCCTGCGCCCACCAGGGCAAACTTCACCACGGCGCACACCGCCGCAATCTGGGGAAACGGACTCACCGGCTCCCGCAGTAGACACCACACCAGCGCGGAATTCTCGATGGCGTCCAACAGCGCCGCCCCCCATTGCCCCCAGGCCAACAGCCGCCCGACGCTAGTCCAGCGCCCTTCCGGGCCAGCCGACATCACCGCGACGATACAGGCGGCGATGAGGCACGAATACGCGATCAGGAACAAGTAATCCAAGAGTGTTTGCTGTAACGCAGCCCGCCGGCCCGCCTCCCCCCAGATCTCCAGCATGTGCGCGATGCCTTCGGGGGTTCCGTCCAGCTCAAAGGCAAAGACGTTGTAGGTCTTGCCCGCCGCGTCGGCAAGGTGGATGTAGCCCTCCCCCAAGACCACCAGAAGGACTTCGAGGAGCAGCATCGCCCCCCACGAAATGGCATAAACGACGCGAAACCGTGCTGCCGAAAGGCGTTCGAAGGGATGTTGTTTCATGCGGCGGAGTATGCCCGGTTCCTGCAGTTACGTCAACCGAAATTCGACGTTTACTGGTTCTTGACTTTTTGACTACAATCTGTATACTTAACAGGCCTGATGGATATTTTCTTTCTCATTTTTGGAATCTACTGCAGCATCCTTATGTACTCTGCGTTCCAATTGCAGCACTTAATCCCATTCTTGACCATAATTAACTGAGAGCATTTGTGACCACTACTGATTGTAGTCAAGAGACACTCAATCAGCAACTTGCGGAGATCCTCGGATCGGCCGCCCGGCTCGCTGTGCTCCGCGTCTTCCTCGTCGATCCGGCCCGCGCTTACTATCAGCGGCAGTTGGAGGGGGCGACCGGG
>JBHEKR010000167.1:0-3589 GCA_041859365.1 Candidatus Hydrogenedentales bacterium
CCTCAACACCCTTGACCTCGACTTCACGGTCCACCTGGGCGACTTCATCGACAAGAACTGGGAAAGCTTCGATGTGGTGGGGCCTATCTATCAGCAATTGAAGATGCCGGCCTATCACGTCCTGGGCAATCACGACTTCTCCGTGGCCGATGACAAGAAAGCCGAAGTCTACCGTCGGCTCAACATGCCCGCGCGCTACTATGACTTCTCCGTGAAGGGCTGGCGATTTGTGGCGCTGGACGGCAACGACATCAGCCTCCACGCCTACCCGACGGGCAGTCCGGAACAGGCCGCGGCGGAGAAATACTATGCGGACAATAAGCTCACTTCGCCCAAGTGGAACGGCGCGATTGGTCCGGAGCAGATCGCCTGGCTGCGGAGCGTGCTCGATGACGCGACAAAGCGCAAAGAATCCGTGGTGCTGATGGCCCATTTCCCTATTTTCCCGGAGAACCCGCACAATCTTTGGAACGCGGCGGAAATGCTGGCGATCATTGACGAATATCCCTGCGTGAAGGCCTGGCTCAATGGCCACAACCACGCGGGCCACTACGGCGAGCGGAATGGCGTGCATTTTGTCACCTTCAAGGGCATGGTGGACACGGAGCAGTCGTCCTACGCCACGGTGGAGGTTACGCAGGAGGAATTGATCGTCACCGGGTTTGGCCGCGAAGAGGATCGCTTCCTGGCCATCCGCAAAGACAGCATGCTGAAGCCGGTTCCCCCGCTTATGAGTCTGGTGCCGCCGATCACCTCGGAAGTGCATCTGAGTACCCCCGGTGCGGACGTGGCGCTGCCGATTGCGGATACGCCGGTGTTGGAGCATGTGCGCGCGGAACTCGCACCCGCGCCCGCCGATATCCCCCCGGTTCCCCCGGTTGCGGAAAAGGCCGAAGCGGTCAACGTCACGATTACCACCCCCGCCGTGAAGCAGGGCAAACTCACCTGGGTCGGTACGGAGGATGGTCTCTTCAGTGCGGAAAATGGCGTCTACGCGCGCCACCCTCTCTATGGTGTTGACGGCCCCCTGTCCAACCGGATCGCAGGCATCGCAGTGGACTCCCGGGGCACCCTGTGGGTCGCCACGGCCGCAGGCCTGAGTTCGCGCAATGGAGGCGGGAAATGGACCGCCATCCGTGGCCGTCAGGGACTGCCCTGGGAGGAGCTTACGGCCATCGCCATCGACGGGCAGGACCGGATTTGGCTCGGCAGCACGCGGGGTCTGATTCAATACCGTCCCTACGCCGAAGGTCGCCAGTGGTACTACCGCGCGGGGCAGCGCTATCTTCCCCACGATCATGTAACGGAGGTGTCGCTCAGCGCCGATGGCAAGACGGTCTACGCCCACACCAAGGCGGGCTGGAGCGCGATTGAAGAAGTCGAGCGCACGATGTATGGCAAAGCGGAAGCGATGCTGGCGGACATGCTGGCGAGGAAAATGCGCCTGGGCATGCCCTCTCCCCCGTCCCACGACGACCCCAACGCAAGAACCAATCCCATCAAAGGACCCCAGCCGAGTGACGGACTGTGGAACTCCTACCACATCACGTCCATGTCCCTGGCCTATGCCCTTACCGGCGAGGAACGCTACAAGCAGGCCGCGAAGGAGAGCATGGAGGCCATGTACCTCCTGCAGAACGTGACGGGGATCAAAGGCCTCGTGGCGCGCACCGTAATCGCGGCGGATGATCCCTACGTCCCCGAAGCGAAAAAACAGGAGAACTGGCACGAAACGGCGGACGGAAAATACTGGTGGCGCGATGACGTGTCCAGCGACCAGATCGATGGACACTATTTCGCCTTTTACACGTACTATGAGCACATCGCGAAAAACGACCCCGCCGAAAAAGCGCGGCTGGAGGCCCAAATCCGACAGGTGACGGACTACATCCTGGAAAACAATTATCAGATCCCCGACTGGGACGGCAAGCGGACCATGTGGGGCTGGTGGAATCCGGAGTTGCTCAACGGGCGCCATATTCACTATCTCGAAAGCGGTATTTACTCCCTGATGATGCTGTCGTTCCTCGAAGTGACGCACCACATCACCGGCGATGACAAATACCAGAAACACTATCTCGATTTGATCCAGAACCACGGCTATTTGAGCAACCTGCTGCTGCAAAAAAAGCTCTGGCCCGACGAATTGAATCACTCCGACGACCAGCTCGCGGCCATCGCCTACTACCCCTTCCTCCAGCTTGAGCATGACCCGGTGATCCGCGACGCGGTCCATCGCTCTATCCGGCGCACGGCCCTGATCGAGCGCGACGAGCACAACAGCCTCTTCGCCATGATCTATGCGAGCGTGGATCCTGCTGACGCCGACGTGGAAGGCGCGGTGCAGACCCTGCGCGAGATGCCGCTGGACCGTCGCGACTGGGGCATGGACAACAGCCACCGCGCGGATGTGATCTTTGACCCCCGCGTGAATCGCGGCGGGAACGAGACGCTGCTTGAGTTGCTTCCCGCCGATGAGCGCCACTTCGAGCGGTGGAACATGGACCCCTACGCCGCGAAAACCGGCGGCAACGGAAAGAGCGACGGCGATGGCGTGCACTACATGCTGGCCTACTGGCTGGGACGCTACCACGGCGTGATCGCGCCGCCGGTGGAGTAATCAACGAGCCCGTATTGGAGGCTCCTCACATGCAACAGGAAGTAAGAGTACCCAGCGACGACGGTCGCTATCGCGCCTTCACCGGCGACGGCGCGATTCGTTTCGAGCCCGTGGCTATGGCGCCCGTGTTGCTGCGGTTGGGCTTCTCCGTTGTCCTGCTGTTTTCGGTGCTCCCGCTTGGTGGCTATGTGACCGCTGCGCTGTGGTTGTACCACAATGGCGAATCGATGCCGTGGGGCGTGCATGCCCTTGGCCTCGGCTTTGCCCTCCTGTGTGTCGTGACCCTCGGCCACCACGCGCTGGACAACCATGGATTTCAATCGAGTTCCGTCATCCGCCGCGCCAACGGTGCGCTGGAGCTGCATTATGGGCGAACAGGAGGGCGCACGCGTATCTACACTATCGCCGAGCCCGCGTGCCTGATGGCGGTGCTGCGTCAGGAACTCGGAGGCACCACGGGATGGCGCCGGGTCCAGGACGCGACCGGCGCAACCCATCGGGAGCGCTTCGCCGATCGCGTGACCGTCGGACTCTACCTGAAGGCCTCAGACGCGTCGCCCCACATGGCCTTTCAGCCCCGAGGCTGGCTGCAATTGCTCCCGGACGAGCTGGACCTGCGCCACAAGCACTACGAACCCGAGGAGAATCTGGCGGTTACGGTGGCCGCGTTACGCCCGCTGGCGGAGGCCTTTGAGCAGGTACTTGGCGTAAAAGCGCGCTATCACGTTGCGGGCCGCGGCCCGGTCCACCTCGAACGTGTCCACGGCGAGGCGCCGACGATCCTGGATGGATCGGCAGACTAAGGGCATGGGGGTTGGCCCCCTGGCGCAAAGTCGAGCCTGTGGCAACCTTCGCCTTCATGGGCGCTTTCCGATGCGACCCAGTCACGACGCCAGGAAACAGGACAGTCATTCATCACGCTTCGCTTCACCCGTAGAGGATGGAAGTCATATCCGAGCTCTACCCCCC
>JBHEKR010000338.1:0-13405 GCA_041859365.1 Candidatus Hydrogenedentales bacterium
TGCACCTTCCAGAAAAACGGTGCCACGTGGGAGTCCCTTTCCCTCACCGTGCGCGATGGTCTTTGGCATGTGGGCTTTGGTGACGCCGCCGTTAGCGTCGTTTTGCGTCCCGAAGTCCATCCCACCCATTTCACCGTGGAAGTCATCTCCGTAACGGGCGAAGGTATTGATCAGCTCAATTTCATGTATCTGCCGCTGGGCGCGCAGGCTCAGCAGAACAACCTGGCCGTGTGCAGCCTTGCCCTCAATCTTCAGACGAACGCGCCGGAACTGCCGGGCCCGATGATTGCCCCCCAGGCCACCTGCTACCCCCGCTTTGGCCTGGTGGGTGCCAAGGCGGCACTCATCGCGGCGCCGCGCGATGGAATGCGCGCTGCCATCCAGCAGGTGATGCTGTCGTCGCCCTCCCTCCCACACTCGCCTCTGGGCGGTCCCTGGGCGCTGGACGCGAAGATCAATCGAGGTTCCTACCTCATCGACACCGAGGGCGAGGTGGGCGAAGCCTCCATCGACGGATGGATCGCGCTGGCGAAGAATCTGGGCATGAAGCAGATCGACTTTCACACGGGGAAGTCCATGCGCTTTGGCGATCTCCGACCCAATCCCGAGCGCTACCCCAGCGGCGCGGCGGGCGTGAAAACCGTCGTGGACAAGCTTCATGAGGCCGGGTTGGAGGCGGGCCTGCATACCTATGCGTTTTACATCGCAAAGGACACCCGCTGGGTGACGCCGGTGCCGGATCGGCGGCTGGCGAAATCGGCAACCTTTACGCTGGACGCCGAACTGGATGCCACCGCCCTCGATATTCCGGTGGCGGAATCGACGGCGAAGGTTTCCACAATTATCGGCTTCCAGATCCGCAACAGCGTGACGCTGCGTATCGATGACGAACTGGTTGTGTTCTCCGGCGTAAGCACCGAAGCGCCTTTTGGCTTCACAAACTGCGAGCGGGGTGCCCTGGGCACCACCGCCACCCCCCACGCAAAAGGCGCGGAAGTCGTCCAACTCAAGGAG
This sequence comes from Candidatus Hydrogenedentales bacterium, assembly GCA_041859365.1. Lineage (GTDB taxonomy): Bacteria > Hydrogenedentota > Hydrogenedentia > Hydrogenedentales > JAEUWI01 > JAEUWI01. The sequence goes on from JBHEKR010000338.1 coordinate 1,015, forward strand.
TGTTTCGGCCTCTTTGTGCCCGATGGCGACAGCACCCTCTTCACCGAAGTCGCCGCGCGCACAGCGGAGGTCTACAACGAGTCCGGCTTCGATATGATCTATCTCGATGCCCTCGACGGCTCGGACATCCTCGCGGGCGGCGTGAATAACTGGCATTACGCCGCCAAGTTTGTGTTCGAACTCAACGCGCGACTGAAGCGGCCCGCTCTCTTCGAAATGAGCACCATCACCCACCATGTGTGGATGCTGCGCTCGCGCATGGGTGCCTGGGACGTGCCCGCCCGGGGCGCCCAACGCCTGGCGGACATCCACGCCCTCGCCAATGAATCGGCGGGACGCAATTACATGCCGGTGAATCTGGGCTGGAGCGGGATCTTCAATTGGAACGCGGTGCAGCCGGAGCGGACTTTCGCCAATGATGTGGAGCACCTCTGCGCCCGGGCCCTGGCTACCGATTCGAGCCTATCCCTGCTGGTCGGTTTTACGCCCGAGTCATGGGAGCGTTCGGCGAATGTGCGGCGACTCGGCGGTATCATTCGGCGCTATGAAACCCTACGCCTCGAAGGCGGCGTGCCCGCCGATGTACTCGCCCGCCTTCGAGAATCCCGGGAGCCCTTTGTGGTGACGCAGGAGCACGACGGAAGCTGGCAGGCGCGTTTGCGCCGTGAGGCCGCTCACACCGTGCAGGGAAATGCCGCGACCGAGTGGACCGTCAACAATCCCTTCGAAGGCCAGCGCCCTCGCATTCGCATTGAGGGGCTTGCCGGGCTGGAGCCCCTGATTAGTAGCGAGGCGCAGTTGCTCGCCGATGGCAAGGACAGCGCCGATCTGGAGCCGCTGCCCGCCGCGGAGGGCGTGACGTTCACTTGGGAGGCCGGTCCAAGCGCACCGGAAGGCACAGCGCCCAGCTTGAAGCTGACGGCCCGGAACGATGGCGCACCGGCCCATTCCGCCTGGGGCGGCGCGAGCAAGCGCTTCTCGCCCCCGCTCAATCTCTACAATCGCGGCTTGGGGCTTTGGGTCCACGGCGATGGCTCCGGGGCGGTGTTGAATGTGCAGTTGAAGAGCACGGAAGCCGCCGCAGGCGGTCGGGCGGAACACTACGTGAACCTCGATTTCCAAGGCTGGCGCTATGTGGAACTGGTGGAACACGAGTCCGCGCGACTGGGCGAATTCGGCTGGCCCTACTCCAGGCGGCACGCGGACTGGAAGGGCGAAGTACCCTTTGGCGAGGTACTACACGATTACATACTCTGGGTGAATTATGGAGCAATTGCGGAACTTAATCTCTGGCTCAACAACGTGCCTGCGGGAAAGACGGTAGAATGCGTGGTCGGGTCGATCACGGCATTGACCGTCAAGACACTACCCCTTGAATCACTCGTGCTCGGTATCAACGGAACCGAGATTGAGCTGCCATTCACGCTCAACAGCGGCGATTACTTCGAGGTGGAGCCTTCGGGCATCGGCGCGGTCTACAACGCGGTGGGTGAGACACTCCAGACGGTGGAATTGCCCCAGCTTCCTTTGCTGTTGCCGGGCAGTAACCGCCTGAGCCTGGACCGGGGAAATCTGCCGGGCACCCGCGCCCGCGCGACGCTGACGGTTTTGGGGGGACCCGCATCGACGTAACGAGACGCTTCGTTCGAAGGCATTCCTCGCAATTCATAAGTCGATAGATATTATTCTGAGACGACAATATCCGTAAATTATTGGTCAAATGTGATAACACCTATCCGATTTGCGGGCCCCTTTGTCTTTCCAGTCGCTTTATCGAGACTTCCATATTTCGATAAGCCATTTTATAACAGCAACTTACAACAAAGGCAAATATTTGGCACTCCCTATGCTTAGCTCTCTTTGCGAGAGGGTCCGGGTTAGGCAGCCTTGGGAAGTTGCCAACACCCTGTGGTGATTACACCACCGGAAAGGTAGGCGTGCTTTGAAGTTAGGAAGTCGAAGATTGGCCATCTTCGCCATGCTGCTGGGCACAGTATTCGCGAAGACAGACGCGGGCGCAACCACACTGGCCTCCGAGCAGGAAGACCGTGGAGCGGGTCAACTTGCCGAACGTGGAATCTGTCTGCCTGCCGGAACGTTGGGCGAATCTTTGAAAGCGGGTCTGTCTGATGGCCCACCTCCGGCGCTCATCCTGGAATCCTCCCCGGCATGGCCCGGCGCCCCCATGCCGCCTAATGACGCCCCTGGTTTCCCGGAGGCGCTCGATGAGAACAACCCGGCATTCAACTTGCCCACCGGCGCACCGGTCGCCGCACATACGGGCACCGCGCCCGAACCCGGAGAAGTGAACTATCGGGCCAAGGGTCCGGCGCTCCAGAGTGCCGATCTTCACTCCTGGAAGTCAACCGAAGATACGCCGCCCGCCAATCCCGAAGACTGGCTGTTTCGACTCCAATACACCGGCGCTTCCAGCGAACAGGCCTCTGGCCCAGACCCGCTGTTCCCCATTCCGGAGCCAACAACGGGTGTCCTGGTTTTGATGGGCGTCACCGGAGCAATGGTTCGGCGTTGGCGCGCCTGAGGGATACTCGCGAAGCGGCGGGAAGGGTGACCGCTCAGTCGCCGTCGAACTCCTCCACGATTTCGCGCCGCCGCCCGAGATCTGAATCTACCGCCGGACTGCCATGCAACTGCTCCTGGGGAAAGGGCAATTCAAGCTGTTGACGGCGCAGCAGATCGTAGCGCTTGAGCAGGCGAAGCGTTTGCAGCGTTTGGGACGGCGCATAGTTTCCGTGGCTGCTGAGTTGCGACGCCAGGGCGGACAACAGCGCGCCAAATTCCAGTACGTGACCGAGGCCGATCGCCTGGAGCAATTGGAGTGAACGGGCGCGGGGCACGGTGGATGCGGGCAACTCCGAAATGACGAGTATGGTGGTGAACGGCGCACCGCCAAACACTTCCTCGGCGAGATCCACCACTTCCCGCGAGGCCACATGGGCAAGGATCGGACTGGATTCTATAACCGAGGGGTAGAAACGATCCCCATGCCAGGCACGCACCTCCACCACGGCGCGCTGGACGGACTGAATGGTGGCGCCGGTCAGCAGGAAAGGCGCACTGCCCCCATCCTCGCCGCGCAGATGCTCCACCAGCAGCAGGGAGGCGTCCTCACCGGCCTTCGCCCGTTCGTCGCCATGGCGCCAGTGGGTCAACACACTGAACCGGTTCAGCTCAAAAAACTCCCGAACCAGTTGCAGGTTGATCTCGCTCATGCCTTGGGCTTCGCCTGCCCCGCGCTCGCCAGCATGGCCCCAATGCGGCTCTTGGGGCGCATGGCCAGGATGAGCGCCGCGGACTTGCGGGCGTCTTCGTGGCGTCCCAGTCGCAACAGACTCATGCCGATTCGCTCCAGCACATCGGGGTGCTCGAAATGCTGCCCGTAAGAATAGTAGTGGGCCGCGGGATCCATGCGGTCGTGCGCGGCTTGGAACGCATCAAGGGCCGCCGCAAAGTTCTCTCGGGCGAAATACAGTTCGCCACGCAGATAATAGGCCTCCGGCTGATCTGGCGTGCTCTCGATAGAGCGCTCCATCAACCGATCGGACTCGTCAAAGGCGGTGAGCGCAACTTCGAACAGCCCCACAAGCTGGGCCGCTCGGGCCTGCAGAAAAAGCGCGGCAAAGTTTGCCCCACCGTTGGTCACGGCCTGGGTGGCCAGCGTGAATGCCAGATCCCATTCACCCCGCTCAAAAGCGCAACACCCCAGACCCAACATTGCCCGTGCATTGTCCGGCTTTGCGTTAAGGACGCCCTGAAAAATATCCGCCGCCTTCGTTCCGTTGCCCCCTTCCAGCAGCGCGAAACCCAGGTCGAGGCGGGGCGGCAGGGGATTGGGCCGGGCCTTGATGGCGCGATAAAAACACTCCACCGCCTGCTGGAGCTTTCCGAGGCGCTGGTGGCAACGGCCCAACTGATGGCAACTGGCCACGTGATAGGGATCGAGCTGGAGCGCCTTTTCAAAATGGCGGATCGCCGCAGCCACATCGCCTTTCATACTGGCGGTGACGCCTTCGTCGTAGTAACTGTCAGCTGTCTCGCCGCCAAAGACCATGGGAAACGTCCTCTCGGGGGTTAACGGGTCACGGCGGCAAGGGCCGCGCGCACCTGTGCCTCCGTTATATCAGTTCGCTGCACCACGCGGCCAATTTGATCCGCCACGATAAACTTCATGGTGCCCGCGCGGACCTTCTTGTCCTTGCGCATGGCGTCGATGGCCTCGTCCGCCGGCAACTCAGCCCAGGAGACGGGCAGACCGTACGCGCTGAATATATTGCGCTGTCGCGCGTCAAAGGCGACGTCCACCATGCCCAGTTCCACCGCAAGCGCGCCCGCCGCAACCATGCCAATGGCGATGGCTTCGCCATGCAGGAATTTCTCGTAGTTCGTGACGGACTCGATGGCGTGACCGAAGGTGTGGCCATAATTCAGATTGGCCCGCGCGCCGTTTTCCTTCTCGTCCTCCGCAACCACAGCCGCCTTGATCTCGCAGGAGCGGACGATGGGCACGGCGAGTGCTTCGGGATCTTTCGCCAAAATGGCGGCGGCATTCTGCTCCATGAACTCGAAGAGTTTTTCATCGGCAATGATGCCGTGCTTGATGGCCTCGGCCAGGCCCGCGCGTAGTTCGCGATCCGGCAGGGTCTGGAGCAGGTCCATGTCGATGAGCACGCCCAGAGGCTGGTGGAATGCGCCGATGGTGTTTTTCCCCAGCGGATGGTTTACACCGGTCTTCCCCCCCACGCTGGAATCCACCTGGGCCACGATGGTGGTGGGAATCTGAATGAAGGGGATGCCGCGCATGAAGGAGGCGGCCGCATAGCCCGCCACATCGCCCACGACCCCGCCGCCCAGCGCAAGAATGAGGCTGGTGCGGTCGAGACCTTCGGCAAGGAAGGCGCCGCAGATGTCTTCCACGGCGGCCATGCGCTTAAAGGGCTCGCCCGCCTGCATCGCATGAACGGCCACATGGTAGCCCGCTTCCACCAGGGGCGCCCTCACACGGTCGGCGTAAAGCGGCCCCACGTTGGTGTCCGTGACGATGCCGATGCGGCCCTTGATGCCGGTGCTCTTCACGAGCGCGGACAACCCCGAGAGAATGCCGTTGCCGATGTGGATGGGGTAGGCGCGTTCGCCGAGTTCTACGTTTACGGTCTTGATGGTCATTGGATTTCCGTCTTCGCTCAAGAAAAAAGCGCCCGTGACCGCCGTTGCGATCACGGGCGCGGCTTCCAGTGATTATACCGTAACTTTGACGGTGCGCTTCGTGTCGGCGGCCTTCTCGGCGGCCAGGATCACGGCCAGACTCTTCAGGCCCTCTTCGCCGGTGCAGAAGGGCTCTTCTTCGCCCAGCACGGCGCGGACAAAAGCGCCGCCGATGTCCAGGCCCCAGGATCCGTCATAGTTTGTGGGGGGATTGGGCAGATCGAAGTTGATCTGACACTTGGGATTCTCCAGATTCGCCACGAGGGGTTTTCCGGGGTGGAGACAGACTTCCAAGGTGCCGTTGGCGCAATGGAGGATCGTATAGTTCGCACCGCCGCCCTTCGCGGTCCACGAGGCCGCCAGCGTGCCCACGGTACCGTCGGCAAACTTGAAGGAGGACACAAAATTGTCTTCCACGTCGGCACGCTTCTTTTCGAGGGTCTCGTAAAACGCATTGATCTCGACGATTTCTTTGCCGGTGAGGAAACGGATAAGGTCGGCCTTGTGCACGCCCAGATCGGCCATGGCGCCGAAGCGGGCTTCTTTCTTCTTGAAGAACCACTTGCCCGTGGGGCTCCAGAACTCGGGGCCTTCATGGCCGAACATGGCGGTGACGTGGAGCACTTTGCCCATAATCCCGCTGTCCATGACTTCCTTCGCCTTGACGTGGGCGGCGTACTTGCGCTGGCTCTGGTTGACCATGAGCAGCTTCTTCGCCTTCTTCGCGGCGGCCACCATGCTCTTCGCTTCCGCCAGACTCATGGCCATGGGCTTCTCGACGAGCACATGCTTGCCCGCCTTCAGCGCCGCGATGGTCACCACGCCGTGAAACTTGTTGGGGCTGCACACGGAAACCGCATCAACATTCTTATTCTTCAGCAGTTCTTTGTAGTCGGTGTAGACCGCCGCGTCGGGCGCGTATTTCGCCGCCATGGCGGCGGCGCGGCTCTTGTCTACGTCGCAGAAGGCGACGAGCTCGGCCTGGGGACAGGCGTCGTAGTCGGGGATGTGGAGGCGCTCGGCAATGGCGCCGCAAGCGATGATACCAATTCGGACTTTCTTGGACATGGTGCTCTTCTCCTTCGCAGGTAATTCGGGCTCTTGTGACGCGTCGCGGGATGGAAGGTTGCGCGCGTTTTACGTTCCCCGGATGAATCGTGTCCGCTATTGTAAACCTGCGCGAGACGGGAAGCAATTTGCGGATCTGGACGGAGTGGACAGAGTGTCATGTCCACCAGGTCCACTTGGTCCACGCGGTCCACACTACAGATAACCCATGCCCTCCAACCCCTGTTCCAGTTCCCGATTGAATGGCTGATCTTCCGCTTCGAAAAAGGAAGGAAAACTCGCAAGCCATTCATCGAGCAGCGCGGTGAGCTCCTTTACGCGCTCGGGCTGCTCTACCGCGAGGTCGTGTTGCTCACGGGGATCGGCGGCGAGGTCATAAAGCTGAACGTCATCGGTTCCCGCGATGCGAATCAATTTGTAGTCACCGAAGATCACCGTGTGCATGGGCGTCTCGGTCTTGTTGGTCGTGCCCTGGGCGAAGATGGGCACAGTGGGCGGCGCGTCCACTTCCCCGCGCAGCACGGGAGCAAGGCTCTCGCCCCGCCACGTGTTGGCCCCGGGCAGCTTGAGGATATCCGCCAGAGTAGGCACCAGATGAATAGCCGACACCGGCTCTTTCACAACCCGCCTCTGCACATCGGGACCCGAAAGGATCAACGGCACATGCAGTTGCTCTTCGTACAGGGCCTGCCCGTGGCCCCACTGTCCGTGATCCCACAATTCTTCGCCATGATCGGAGGTGAAGCAGAAGTAGGTGTTGTCGGCGACGCCTTCGGCCTTGAGCGCATCTATAACGCGTCCGGCAAACTGATCGATATAGGCCACCTCACCCTCATAGAGCGACTTCACATAATCCCGATCCGGCTCGGCCACGGCAAAGTTTTTACCCAGAATGGGCAATCCCCACTTCTCGCCGCCGGCATAAGGATGAAAAAAAGGCCAGGGCCCTTCGTGCACACGACGAAGCGATTCGGGCGGGTCGTAGGGGGCGTGGGGGTCGATGTAGTGCACCCAGAGAAAAAAGGGTTGGTTACGGTGGCGCTTGATGAAGGCCCGCGCATAGTGGTCCAGATCGCGTGTCGTGTTGTGGGGTCGGATCTCGGCCAACGCGGGAAACCAGTCCTCCACCAGCGCGCCGAGGAAGGGCAATACGGCAAAGTAGCCTTCCTCCCGCAGCAGAATCGGGTGGGAACTCGCCCGGGTCTGGATCCCTTCCATCATGCCGGGAATCGAAGGCAAAAACGCATTGGCCGTCACCGCGCCCGTGGCATAGCCCGCCGCTTCCAGGCGCATGGGCAGGGTGGGCTCGGTGAGATCCACTTCATAGCGGTTCATCTGGAGACTCCACACCGGGTGGCCACTGCCGGGCGTAAGCGATCGAGGATACTGAGAAGAAAGTAGCCCCGTCATGGAGGGCAAGGTCCAGGGCGCCAGAGAATAGCTGCGCTCGAAGCGCGTGCCCGAGGCCGCCAGCCGCTCCAGATTGGGCGTGGGCACCTGGCCCCCATAAGCGCTGCAATAGTCGGCGCGGAGCGTATCCGCCACCATGAAGACGAGGTTGGGCTGGCCACCCTCGCGCGCGGCAGGGCGCAGCAGAATTCCGGCGGCGAGTGGCGGCACAGCGATTAACATTAACGCGGCTGCGACGAGGACGCGCGGGCGCGGAGCCAGAATCTGCACCGAAAAGAGCAGCACCGCCGCCGCGCAGGCCCACAAGGCGGGATAGAGCGTCACCAGGGTGGCCCGATCTGGACGGAACAGGGCGTACTCCCCCGCTGCCACCAGAGCGCTTACGGCCGATAGCCCAAGGGCGACAAGAAGTGCACCGAAGCGCGTCGTGGACCACCAGCGTCCCTGCCCCACGGCCATGGCCCCGCCGCAGCCAACCAGTGCGGTGGCCACGATGACGTCATCCAGCGTGGGCGTTTCTTCCCGATGAACGCTCAGCAGCAACCAGACGACAAAACCGCCGCCGAGAAGCGCGACCGATTCCACGGTGCGTCCCGTCACACCAGCGCGTTGAAGGAGAAATCGCACGATGGAGAACACAATGACGATGGCGAAGGCATAGGCGGCAAAGGCCAGACCAGCCCCAACGAGATCCCGCGCCAGAAATCCGGCCCACTGCGACGAGCGCTGGGCCTTGAGCAGTTCCAAGGCAAGAAAAAAGAGCGCGAGGCCGCTGCCGACAGGCCACACATTAAACCTCGAAGCCCCAAAAAACCTGGCGCGCACCGCAACTCCTCTAGAATGTCAATACCGTAGAAACGACCTGCGAATCCTGTCCCCAGCGAAATATTGGAGCGTGCCGATCTCGTGTGCTATACTCCGCGCCACACTTCGTCGGGGTGTAGCGCAGTCCGGTTAGCGCACCTGGTTTGGGACCAGGGGGTCGTAGGTTCGAATCCTACCACCCCGACCATTTATTACACAATTGCCGAATCACCGTTCCGGTGAGAACTCCCCCCGTCCACGCGGCAATAGACGCTTCCTTCATCTGCTCGATCCCACACCGTCTATGGCCGCACCGTGCGATTTTGAACGCGTCACGGTATCCATAGCCTCACGCCGTGCACTATACTCCCCGAAGCGGGTCGGCTGACCTTTGCGGGAACAGGCACTTATTGGGAGGACGCCACGTGTCGTTGAGAGCCATCGGTGAGTACTACTCGAAGCTGCGGTGTGAGGCGCTGTTCTCGCTGAAGCCCGCGGACCTCCGGGGCAGCATCAACCTGCCGGAGTCTCGATTTCTGCACCAGCGCATTCTCGCCCGTGTTCCCGATCGGGTTGTGGAGATCGGTACGTGTTCCGGGCTTTCCACCGCAGTCATCGCGGACGCGCTTAGCCTCCTGGATGCGGCGGTCGGGGGCGAGCGAGGCCTCATCACCTACGACAACAGCACCACCTGCTTCTTTGACCGGAGTAAGCCCATTGGCTACTTTCTCGAACAGGTTCCCAAAGACGTGCGCGACCGGGTCACTATCCGCGTGAATTGCACCTCCCTGAATCTGCATGAGGACATTCCCCCGGGCACCCTCCCCTTCCTTTTCATCGATGCCTCTCATTGCCATCCCTGGCCGAGCCTGGATTTATTGGTGGCACTGCCGCTCCTCCACGACGAAGCGGAGATTTGCTTTCACGATGTAAATCTCCCGCTCGCCAACCCGCAGTTTCCGGATTTTGGCGTCAAGTACCTTTTCGACGCGCTCATTCTCGACAAGCGCTATGCGGACCCCATAGCGGGGCGGGTTTCGAATATGGGTTCGGTCCGCCTTGCGCGGAACAAAGAACTGGTCAGGAAGCAGATTATCGCGTGTATCGAATCCTGTCCGTGGGAGAAACTGGTGCCACGGGAGTGGCTGGTGGCTGCCGGGGCCTATGCGGAGATCGAGGCCGCTTGGGCGGCCAATGCCGCCCGACTGAACCCCGGCTGAATGGAGCCCCGCACTGGGTCGGGCGGAAACGACTACACATGAACGAAACATTTGACTCTGCGACTGCGGAGTACGAAACTATGTCGGTACGCCGCTGACACCATCAGGCATAATCATTGCGGTGTCGCGCGCCCGAGGCGAGCCGCCCGGCATCCACGGTTAGAAATCTGGAGAGAGTGAATCCCATGCGTCTTTATGCACTGCTACTTGCCGGTTTGACTTGTCTGTGCTCCGCCCTCAGCTATGCCGATTGGCCGGACTGGCGCGGACCAACAGCGGACGGGCACAGCGACGCCGCCCTTCCCCTCCACTGGTCGGAGACGGAAAACATCGCCTGGAAGACGGCCATCCATGATTTCGGCCTCTCCACGCCGGTGGTGCTGAGCGATCAGGTCTGGCTGACCACGGCGAAGGAAGACGGCACCGTGCTTTATGCCGTTTGCATCGACGTGAACTCGGGCGCGATGCTTCACGACATCCCCGTGTTCGAAGTCGCCGAGCCCCAGCGCATCAACCCGCTCAATTCTTACGCCACGCCCTCGGCGGTCATTGAGTCCGGCCGGGTCTACGTTCACTATGGAACCTTCGGCACCGCCTGCATCGATTCGCAATCCGGCGAGGTGCTCTGGCGGCGCACCGACTTAAACTGCGACCACATGCAGGGGCCCGCATCGTCGCCCGTGCTATTTGAAGACCTCGTCATCATCACGGTCGAAGGCGTGGACCAACAATTCATGGCCGCGCTGGACAAGCGGGACGGAAAGACGGTCTGGATGTATGAACGCCCAAAGGACCTCTACACAGGCATCCAGGGTGTGTACATGAAGTCCTACCAGACACCCGTGCTCCTGGAAATTGACGGGACGACGCAACTCGTGAGCAATGGCGCCCTCCTGGTCACGGGACACAATCCCCGGACCGGCGAAGAGATCTGGCGCGCCCGATACAAAGACGACAGCACCATCTCCCGCATTGTGCAAGGCGACGGTATCCTTTTCGTCAACACCGGAGGCCCTCCCGGCGGCACGGAACTCTGGGCAATCAAAGAAGGCGGCCAGGGCGACGTAACCGACTCCCACGTGGTCTGGAAAATGACGGAGGACGTACCCCACGAATCGTCCCCCGTGCTGGTCAGCGATCTCCTTTACACCATGAGCGATCCGGGCGTGCTGAAATGCCTGGAGGCTGCGACCGGGGCCGTAGTGTGGACGATGCCGATGAAGGTCAAGTACAGCGCCTCCCTCCTGGCCACCACCGACCGGATCTACCTCTCGAATAAGAAAGGTACGACCACCGTCATCGCGCCGGATCGGGAATACAAGGAACTCGCGACCAACCAGCTCGATGGAGAGATCTGGGCCTCGCCTGCCGTGGCCGGAGATTCCCTGATCCTTCGGACGAAAACGCACCTCTATCGGATCGCGGAGAGGAAATAACCGAGGCCATCTCGCAGGCTGTTGCCTTTTCCAGCAAGACGGTCGCCAAACGGGAGCGCGGGTTTTCTTACCCGCGTATCGCGCGACGGAGTCGCACGAAAATCACGGACTGGAAAGTCCGTGCTCCCGGTGACCAGTTCTTTCGCAAACTATCAATTCGCGTCGTGGCCGAGGAACGCGAAGCGCGCGAACATCTCATCCAGCCCCAGGTACGTCCCCGCGCGCAGTTGCCGTTCTATGAACGCGGGAAAGCCCTCCGGTTGGCCTTGGATAATCGGCGGCCACGCCGGCGGCGGCGCATACCACGATCCGTCCCCATCGCGCATGTGAGAGCGATCCGACGAGAATGTCCGCACGTAGTGATCGCCCTCGAAAAGCAAGAAGCGCGGGCGGATGACCTCAGGCATTCTCTCCTGAAAGCGAAAGGTCTGCCGAAGATACGTCGATGCGGCCACGGGAAAGGGCAACGCGGTGTCCAGGTCATAGACCCGCCAGTCGCCCTCCTTCACGAAGAGGATCACGTGGTAGTCCCACCAGACCGGGTAGTCGGGCGCCTCGCACATCCGCTGGTCCCAGAGAAGACAGGCCGCCTCGGCGTTGGAAATGATCGCGACCACCCGCTCGCAATCGGCGAAGGTCCGATCCTGCGCGAGGTGCCAGATGTTCTCCTCGCAATAGCGGGCGCAGTACTTGAATCGGGATGGGGGCGGGATTTCGTGGGGCATGGGCTATTACACCATGGGCCCCCGATGGCGTGCAAGGATCGACGGGACCGTCCTGAACGCAAAGGCATCGACAATAGAGCAATGCACGCGACCAAACAGGACGCCCCCGCCACAGCCAGGCCCGCTACGCGTTCGGGACCGTCCCGCGTTTTTTTCACGCTGTCCGGAAAAATCCGGAGTTTTCCATGTGGGGCGGTTTTCCTCCGGGCAAAAATTTCCACATAGCAAACTCGGGGGATCTATATTTAAAAATTGCGTGTTGCGCAACTTGATACTTGCAATTTTACGCTCTATCTGCTAGCATTTGTTTGGAATGGAAGTGACCTTTGACGATAAAGACCTCGAACGTCTTCTGACCGAATTGGGTTACCGGGCTCGATTGCCAGACGAGGTCGTCAAAATGTACCGCAGACGGATGCAGTTCATTCTGAATGCACCCGACGAGCGGTCGTTCCGCGCCATGAAGAGCTTTCACTTTGAAGAGTTGAAAGGCGACCGCCAGGGG
>JBHEKR010000463.1:0-4130 GCA_041859365.1 Candidatus Hydrogenedentales bacterium
GCGCGCGATGGCCGCGTCGGTTTTATTTTGCTCCGCCATGCGCTGAATCATGCGCTGAGCCGCATCGGTCTCGATAAAACCCGGCGCGACGGAATTGACGCGGATGCCTCGAGGGCTCACCTCCTTTGACAGGCCCTTGCTGTAATTGCTCAGGGCCGCCTTGGCGGCGGCATAGGCCAGGGTAGAATCAAATAAAGGCAAGGTTCGCTGGATGGAGGAAATGTGAATGATCGCCCCCGTGCGCCGGGCGATCATGGCGGGGAGAAACGCGCGGTCCAGCCGCACGGCGGGAAAGAGATTCTCATTCAGGTTCTGCTGCCAGATCTCGTCGGTAACCGTGGCGAAGCCCCCGCTTGGAGCCGAGGAGCCACCCACGTTGTGGATGAGTATATCGATGCCTTGAAGCTGTTCCATGACTTGCTCAACCACGGCGTTGCAGCCCCCTACCGAGGAAAGATCCGCTTGGATGAAATGCGCCTCAGAAGGGGAATCGGGTTTTTGGCGAGCGGTGACAACGACCGTCGCGCCGCCCCGGAGAAAGCGGTCGGCTATTGCCTTTCCCGTACCCTTGGTTCCTCCGGTTACGAGCACGCGCTGCCCCTGGAATTCATCATCAATAACCCTGGTCTGTTTCATGCCTCTTTCTCCGTTGGCCTTTCAAGTACATTTCAATTTTAATGCAGAACTGTTTTAAAATCAAGTAGAATTTTGCTCGCTCCCTAAGTTCCTGTTATTATTTAACTAACAACTTGCATTACGATATCGCTCTGCATCGTAAATTTTTGTATTTGCCCGGCAAACTCGATAGGAGGCGCGCATGAAGACCCGAAAGGGCGAAAAAGAGAAGTTGAAGACGGTGATCCTCGACCGGGCTATCGCCTATCTAAAGAAGCATGGACGAGGCGAGGCGGGCACGGATCAGATCATGAAATACGCGGGTTTATCGCGTGGTGCGCTCTACAGCCACTTCAAATCCAAGGATGATCTTTTTGCCCAGGCGGTTTGCCACGATCTGGCCCGCCTGGAAGTGAACCTGGCGAACCGCTTCGAAGTGGAGGGCTCGGTAGCCCTCAAAGGCATGATAGAAGATCATCTTTCCGAACGCAGTCTGACGGATGTGGGGTCGAGCTGCGCATTTACCTCACTGAGCACGGACATGCAGCGGAGCAAGGCGGGTCATCGCGCGCTGTACGAACAGCACATGATCCGGATCTATGGAATGTTCGCCGCAGCGCTGAAGGATCAATTCCCCGACGATCCACCCGAGGAAAATATGGCGAAGGCCATTAACTTATACTCGGCCCTCGTCGGCACGTTGACCATGGCGCGTACGATCAGCGATCCCGCATTGGCGAGAAGAACGCTGGAGGGCGGAAAGCGCTATTTAGTGACGACTTTTGTGCCCCGAAGTCGAGAGAAGACCGATACTCATGACGCTTCGCGTCACCCATAGATCAAAAAGTTCATGTCCGGGCTCTAGCCCCTCCCCGCTTGCGTGGGGCTGGGGGAGTAAACACCCGGATTGGCAGAGACTTTTTCGACGTTCAGATTCTGCCGAGCACATATTTTCGAAGCGACCGCCTCACTACTCAGCGATTGACTTCGTCCGCGCGATTAAGGACCAGTCCACCAATGACTTGTATCCGTGCCGCCGGTTTGCTTTAATGTCGCCGAGGCCCCTTCGCGTGTCGCGGGCCTCTTCGCTATCCCAACGCCAAAGGCCGGTGCTTCCATGAATTATCTGCGTCACTTTCCCTTGCTTGCCATTATCCTGATTGCCTACAACGTGCTGATGCTTACGGGCAACTCCGTGGCCGCGAATCCGGACGTGATCCGCATCCCGCTGATGGCGAACGACGAGGCGATGTTCTTGAAGCTTGGCGATATCCTGGTGATGCTGGGCATCGTGCTGCTGTATTTCGAAATTCTGAAGTCCACGCGCTCGTCGAAGGCCACGATTATCGACCACGCCCTGTCCATGTTGACCTTCGTGGTTTTTCTGGTGGAATACATCGTCGTGGCGGGCGCGGGCACAGCGACCTTTATGATCCTGACACTGATGTCGTTGTTTGACGTCATCGCGGGCTTTACAATTACGATTTCGACCTCGCGGCGGGATATCTCGCTCGGTAGCGGGGAATAGATTCACCGCGAGTGGCTGGACGGGATTTCCGTCGCGCTGTAGGGCGTAATCTTTGCAAGGGTCTTGGCAAGCGCCGCGCCCGCGACCTCCATATCGTGCGCCGCCTGGGCGCGGAGCCAGTATCCATTGGAGAGACCAAAGTAGCGGCAAAGGCGCAGGTCGGTGTCCGCCGTTATGGAACGATGGTTCATCACGATAGCGTTGATACGCTGCGCGGGCACCCCGATAGACTTGGCCAGGCGGTATTGTGAAAGCCCCATAGGGAGTAGGAATTTTTCCCGCAATAGTTCGCCCGGGGTGACTGGTTTGAGCTTTTTCATGAGTTACTCCTCTTAGCCCCCCTGACGCGTCACACTACCAAGAGTAAGGAATTCGTGTAGTTCGACGGCTTCCGCAGTCATCAAGATAATGATTTCCCACAGATGAACTCAGATGGACACAGATAAAACGGAAAGGCATGTACTCCCTTGGTCTGGCGTACTTCCAGATCGAGTCCTCATTCTATCACCTGCACGCACGTTCAAGTATTTCGGTTTTTCATCCTCTTATCTGTGTCCATCTGAGTTCATCTGTGGGAGAAATTTTTTCCCGCTTCGGGGTGGACAACGCGCATTCCCCCCATCTATGGTACCGTTCCCTGTGGTTGGCGTGTTGCATCGGGAACTCACTGGAGGGTCTTGCCATGAATCGGCTGTTCGCGCTTTTCGTTGTTGGCCTGTTGTCGCTTTGCCTGGCGGCGTGTCCGCCGACGCCTGATCCCGATCCCGACCCGGATCCTGATCCCGATCCGGTGGAGGGCGTACCGGATTTGGGGCCGAATGCCAGCCTGAATGGCGCGCAAGTCCTCCCCGCAAACAATCCATGGAACACGCGGGTGGACAGTCTTCCCGTGGACCCGAATTCGGACGCGATCATCGACAGCATCGGCCGCTCGGACAACCTCCATCCGGACTTCGGCGCGAACTGGGAGGGCGGGCCTTTTGGCATCCCCTATATCGTGGTGAGCGGGAGCACGCCGAAGGTGCCGGTGGAATTCGACTACGCAGATGAGAGCGATCCGGGCCCCTACCCCATCACGGAGGACACGCCCATCGAGGGCGGCGCGGATGCCGATGGCGACCGCCACATGATCATGATCGATAGAGACAATTGGACGCTCTACGAATTGTTCTATGCCTTCCCGCCCGAGGGCAGTGGCCAGCCTTGGACGGCAGGCTCGGGCGCGATCTTCGACCTCGACTCGAACGAATTGCGGCCCGCAGGCTGGACCTCGGCGGACGCAGCGGGCCTGCCCATTTTCCCCGGCCTCGTGCGCTATGACGAAGTGGTGGAGCAGGGCGAGATTAACCACGCCCTCCGCTTCACGGTAAGTCAATCGCGCCGCGCCTATGTCCCCCCCGCCACCCACTACGCCAGCAGCGACCCCGATCCGAATCTGCCGCCCATGGGCATGCGCGTGCGCCTGAAGGCTGACTTCGACATTAGCGGCTTCTCTCCACGCAATCAGGTGATCCTCAAGGCGATGAAGGAATACGGGATGATCATGGCCGACAACGGCAGCGACTGGTATTTCTCCGGCGCGCCCGATGCCCGCTGGGACGATGAAGAGTTGGGCGAACTGAAGGGCCTGGAGGGCGGGAGTTTTGAAGTGGTGCGGATGGAAGGGGTTGTTGTTGGCGACTAAACCGCGTCGCTTTCCATAGTTTTGCATCGGACGGGTTGGACACAGCGTGGCACAGCCGCAACCAAAAGCGAAATAGGCCGAAACTTCCAGGCGTGCCACGCGATCCGCCCGAATGGGCGGTTCGTGTGCCCGTAGCGGCGTTCTCGTTGTACGCCATCAGTAACTTGACCGGCCCTTTTGTGCCGTCTCCACAAAGCCGAAGTCGAGCTATTCAAGTCGAGTTTCAGACGAACAAACCGCCCGTCATAGCACGCTCCATGGCGTGGGCATTCGAGGCTCAAGGCACACGAACCGCCCTTTCGG
>JBHEKR010000547.1:0-2702 GCA_041859365.1 Candidatus Hydrogenedentales bacterium
GGATGAGGTGGTCGTGTTTCAGGGTTTGCAGGCAGCGCCCGTCATGGAGATCCCACAGCTTCATGGTTTTGTCTTGGCCACCCGATACTGCATAGCGTCCTTCCCTCTCCACCGCCACGGCATTAATCCAGTAAACATGGCTGGTCAGTGTGCGCAGGCATTGCCCGTTGTCCAGATCCCATAACTTGAGAGTGGCATTCTCACTGCTCGCCACGGCGTAACGTCCATCCGCAGTTATCGTTACACCGCCTGCCGCAACTCTATGCTCTTCCAACACATGCAAGCACTGATTATTGGATAAATCCAATAATCTGAGGGTTCCTCCCGCAGCCAGAACCCGGTGTCCATCGGGGGCCACTGCTACCGACGCACCTCTAAGAAAGGGTACGCTCGACGTGCGCAGACATTCGCCGGTCGTCAGGTCCCACAACTTGTGGGTGCCGTCCCAGCTTACCGATACTGCTTGGCTCCCATCCCCCACCACCGCCATGGTGGAGAGCGATTCCGGGTGGCCCTCCAAAGTGCGCAGGCACTGGCCCGTCGTCAGATCCCACAGCTTGAGTGTTTTGTCCTGGCTCGCCGATAGGATTTGCCGTTCATTCCCCGCGAATGCAACGGCTTTGATAGCTCCCGTGTGCCCCTTTAACGTATGCAAGCATCGCCCATCGATGAGATCCCATAGCCGGAGGGTTGCCGTATTCTGACAGCCCGATACGGCGTAGCGTCCATCTCGTGTCACCGCTATGGTCCGGACAGATTCCGAGTTAACCGGATCGGGCGGTTTCAAAGTCTGCAAGCAACGGGTGGGCGTGATCGCCGCCGCCGCGAACAATGCCTCGTAGCGGTCCGGATAGTCCCGCAAACTCGCTTGCACCGCGTCCAGGTCGGCCCGCTCGGCATGAAGGTGCGCCACCAACTCGGCTACTGTCGCCTGATTCACCGTGGGGTTGTTGCGGCAATTCTCAACCCGCTGCACCGCCTCCAGGTCATCGATTTCCGCCGCGCGCCACTGCAACAAAGCGAGGTTGTAGACCGCCTGGGGCTGGGTGGGGTCTTTCTCCACCGCTTGCCGGAAACAGGCCAGGGCTTGTTCGGGCTTGCCCAGTTCGGCGTAGGAGTAACCCTGATTGTTCAGTTCAGCGGCACCAGTGTCGGGCAGGTCGATCCGGTAGGCCGGGGCGTCGGCGCCAAACAACTCCCGATGGACGGCGTTGAGTCGCTTGCGCAGCACGCCGAAATCGGCCGGCCGCCCCCGGCGATCCCGATCCACAACCTGCTTGAGGAGTTGGCCCAGGGATGCCGGCAGATCGCGCCGGGAGCGGTGCGGGTCGGGCAGCTCGGCGTTGGTCAAGGCGCTGGGGTAGGGCAATCGCCCGCAGATCATCTCCCACAGGCACACCCCGAAGCTGTACACGTCCGAGTCGCAGTCCACCCCGTCGGGCGCCTCGACGCTACGTCGGCGCGGGTCGCGCCATTGCTCCGGCGCCATGTAGGCCGGCGTGCCCATCTGCATCCCAAACTGGGTCGCTCCCATGCACGCGACCGCGCCTTCCAGCCTCGTCGTGTCCTCCCGAATCCCCAGGTCCCCCACCAGCCCAAAATCGGTGATCTTGGCCTGCCCGTCCCGGCTCACCAGAATGTTCTCCGGCTTCAGGTCTCGGTGCACCATTCCCCAGCCATGCGCTCGTTCCATCCCCTGACAGCACTGAATCGCCAGGTCCAGACTCACCCGATAGTCGCTGCCGCGGCCCGCCGCGATCCATTCGCGCAGATTGCCCCCGTCCACGTACTCCACGAAGAGGTGCGGCACCCCGTCCAGGCTCCGCACGAAGTAGCAATAGGCGATGTGCGGGTGCATCCCCAGCCCGGTCCAGGCGTCCGCTTCCCGCGCCACCCGCGCCAGCAGCGCCGGCTCGGCCAGCATCCACGCCTTGGGCTGCTTGATGGCAAAGCGCAGGTTTTGGGTCTGGTCCAGGGCGACGTACACGTATCCCATCCCGCCCTCGAAGCGTTGCTCCACGACATACCGCTCAGCGATGATTTGGCCGGGTTCGTAGACCGGTACGGATAAACGGCTGGGTTCTTCCATCATGGCTCCTTCCTGGTTACACGGGATACAATAATATCTATGCACAGCATATTGTTACCCCTGTCTACGAAAAAACGGCCACGAGGGCAATTTTCTCACGGTGGGCGACCGTGAAAAAATCGGATACCTCGCGTTTGATGGAAAAACGGGCTATTCGAGGGAAATTACATGAAAAAGACAGCCATGCCGCTGATGGCGTTAATCCTGATTTTCGTAGCCGTTCGGGCAGCTTTTCCAGCGGACGATCCAGCTCCGATGCAACCACTCCCGGATCCAGCCAGCCCACCGACGCTGCCCGCATCGACTGCTCCGTCGGTTTTGCCAAACTCTTCTGGAGCTAAGGGAAATGTTTTTCCACTGCTGTTTCTCGCGTTGGCCGCCATCACCGCAGTCGCGGCAGTTACCGCGCTGGTGCTGGTGATCAGGGATAGATCTCCGCGTTCGTCGCGCAACGCCGTTGCTGCCATTCCACCGCCTTTACCAATCCTCGCGCCCGCATCGCTCAATGAGCAGGAACCCGTCCAAGGCACGTCACCCGCGCCACCGCCCGCGCCTCCCCCCGTCGTTAAGCCCGATTCACCAGCGAAGTCTCCCCCTACCAGGGTCAAGCCGG
>JBHEKR010000021.1:0-9235 GCA_041859365.1 Candidatus Hydrogenedentales bacterium
AGAACCATGGAAAGCCGTCGACGACTACCTCGCCGACCTCTTTGTCCCCGACGACCCCGCGCTCACCGAAACCCTCGCGGAAAGCGAAGCGGCGGGTCTGGACCCCATCTCGGTGTCGCCCATGCAGGGGAAACTCCTGAACCTGCTCGTCCAACTCACGGGCGCACAGCGCATCCTGGAGGTCGGCACCCTCGGCGGTTACAGCACGATTTGGATGGCGCGCGCGCTGCCCGAGGGCGGAACGCTGATTTCCCTGGAGCTTCAGGATCACCACGCCGCAGTCGCGCGGAAGAACGTCGATCGTGCCGGTGTGGGGGACAAAGTGGAGATTCGGCTGGGCGCGGCCTTGGACTCTCTCGCCGCGCTCGATGCCGAGGGGGCCGAGCCTTTCGATCTGATCTTCATTGACGCGGACAAAGAGAATATCCCCGGTTACTTTGAAGGGGCGATGAAGCTCACCCGCAAGGGCGCGCTGATGATCGTGGACAACGTGATTCGCGGCGGGGCCGTGCTGGAGGCGGACAGTGAAGACGTGAGCATTCGGGGTGTTCGGCGCTTCAACGAAGTGGTCGCGGCCGATGCGCGGGTGACCACGAGCACGGTGCAGACGGTGGGCAGCAAGGGCTACGACGGCTTCGCCATGGTGCTGGTGAAGGGGGACTGAGTTTGGGGGGGCGATAGGGCTCCTGGGTAACCGAGTCTTTCTCTGCGCTCATGGCTTTTCGTGAAACGTCCTCCCGTGCAAATCTCGGGTGAGCGACTCGATCTTCATGCTCAATTGTTTCGTGGATTCTGTCAGTTCGGTGTTCAATCGCAGCAACTCCAGCAATTGTTCGCCCTGCTGTGTTGCGATTTCCATCCGCTGCTGCGCCGCGAGGGCGAGGTCTTCCCGGTGTCGCGCGTCGGCGTCGGAAAGGGCCTTGTCACGGTCAGATTGGCGGGTCTGGGCCAGCAGGATGAGCGGGGCGGCATAGGCGGCCTGAAGGCTGAAGGCCAGATTAAGCAGGATGAAGGGATAGAGGTCGAACGTTACGACCCCCGCGACATTCAACCCTATCCACAAAGCCACGATGATCGTCTGACCGACCAGAAAGAGGGGTGTGCCAAAGAAACGCGCAAAGGCCTCGGCCTTGAGGGCGAACCAGTCATCCCCGAAGAGGGAGTGGAGATGGCGGTGGGGCTGGTGAAATCGGAGGTGGTGCGAATCGCCGTTTGGACTTGAGCCGACGGCATTCGTTGAACGGGTGGCGGGGTTCACAGTGTTGCCTTTCGTAAGCGTCGGAGACGATACAATCCCGGGACATCGCGGACCTGCCATGCCTGGGCTATCCTTGAAAGTGTGGATTGAATAGCATGGCAGGCTATAATGTCAACGCGTAGCCTGCGGGGTGGTGGCTGGCGTCTCCGATCAAAATGGGCGTGCAGCGGCTCAAGCGGGGAAGTAATCGTGAGAACTATACAAGGGTTAAGCAGTGCTTGATGATTCCACAACGCAGACTTCCGATCGGGTGCGCAGGCTTGTTGCACGCGCCACGTCGCGCGCCGCGATTCCCTATCTGCTTTGCGCCGCGTTTTTTGCCGCCGGGGTCATGTTCATGGGACATGAGCTGGTGACAAATATGAGCGCGATTGAAGCGTGGCTCATGGGGCTGGGCCCGTGGAGCGTTGCCGCGTTTGTGGTGTTCTTCGTCGTTTCCACTTCTTTTCTCATGCCGGACTCCCTACTCTGCATTGCCGCGGGGGTCCTTTTCGGGCTGTGGTGGGGAATCATAGCCGTGCTATTCGGGATCCTGATTGCCGCCGCGCTGCAATTTCTCCTGGCCCGGAGGCTCTTCCGGGCGCCTATTCAAAGGAAGATCTCGGCGCGGCCCGGCCTGTCGGCGATTCAGCGCGCTGTCATACAGGATGAGGTCCGACTCCAGTTCCTCGTCCGTTTGACCCCTATCAATCCCGCGATTATGAGTTACCTGCTGGGAGCCACCCATGTGCGTCTGACCGGCTTTCTGTTCGCCTGCCTTGCGCACATGCCTGCCATCATGGTTGAAGTCTATTTCGGCCATGCAAGCACGAACATGGTGAAGATCGCCGAGGGCAACATCAAGCACGCGCTGCTCGAGGATGCATTGCTCTTCGGCGGCCTGGGCGCGTGCATTATCGTGCTGGTACTCGTTTCCCGCATGGCGCGAAAGGCCCTCGTGGAAGCCATTGCGGACTCCGACGCGGCAGAGGACTGCCAAGAGCGCGCGCTGCTGTCGGAAGGCTGACGCAAGCGCTACCGCTCCACGCGAATGGGCGGACTCCTTAGCGGATCCCGAGCAGTGTTCCGCTGCCCGCCTCCAACGTCATTGTTCCGGTCATGGGTTCCTCCAGGGCAATTCTCGTCAGGGGTAGTGCACGGTGTTCTGCCAAGTCTTCCAATTCCGCTATGGAACCGCTCGCACGAAGCCTTAGCTCCTGCGGCTCGTGGAGATCATTGTTCACTACGATGGCATACCGCGCGCCGGTATCCGGATCGACGAAACCCTGTAACGAGCCGGGCCCTTCCAACGTGAGCGCCGCAATTTCTATCCGCTTCAGTCGAAGCAGCAGGTCGGCATGAGGCGCAAGCCGGGCGTAGACCCTGCCGAGTTCTTCGAGCTGGGGTGTCGTGCTGCCGTCCGGATTGGTCAGCGCGTTGGGGCCCAGATCGGTGGGCTCGGTGGCGAGGACCTCTTTCCACGTCACGTCGGCCGGGGGAAGGGTGGCGGTTGCGGGGTCTGGCGCTTCCGGCGCCACGGTGTAGCAGACGAAGCCTTTGGCGCCGCCGCGAAAGCTTTCCCATACCTGCCAGCGCATTTCGGCGAGGGTGGGGCAGCGCCAGTGGAGGTAGGATCCCGGCAGGCCGATGAGGTGGTCTTCCGCATTGTATTCGCGGGGGCCCCAGATGTCGCTGAAGCACATGCCCATGACCCACGCGTTCGCGGGGCCGTCGCCGATGGCCTTCATCATGGCGGTCATGTTGTTGCGGAAGAAACCCATGCTCGTGGCGTCGGTGTGGGGCCCGTTGGGGTCGTTGGGGCCGAAGAAGGGGTACAAATCCATGACGACGAGGGGAAGCTTCGTCGCGGACGGTACCAGGGGCGTCTGGGGCCACATGGTGACGGCTGTCGTGAAGCGGTCGGGGTCCAGCTCGCGGAATTTCTTCCGCAGCGTCTCGACGCGGGGCAGATGCTCGGCCAGGGGTTCGTCACTGAGGACCCAGCCGACGAGGGTTTTGGAACCACCGGCGGTGGCCACAAGCTGGGGCAGCAGCGTGTTGTAGTAGGCGCCATCGTCGGCCCAGCGCCAGTCGACTTTGGCCTCCACCGCGCCCATGGAGGGTAGTAGCCGCATGTTGCGCTTTTCGCATTCGGCCATGAGGCGAGGCAGATCGGCCTCGTCCATATTGGTGACCCAGAGGAGGTTCACATGGTTCTTCTCCAGCGCATCGAGGCGTCGCGAGACATCCTCCCAGCGATCAATGCCGATGACCTTTGCACAAGCACCCGTGCGCTCCCAGCTCAGATAGGCGCCGAAAGGCACAAAGGTGGGCGGCTGATCGGCGACAAGGGTCTGGGCCGCTGTGCGCTGGCCGAGAATTGCGAGGATGGCTATCGCGATGGCGCGGCACGCAATGGAACAGCAATACGATAACGCCGGGCGCTGGATCAGTTTGGATTTCAGGTTAGTCACTTGATCTCACTCGTCATAAGCTGTGCAGGGCCCCGCAGGCCGGAGGGCAGCAGGGGTGAATCGGGCTTGTAGGGGCTCCAGGTGGTCCAGGCGATTCGCTGGTCTTCCGGCAGGGCGCTGTCGCCAATGAGCCGGTTGGGCCAGCGATTGGCCACGTCGATCTCCAGTTCGTTGTCGGTGGGCTTCACCGCCGCCGTGATGTCGAGTCGCCACGGGGCACACCAGAGTACACCCAGGTCGTGGCCGTTGAGGCGGACGCGGGCCATACCCGGGAGCTCACCGATATCGAGCAATACGGGTCCGTCGGCCGTCGGGCAATCGAAGGTCTTGCGGTAGGTGGCGATGCCCGAGTAGTGGCGCACGCGTTCATCAGGATGCTGCGTCCAGTCGAGGAGCTTATCGAAGACCACCGTGCCGGGAGCGCCGCGCTTCTCATGGAAGGCGACCTCCCAGGAGCCGTCCAGCGTTGCAATCGTCTGCGGCGTGGAAAAATCCTCGAGCGAATCGGCTTTCGGGGCAGTCGAAGTGCTGAAGACAACGAAGAAGCTCTGATGGGCGTCAAAGCGCATCGTGATTGATGTCCGGCCATCGCTCTTCGCAACTGCGTTGAGCGGACGCGTCGTACCTGTGACAGGATCCCACAATTCGGCGTTTCGGCCCGATACGCGGAAGGTGCAGACGCTCTCTACACGCTCAACAGACTGATTGGCGACGAAGTAGAGGTCTCGGTCTTCCGTCCGGCGGTGGGTGTAGCGGATGGGGCCGTCGGTGGCAAAATCCTCTGGCACGCCCATGCTTTGCAGCACGGCTGCGGTTGGCTCATAGTCCGGGTAGACCTTCCAGTGGGGCTGGGCGCTTTCCTGGGGATAGGCCTCGCCCGGCTTATCGACGGCAAGATTGCCGCCCCAGACGAGGCGACCCTTGCCTGCGTTGCGCTCGGTTACTGCTGCCGGGGCCTCCAGGCCGCCCCACAGCTTCGTGGCAATGGACAGGACGTCCTGATCGCAGGCAGGATAGCCCGAGAGGCTGGGGGATTTCAGCGGCGGCGTCCCGATGACCGTGGCGCCGGCCTCCAGCAAGGTCTCGATCTTGCGCAACAACGCCGGCGTCATGGTGTCGAAGGCGGGCAGCACCAGAATTCGGTAGGACGCGCCGCCCGGGAAGACCACGTTGCCGTCGTTAACTTCGGCTTTCAGCAGCAGCGTTTCCGGAGCGCAACCGTCGAAGTTGTAGCCCCGGCGATCGCCGAATTCGCCGGCCAGTGCGGAGGGTGGGGGACGGAACACATGGGGCGCGCCTTCGGGCACGAGGTAGCAAATATCGGCCACGGTGCTTCCCTGGCGCAGCAGGTACTGACAACGCGCCAGGTACTGGTGATAGGCGGATACCATGGGCCACCAGGTCTGGGTGCGATCCCAGTGAACGCCATAGGGCCCCATGGTCATGCCCGGTTGGCGATCGAGCCAGGGCTGGTGGGCGAAGCGATGGAACACGATGCGGTTGATGCCGGTGGCCAGGGCCCAGTCCCCTTGATTCTTCATGAGGGCCGGGTAGAGCTGCCAGGCTTCGCTGTCCGCCGCCGTGAAGGCCTCCGCCGCCACGATGGGCCGCCCCAGGGTGTGGGCGATGGAGGTGGACTCGTAGCACGTGAAGTTGGAATCGAAGCCATGGCCCCGCGACCAGAACTCGCACATGGGCACATCGGCCACGCCGCCCAGGGACATATCGGCCGTCGGGTTCATGTCGTAGGGCTCGATGGAGAGGCCGAAACCGTGTTGACGCCCCAGTTCCTTCAGGTGTCCCGCGTGGTATTCGAGCACCAACTCCTGGGCCGTCTGGCGAAGGTCCCACAGGAAGCGCTCGGACTGCTCCGCGCTGCCGACGATGCGTCCGGTCATGACGGGAAGCCAGGGCCGGGGGAAATAGCCGCGCCGTTGTTCAAATTCTTTGGCGAACTTCGCGGTCCAGTTCTGCGAACCCATTTCCCAACTGTCGATGTGGAGCATCGTCCAGCCCACCTTGCGATCGCTGGGTCTTGGGCCTACCGCTTCGAGTAGTCGGCCCACAAATGCCTCGAAGTGGGCATCCAGCGCGGCGGGGTCGAACTTGTCACTTTCCAGCCCCAGTCCCGGCAGGGGGGCCGGGCGTGTGTTGGCGCCGGTGTTGCGTCGGCCGAAGCGCAGGATGGTCCACTCGCCGGGAGGGACGGTCCACGCAAGGCGGCCATCGGGCTGGAGCTGGCCGGTCAGATCGATCACCTCCCCGGCTGGGATGGTTTTCGCCGGAAGCTCAGGGTGTGAAGAAGGCGCGGGAATGAACGGCGCAATACCGGGTTTGGAGGTGTAGGGTTCCCTGACAAAGAGGGCTTTCTCGTCGAGGTGTTTAATCGCTCCGTCACCCTTGCGCGGTACGGCCAGCACGGCCTCATCGACATAAAAATCGCGGCGCGCCGCGAGGAGCCATTCGGGCAATCCCGATTCGCCGAAGTAGGGCTTGCGCGCTTCCGGGATCGGCAGCACGCCGTCGAAACTGGCGGGGCCCGTTACCTCCACACTGCTGGCCACCAGATGCTGCATGGACTGCTCGGCCTTCACCCAGGGCCCGCCACTGCCCGTCCAGCCCGGTCCCGCGTTCAGCGTGATTTCCAATCCAAGCCGCTCCGCCTCCTCCACCGCGTGCTTGAACAGCGCCCGCCACTCGTCGCTCATGAACTCCACCGGGCCGCGCGGGATCCCTACATCCACCTCCATCAGGATAAGTCCGCCAATGCCAACCTCGGCCATGGATTCCAGATCGGCGGTGATGCCCTCGCGACTGAGATTGCCGTCCATGAAGAACCAGTAGACCCAGGGTCGTGCGGAGTCTGGCGGAGAAGCAAAATCATCTCGAAGGGTATCGCCGGCGGCGGCGACGGAAAGGAGCAGGCCGACGACAATGCATGCGGCGGATGCGAGGCGCGTTGCCATGAGGTATTCCTCCATAACGGTGCGGCTTCGTGGTCGCCCTTCTCGTTACGCGGCTGGAGCCGTTCCCCGGAATGGGAAGGGGCGCTTGATCGCCATGAGGCCGTTGCGGCGGATGGCACCAATGATCGAAGCACGGAGGCAGTATAGCATTTGAGGCGGAAAAGATGGGAGCCAGGAAAAGTATCCCGCATGGCAATCGCATTGAGGGTCGCATAAACCTCACATAAGGGGTCGCAATATCTATATGGAGAGGGGCTTCCTGCCCGCTCTATCCTCTTGATGCGTCTTACACGAGTTAGTCAGATTAATGACCAGCACACCAAAATAGGCTGCGGGTTCTAGATGCGATGAACCTGGACTCTATCGGCTTGTCACCGTGGCGTATATCGCTAAATGCGTTGAAGTGCGTGGATTGCCCGCTTCAAACTGGGAGAGTGTTTCGCCGCCCGTTCGGGTGACCATGTTGTTTCTACGAAACGACATAAAGTCTCATTGTATCTTGGGCCAATATGCGAAACTCCACGGGGCAGCATTTCAGCATGCTTTTTCTTTTTGCCTTTGTTTCGTAGGACACCGAGCAGGAACTGCTTCGGATCGGAAAGCTCGTCCGGCGTCTGCGAGAAGTTTGCCGCGGGAATTTCGATAAACTCGGACCATCCGTGAATGTCCGCCATAATCCATGACTCGATCTCCCGCACGGCAATTCTGAAGATGAGCTTCTCTGGGAGAGAACTCGCGCGGCTCGCTGGCAATCCAAACCATTCTGCCAGCAAGAAGCAGGGGCACCCGATTGTGTCGAGGTCGGTGACGCAAACGACGTACAATCCCGACTTTGCCATGTTGAGAAAACTCGGACACTTCTTGGCCAAATTTCCATTTCCGCGCATTACCTCTGGAAAACCTTCGAAGAACAAGAGTCTATGGTCGGAGGTCCTGTTTCTATACTCGGCCATTCTTCTGACAATCGCGGCGGACGGCGCATCCTCGACAAATGAATAGCAGTAAACGTCTTCCACTATTACAATACCGATATGGTCGATGCGGTTCGGGGAAGCAAGATGTCCGCGGCTGACATTCCCGCGCGCATGGCATTTTCATCCGCTTCGTCGGGAGAGAGGATTATGGTCGCCTCGCCGCCCGGTTTTGGTTCCAGAATTAGAAATCCGCCGTCAATAGAACAGTCGGAAAGCATAGCTTCGCTGTGAGTGCTAATGAGTACCTGGCCGCCAGACTTTTTCCTCGATTGCCGAGTGTTGTACAGCAGAGCGGGAATTTGTTCGACTATTTTGCTGTGAAGTGAAAGTTCGGGTTCCTCAAGCAGGATCATGCTGTTGGAACTTAACAGAGTCCAGAGCATGGCGATCATGCGTAGCGTTCCGTCAGAGAACTGATCCTCGCGCTGCCACCCTCCTTGGGGTCGCCAATGGTTGTAGAGCATTTCGAGATGAGGCTTGCCGGTTTTCTCGTCTTTAAGGAATCGGAGTTTCTCAAAATTGGGAATCGCGTTGGAAAGTATTTGTTGAATTCTGCGGAGACGTGATTCGCGAGTCTTGGTCGGGGCGCCGGAAATTGCCTCCAGGAACCCCTGACCGAAGGGATCGGAACTCATATGAGGTAGAAATACCTGATCACCGAACTTCAATAGTTGGGGCACTAAATGAAGGTAGAGGACATCCTCGAAAAACTCGGCTACCGGTCGAATTTCCTTGTTCATGTTGATGCGTTCCAGATGGGTCTCCGTCAATCGTTCGAGGTCTTGATTGTCCGTGTCGTCTGGGCGTTGGATAAGTACCACACCGTTTCGTCGTGCGGATTCCTTTAATACAACAGGTCGCTGTTTGCCTTTACCTTCGCGCTGAATCCACAGTTCATAGGTCCAGTCTGGTACGGCATTGAGATTGACCAGATTGTTTCGCAATTCGAAGTAGAGTTCGATGTGGGAGGGGCTTCGAGCCGCCAGACTGCGGATTTTTCCGAATCCGCCACGGGTGGCTATGGCCTGCTGAAGTCCCCCGCCCGTCGGATTGACTATGTCGCGCATGAATCGGAAAATATCGAAGAAATTGGACTTCCCGGAGGCATTGGGGCCAAGGACATATACGGTCTCAGAGAGGTCGGCTTCCGCCTTAGTAAAATTACGCCAATTTCGGATTTTGATACGAGAAACGTACATGCTGAGTCCGGTATCCTTTCAGCGAAGCGCCGCCTGCAAAAATTCACCTGTCGAGTGGTCATTGTAGCACAGCGGACTCCGATGTCACAGGCTGATAATGGCTTTCGAAGGTCAAACCAACTGTGGCACGGGCAACGAGTAATACTGTTTCTGAGAACCAAATGATCCGGGAGCCTCTCCTGGACTCTTAGGAGTAACATTCTAAAAGGGTGTCCCCGCCTATGGTCAATTGTACGCGGGGTCAGCTCAGGGCAGCGTCAGATTCAGTTCGGCGGCGCCGGATTCGCCCATGGTCACTTGCCCGGTTGCGAAGGGGGACTTCTCCAAGTCGTTCAGGTCAAACTGAAATACGAGAACGGTATACTCGCCGGGCTCTAGGCCGCTG
>JBHEKR010000324.1:0-5384 GCA_041859365.1 Candidatus Hydrogenedentales bacterium
AGAAAAATGACGTTCTTAGCCCGGGGCGCAAGGTGGCGCAGGGCAGCCGGTGGTTGCACCTCGCCCGCGCGCCCCTCGCCCGCGAGCAACTGGTGCAGCGCGATGCTGCCCAGTCCGCACGCGGAATGCTGCAGAAAGCGGCGGCGGCTCTGGAGCGCGTTGAAGTTGTGTTGTTCCATGGCCTTTATTCCCGGGTGATGAATTCATCGAGGTTGAGCACCACACTGGCCGCAATGACCCACGCCGCGCCCTCGGGCGTCCTGGGAATGGCGTCGCTCGCACCCGTGACGTCGGCAATGCCCTCTGTCTCCTGTGTGAAGCGCGCGGTCTCTTCGTCCAACAGTGCAAGCAGCCGTAGCTGCTCGTCGGGCGATGGCAGACGGGCGACGCTCGTTGCGAAGAGTTGCTTCAGGCGCGTCGCACGATCTTCCGAGTCTGCCAGCACACGACCCGCCAGCGCCTGGGCCGCCTCAAAAAAAGTTGGGTCGTTCAGCAGATTCAGCGCCTGCAACGGTGTGTTCGATCGCTCGCGCCGCGTACACGCTCGGTTCACGTCGGGATAGTCGAAGTTCACCAATTGCCCGAAAGGCGAGGTGCGCTGAATAAACGTATAGAGCGCGCGTCGATACCGGTTGGGCCCTTCGTCCGCCACCCAATGGTTGTCGAAACCCTGCTCCGTGACGCTGTCGGGCTGGGGCGGACGCACGCTCGGTCCGCCCATCGCCGTATTGAGCAGCCCGCTCGAAGCCAGAGCTGCGTCGCGCACCTGCTCCGCCCCCAGGCGCAGCCGGTTCTGCCGCGCGAGCAGGACATTGCCCGGATCGCGCTCCGCAAGCTCTGGACGTGCCTCGGAACTCTGC
Organism: Candidatus Hydrogenedentales bacterium; assembly: GCA_041859365.1. Taxonomy (GTDB): domain Bacteria; phylum Hydrogenedentota; class Hydrogenedentia; order Hydrogenedentales; family JAEUWI01; genus JAEUWI01. Next base: position 861 of record JBHEKR010000324.1, read on the forward strand.
CGATAGGTCGAAGACAACACAATAGTCTTGATCAGCCCCTTCATGCTCCAGCCGTGCCGCTGGAATTCGAGGGCCAGCCAGTCCAGCAGATCGGGATGGCTGGGCAGCGCGCCGCGCACGCCGAAATCACCGGCGGTGGTCACGATGCCCTTTCCAAGAAGCTCCTGCCAGATGCGGTTCACCGTGACGCGGGCCGTGAGGGGATTCTCTGGCGCTACAAGCCAGCGTGCGAGATCAAGGCGGCTTGGGGAGGCGGATACCATCGCGGGCAGCGCGGCGGGCGTACCCGGCGACACCGGATCGCCCGGGACGCGAAAATCGCCCCGGATAAACATATGATTCGGTCGCGTCACCCGGCTCACGCGCATGGACTGCGCCCGGCTCAACCTGGGCAGCCCCTTCTTGAGTTCCTCGATCTGCGTCGCCAGTTCCGGCACCTTCATCGCGACAAAGCGGTCCGGATTCACCAGATCGCCCCGCGCGAAAAAGTAGTCCTGCAGACGAAACTTCTCGTCCGTCGTACGCTGTGCTGCGGGCGTCTGCACGATGGAACAACCTTCCAACTGCCCTTCGCCTTCGCCATTGCCATCGCCCTGTCCCCAGATCAGGCCCAGCACTTCCCACTGGCGGTCCCAGCGTGCATCGGGCCCGCCTGGGTTGGCCGCCGCCCACAACATTTTCGCCTCCCACTCGGCCTGCAGGGCCTCCAGCTCCACCGCCACCGGCGCCAGCAGGGCCTCGCGCTTCGCCACATAGTCCGGCCACGCCGCCGCGAAAGCTTCGGCTTCCAGCTCCAGGGGCGCGTCGATGTTCACTTCCTCGGCATTATTGAAAAAGCTGTAGAGCTGGAAGAATTCTTTCTGCGATACCGCATCGTACTTGTGATCGTGACACTGGGCGCACTCCACCGTGAGCCCGAGCCAGACGGTGCCCAGATTCTTCGTCCGATCGATCACCTGCAGCGTTCGAAACTCTTCCAGATCCGCGCCGCCCTCGCGATTGCTCAAGGTGTTGCGCAGGAAGCCCGTGGCGATGCGCTGGTCCACCGTGGCCTCGGGCAGGAGCTCCCCCGCAAGTTGCTCGATGGTGAACTGGTCGAAGGGGAGATCCCGGTTGAAGGCCCCCACCACCCACTCGCGATAGCGCCACGCCGTCAGCCGCAGAAAATCGGAGAGATAGCCATCGCTGTCGCCGTACATGGCAAGGTCCAGCCACCAGCGTCCCCACTTCTCCCCATAGTGTGGCGAGGCCAGCAATTCGTCCACCAGCCGTTCGTAGGCATCGGGACGATTGTCCAGCACAAAGCGTTCCACGGCGGCGGGCTCCGGTGGCAATCCCGTGAGGTCAAAGTAAAGCCGCCGCACCAGCGTCCGACGCTCCGCTTCGGGCGATGGTTGAATCCCCTCCGCTTCGAGTCGGGCGAGAATGTGCGCATCAATGGGGCCCCGAATCCATGAGGCCAGTACGGCAGGCGGCGGTGCGGTCTCCACCGGCGGCGTATAGGCCCAATGCCCCTCCCACGGTGCTCCGGCATCCAGCCAATGGCCGATGATTTCAATCTGCGCGGCCGTGAGCGACTTTCCCGAGTCCGCCGGCGGCATCCGATCATCGTCCGTCGCCGTGATGTGTTGGTAGATCGCGCTGGACGCCCGATCCGCCCCCAGCACTGCCTTCGCACCCTCTTCCGTGTCCAGACGGAGATCCGCCTTCCGCGAAACGCGGTCCGCACCGTGACAGTTGAAGCAGTTCTCCGCAAGAATCGGCAGGATGTCGCGCGAGTATCGGACGGTATCGGCGTTTGCGCAGAGGGAGAACACCGCAGACAAGATCGCAGCAGACCAATATCTGTAGATACCCATGCAGTTGCACCTCGAACTCAGAACCGCCTGTTCCGCAGTCACGCACCTCACGCAGCGGAGTCGAATGCCAGTATAGGGCGGTGCTCGCAAGGGTTCAAGAGAGACCGAACGTATCGCACCGGCCCGAATTCAGGCTGTAATCGCACATTACAAAAAAATCCGTGCCGATCCGTGCAATCCGTGGTCAGAATTCTTTCTTAACCCGGATAGGCCGGATGGCACGGACTATGAGCTGATCGCTCGTGATGTCTGGAAACTACTCCGCCACATCGTGCTCCACAAAAATCAAATCATCCACATTAAAGCCGCTTTCCTCCGCCTGCGCCAGCAGCATGTCAATCGTTTCTTGGTCGAGTTGGGGCGTGCGCGACAGGATCCAGAGGAAGTCATAGCTCGGCCCGCAGATCATCGCGTACTGGTAGTTTTCCTTGTCCAGCGCAATGATGTTGTAACCCCCATAGAAGGGCCCGAAAAAGGACACCTTCAGGCTGCCCACCGTGGGGTCGCCCTGAAACAGCGCCTTGCCAACGATGGTATCTTCGGAGCCGTCTTCCTTTACACCGAAATTCTCCACCTTCACACTGCCGTCGTCTTGCAGCGTATAGGTGGCCGTCACTTGGCTCAGGCCACGCTCGAAGGAGTGGTCGAGCCGATAAATCTCATACCATTTGCCCATGTAGCGCTCTACTTCGAAGCCATTCACCGGCTCAAGGTCGCCCGGAAGCCCAAGACAGCCCGCAAAGGAAATGGTGCTGAAAATCGCAAGTAGAAAATGTCGCATAACTTACCGCCTTATCATTTTTCGCGTATTTCGAAACGCGATGGTTGCTAAAAGTTTAAATTTCACGTAGACTAAGTATAACAATCTGTCTATAATTTGTCAAACTTTAAATCCCCTACTTTTAGACAGGAATGTTGTGTCTGATTCGACCCGTTCTACTTTAGCGCCCGATGTGCTCCTCACCGGTGCCTCCGGTTATATCGGCGGACGCCTCGCCCGCCGCTTCATGGCCGCCGGGGTGCCCCTGCGCTGCATGGGGCGCCACGCCGACACGCTGGTGAAGCGCCTCGGTCCCGGCGCGGACGTGGTCCAGGCCGATGTCGCCCGGCGTGAAGGACTCGATGAGGCTCTCGCCGGAATCAAGACCGCCTATTATCTTATCCACGCCCTGGACGAGCGGGGCGACTTCGAATCGGTGGAGCTGGCAGGCGCCCGGAACTTCGCCGAAGCGGCCCGGACAGCGGGTGTCGAACGAATTATCTACCTCGGCGGTCTGGGCGCGGGCGGCAGCACGAGCTCCGCCCACATGCGAAGCCGCGAAGCCGTGGGGGAAGCCCTGCGGGTATCCGGGATCACCACCATCGAGTTTCGCGCCTCCGTGGTCATTGGTGGCGGCAGTCTTTCTTTCGAGATGATCCGCGCCCTCGTTCGCCGTCTCCCCATCATGGTCGCCCCCACCTGGGTGCGGATGGAGGCCCAGCCCATCGCCATCGACGACGTGCTGGCCTATCTGGACGAAGCCCGCACCCTCCCCGTGAACGGACACCGGATCTGCGAGATTGGCGGCGCGGACGTCCTGTCCTATCAGGACCTGATGCTGGCCTATGCGAAGTCCCAGGGACTCACGCGACGCATCATCAACGTGCCGTTCCTGACACCGTGGCTCTCCAGCCTGTGGCTCGCCCTGGTGACTCCCCTGCTCGCGCGCGTGGGCCGCAAACTGATCGAGAGCATTTGCGTGGCCAGCGTTGTCCGCGATGACCGCGCCCTCGCCGACTTCTCCATCCGGCCCATGGGTATCGAAGAGGCCATTGCGCGGGCGGACCGGGAAGAAAAGGAAGCCCTGCTCGCGAGCCGCTGGACCGATGCGGCCTCCGCCTCCGGACCGACCGCCAATCACGACGGAAAGCGCTTTGGCGCACGTATCATCGATGAACGCATCGAGCGCAGTTCCGTCGAGCCCGCGCGGGCGTTCCTGCCTATCCAGCGCATCGGCGGCGCGACCGGCTGGTACTACGGCACGCCGCTGTGGCGATTACGCGGCCTGATTGACAAGGTTCTCGGCGGTGTGGGCCTGGGTCGGGGCCGCCGGCACCCGGAGGATCTCCTGGTGGGCGACACGGTGGACTGGTGGCGCGTGGAGGCCATCGAGCCCGGCGCCCTGCTGATCCTCCGCGCCGAGATGCGCCTGCCCGGTCGCGCCTGGCTCCGCTTCGATGTGTACCCCGCCGAAGACGGCAATGGCTCCGTGATCCGCCAGACGGCCATCTTCGATCCCGATGGCATTCCGGGACTCCTCTATTGGTATGCCCTCTACCCCATCCACGAGTTCATCTTCGCGGGCATGTGCCGCAATATCGCCCGGGCGGCGGATTCGCTGAAATGAGCGTCTGAAGGAAACGCCGGGCCTACTTCTTCGCGGCTATCTCCGTTTCCACGTTCCGATAATCCTGCCAGATGCGCCCGTATTTCTGCGTGGGTATCGGCCCGCGGGGGTTATGGTTGTAGATGTCCGTTCCCCGGCAGTGGTAGGTCTTGAAGTTGGGGTTCACCGACAGATCGCACTTCACGTTGGTCTTGGAGTAGCGAATCGTGAAGCCGATGCGGGAGCGGTCGGAGTTGTTGCCGAGGGAGCCGTGGATGATCTTGTCGTCGTGGATGGAG
>JBHEKR010000558.1:0-14789 GCA_041859365.1 Candidatus Hydrogenedentales bacterium
CGCTTTGCCGAATGCTACCGTCAATGGCCCTACCGCGATTACTGGGACACCTACGCCGACTGCGATCCACTCTATGCCGCGTGGCACGATAAAACCCTGCCCATCGAGTGGAAGCGCCACCTTTCCGAGCAGGCCTACAGGGGCGATACGATGGAAAAGGCGGCCATGCTCCAGAATTACTGGGGCGCGGGCCGCGTTCACCCCAGCACGGACAACATCAGCGGCCTGACGGGCGTCGTGCAGGCCTATGATTTCACGTGGAACGCGCTGAACGCCGACGGCACTCCCGTTTGGAATGACGCCGCGCGCAGGATCGTGGAGCGCGACTTGCTCCTGGAGTGGGCGATGGGCGCGGAGCCCTATGTTGGCGGCCCGGGCAAGGCGGAGGAGGACAACAACAAGTCGCCGCGCATCTATAACGCGATGGCGGCCCTGGGCAAGTGCCTGGGCATTCCCGAATATGCCGATGTGGCCTTGCGCGGCTATGAGCGGGTACGCGACGGCTCCTTCCTATACGACGGCTTCAGCTCCGAGAGCCCCTCCTATACGGGCATGTACCTGGACCAGTTGCTCATCGTGCCGGAAACGCTCCATGGCTATACGTGGCCGGCCGACTTCTCGGCGCGCAGCGGCGTGGTGGATCTGTACGCGCAGGATCCTCAGTTGCGGCTTATGTATCGCTCCGTGCTGGACACCCTCCTGCCCGACGGGCGCTATCTTCCCCTGAGCGACACGCGGTTGCCGGGGAAGCCGTCTTCGGATATCGTGCAAATGGGCGCCCGGCGCTACCCCGAGTACTACGGAGGCGCTCTGGCCCGGATACATCCGAAGGCTTCCGGTGAGTATGCGGTGTTCAATCTGACGGACGAGGCCCTGCGGGATGCCCGGCCCCTGACCCTGGCGGAAGTCTACCATCCCGCCTGGAAGACGGCGGTGCTTCGCCATGGAACGGGTGTGGAAGCGGACACCCTGACCCTGGCCTTTAATCCGCAGGGCGGCCACCGGCACTATGACAATCTGGCCCTGTTTTACGCCGATGGCCCTCGGACCCTGGCGGGCGATCTGGGGTATCTGGGCGATATGCCCGTAAACAAATGGATCAGGAGCACGGCGAGCCACAATCTCGTCATCGTGGATGGGAAAGAGCAGGAGTTCAGCGGGCGAAAGACGGAGTTCGGCTTCATGGCCACGTCCCCGCTGGCCTCGGTCGTTGAAGCGAGTTCCACGGCCTATCCCCAGTGTCCGGAGTACCGACGCCGGGTGGTGCTGGTGAAGCTGGAGAACGACCGGACCTTTGCCATTGACCTGTTCAGCGTTGCAGGGGGTTCGGAGCATCGCTACAGGGCGTACAGCGAGCTGGCGTCGAGCGATGCCGCCGACGGCCGTTTAACGTTTAGCGGCGTAACGATGCCCGAGGAAGCTCCCTTGCCCCAGATTGGCGAGAGTCTGGCCGAGGCCGATATTTTCGGGCTTCGCGATGTACGATCAGCCTCCCCCGAGGGGGACGCCTGGCAGGCAACCTGGCAACAAGAGAGCGACGCCTACCGATTGTGGCTGGACGCCCCCGATACAACGGTGGAAGCGTCCAACGGCCCGGGGCAACGCACCCATGACGAGGCGGGACGTCGCGTGCGCTATGTGGATGCGGTGCGCCGCGGTGAAGCGCTTGAAAGCCGATTTATTGCGGTGCATGAATCCCGCTCCGGAGATGGCGATTTTTTGATCCAGTCGGTTGCCCGCATACCCGTTGATGCGGGTTCCGATGCCATTGCACTTAGAATCGAGACTGCGGCGGGCACCTTCGCCGTATTGAACAATTTTGAAAAGCGCGCCAGCCTCGGCGGATTTACGTTTCAGGGCACCTTCGGTCTCCTCCACCGCAACGTGGATGGCAGCGTTGGGGCGCTTTGCGTGGGTGCGGGATTTCTAAAACTGGGCGAAAAGGTTGTATTCGAGGGTACGCCCATTTGGGCGTCGTCAGCGACAATGCAGTCAAAAGATACCTTTGTCATCGATACCGAAGAGCCCGTCGGCTGGTCCTACATGCCGGGCGAAGCGAAGGGCTATGCCAAAGCGAAGGTGGCGGGCGATTGGACGGGCTTCCCCATCGAAAGCGTGTCGGAACGCACGCTCACGACATCACGCTTTCCCGCACAACCCGCCACGGCCATCGAGATACCGGCGGTCACGTACCTGCAAGGAGCCTCACAATCGCAGCCGTACAAATTTCCGGGCGACGAGTAGCGTTCTCCGTAATTCGGCGGCCTCACCCGCCCATGTTCAGCTTTGGAGGAAATCCCTTTTGGGACTGGCACAGATAAACGATGACCTGATGCATCTTGCGGGGCGTCTTTCTCACCGGAGTGCGCAGAGCGATCAGGAGCGAAAAGCGGGCCTGTACATTGAAGCGCGTCTGGGCCAGTATACGCCCCATGTATCGGTCGAGACCTTTCACGCGCCCGAGAACTACTTTCTGTTGTTTGCCTCCTACCTGGCGGAGTTTCTCTTTGTGGGCGTGATCGCCCTGGCCTGGCCCCCGGCGGCCTTCGGTTACGGGCTTGGCGTGTTCCTGCTCTATCTCTACGAGTTCTGCGGCTATCGTGGCCTGTCTCGATTCCTGCCACAGTATCCCTCCCAGAACATTGTCGGGCGCTTTCTGGGCACGCGCCCCAAGGGGCTCGTCATCGTCGCGGCCCACTACGACAGCGGCTCGGCCACGCCCCTATCCGCGCCCCGGATGGTACCGTGGCTGAGGCTACTGCATCTTACGCTGATGGCCGCCATGGCCATAGTTATCGCCACCTGCGCGGCGGACGCCTTCGCCGCAGACGATGCTTCCGGGCTGAGTGTGGCCTCCATCATCCGCTGGGCGGCCATATTCGTGCTGCTATGCGGGGCACTGGGCCTCTACTGGAGCGCGTCTCAAGGGGAGGATATTCACGGGGCCAATCACAACGCGTCGGGCGTTGCCGCGCTCCTGGGGTTGGCGGAGAAACTCCAGGCCCATCCCATCGAAGAGATTGATGTGTGGATTGCGGCGACCGGTTCCCACGAGTCCTGGATGGCGGGAATGCGTCACCTGCTCTCCGACCGCACGTTGGATCGGTCGCAAACCTGGATCGTGAACCTGGAGGGCGTCGGCGGCGGCACGCTGCACTATCTCGAGCGAGAAGGTTTCATGCACGCGCTCCACCCCGATCCCGAGTTGGTGAAACTCGCCGGGGAGCTACGGGTCGGACGACCGGTTCGGGCGGGGGCGCTGCGCGCGATTCCCACCGCGGCCCATGTGCCCCTGATGCGCGGGATGAAAGCCATCACCCTGATGGGACTGGATCGGGACGGGATGCCGCCGTGCTGGAATCAGATTGCGGACCGCATCGGGGATGTGGACGAGACGGGCGTCGCGGAGACCATCGAATTCACGGAACTGATTCTGCGCCGACTGGCAGCTTCCAAGGCCGCGCCCGTACCGCACTGAAGCGCGGTGGCGGCTATGCTCCCTCGCCGTCGTCTTTCGGGACTCTTACGGCGAATTCCTCCGCAAGCTGAGCCTTCAGTGTATCAAGCGCGTCCCGATCCAGACCACTGATCCAGAGATTGTCCGGCATAACCAACGCATTCGGCCCTTCCTCGCAGCGGTCCATGCATCCCGATTTGCAGATCCGGACGTGGCGCTTGAGACCGTTGCGGGCAACCCACTCCTTGAGCTCGGCATGGAGGGCGATGCTGTCCTGTCCCGCGCAACAGACGCGTTCGCCGGGCTCCCGGCTGTTGGTACATATCAGGATGATCTTTTTGAATGGGAGTGGCCGCTTATCCATCAGTTTAGCCCTATCGCCATGGAGGCGGGTTCAGAAGTGCAGTTTGCTTCATTGTCGACTCCATTATGCCCTATGGTGGCCCCCGGGTCCCAGTGCGCCAATTAACTCGACCGACCGGAGCGTCATGGGTATACTCTCGACATGGCACGAGACCGAACAACCCAAAACCGGTGGATCCGGCGAGGCTTCTGGAGCCTATTATTTGCTCTGGCGTGTCCTCTTGTTCAACCGGCGGCGGAGGAGGCGCCCCCCGCCGGGGTGGCGGACCTGAGTGATTCCCTGGTCCGCGCGAAGGCATCCCGAGACTGGTATTACTTCATAGCCGCCGTCAATGTCTATCCCGCCCTGGAGTCGGAAGAACTGATCAACAGAATACTGGAGCCGGTGCTTCGAACCCTTTCCCCCGGACATGAGGGCGTATACACCGTCAGCGATCTCCGGAATGATCACGGCCTCTGGCCCCCCCACATCGGCGTCGGGAAGAATCTGAACGACCAATGGTCCGTGTTCCTGGAGGCGGGATACACCGCGGGCAAGGTGCGTACAAAAAACGACCGCCGGAGCATTCTGCTGCTTCCGCTCCACACCGACTTTGAAATTCATCGCAGCGCGGTTTTTGCGGGCATCGGACTGGATTACTTTCCCTGGGGCATGGCGGAGCAGCGGACATACGATGGGCTGGGCGACCGCCTTTCGAATATACGGCCCTTCCTGGGCACCCGCCTCACCTGGACCCACGCGACTTTTCGCGCGAAAGCAAAACTCGGGCTGGCGCCCCTTCCGAATTTCGTGAATTTGGAGCTGGGCGATTCCTGGACCCTGCCGAGTGCGACCATTGTGGGCGGCTTCGATCTCCCCCTTTCGCGGGACACGACACTGACGATGAACGCGGGCTACAATCACTTCTGGGACCAGGACTTCGACTTCGAGGGCTATGCCTTCACGATCCAATGGCGACGTTATTTTAGCGGGCCTTCCCGCCGAATGCTGGACGGTAACCGTACCTTAACGCGCCCGTAACACTTTCGTGCGATAATCCGTTGGCTACCACGGGTTAAACAAATCACACAAGGGCATAACATGGCCAACGAAACGATACTGATCGTCGAAGACGAGGGCGATATCCTCGAATTGCTGCGCTACAACCTGAACCGGGAGAGCTTCCGGGTGCTCGAGGCCACGTCGGGCGAGGCGGCGCTGGACATTATCCGGAAAGAGGCGCCGGATCTGGTTCTGCTGGACCTGATGCTTCCCAAAATCGGCGGACTTGAGGTCTGCCGCCGTGTACGGAGCGACAGCAGCCACAAGTCCGTGCCTATTATCATGCTCACGGCGAAGGGGGAAGAAGCGGATATTGTGGCGGGTCTGGAGCTGGGGGCGGATGACTATATGACGAAGCCCTTCAGCCCCCGGGTGCTGCTGGCGCGGGTACGCGCCGTGCTTCGGCGGAATGCAACGGAGATGCCGGGGGACGATGAGAGCCTCCACATCCACGAGCTCGTCATCCACCCGGGACGCCATGAGGTTCTGGTGGCCGGCGAGGCCATCGCCCTCACGCGCACCGAGTTTCAATTCCTCCACTACCTGGCCCGCCGCCCCGGCTGGGTCTTCACGCGCTACCAGATTGTGGATGCGGTCCATGGTGACGATTATGCGGTGACGGAGCGCAGCGTGGACGTGCAGATAGTGGGACTGAGAAAAAAACTGGGCGATGCGGGGAAATATATTGAAACGGTCCGGGGCGTGGGGTATCGTTTCAGTTCCTGATGCGCCAACACCGTTGATGCGCCGCCCGCCCGGCGGGCGGGGGAGCCTCAGGCCGTCGAAGTACATACAAGAGGGGCTGGAAGAGAGAATTTATGGTGCGCAAGCGGTTTATGCTTCAGATCCTCCCCGCCTTCATGGCCATCACCTTTCTGTCGCTCGTACTGCTTGCCTATGTGGTCAGCCGGACGATCGAGACTGTGGAGACGGAGCAAGCGAAGGAAGATCTTCTGGCCCGGGCCACACTGTTTCGCGCACTCGTCGATATCCGCCCCCCTGTCGGCGATAGTGATGACCTCCAGGCCCTTTGTCAGCGCCTTGGCACGGAGTCCGGGACCCGCCTCACCGTCATCGCCCCCGATGGCAAGGTTCTTGCCGATTCGAACGAGTCTCCTGACTCCATGGATAACCACGCAACACGACCCGAGGTTGCCGAGGCCATGAAGGGTATGGCTGGCGCTTCCACCCGATTCAGCTATACGGTCAACGAGAAGATGGTCTACATCGCCCTGCCCGGCAACAATCCGCCGGGTGCGTACATCATACGGGCGTCCTTCCCCCTTACATCGATTGACGCCACCATCGGAACCATTTATCGGCGCATGGGGTGGGCGGTGCTAATCGTGACCACCTTCGCCGCGCTCCTGAGCTGGCTCGTCTCCAAACGGCTCGTTCAGCCAATCATCGCCCTGAAGGCGGGCGCCGCGCGCTTCGCCTGCGGCGATTTCGGGAAGCAGCTTTCCGTGCCGGACTCGGAAGAGTTCGGCAGCCTTGCGGAGGCGCTGAACGAGATGGCACGGCAGTGCGCCTTTCGCATTGAGGCCATGGAGCAACAGCGCAATGAGCAGGACGCTGTATTTTCGAGCATGATGGAAGGCGTCTTTGCCGTCGATTCCGAATTGCGAATTATCAGCATGAACGAAGCGGCCAGTACGCTCCTTCGGGTCGATGCCAATGCGATCAAGGGGCGTCCCATTCTGGAGGCGGTGCGGAATACGGCACTCCGGGACTTTGTTCAAGGAGCCCTCACCAGCCAAACGCCGGTGGAGGCGGAATTGTCCGTGGGGCAGCGGGAACCGCTCCTACTCAAGGCCCAGGGCGCCATGCTCCATGACGGGTCGGGTCGGGCCATGGGCGCCGTCGTCGTGTTGAACGACATCACCCGGCTGCGGCGCCTCGAAGAGGTTCGGCAAGACTTCGTGGCCAATGTCTCCCACGAGTTGAAGACTCCCATCACGTCCATCAAGGGATTTGTGGAAACGCTGCTGGACGACCCCGCACCGTCGCCGGACAACGTCCGCCGCTTCCTTCAGATTGTCGAGAAACAGGCCAACCGCCTGGATGCCATCATCGAGGATCTCCTTTCCTTGTCCCGTCTGGAGCAGACCAAAGGCGCTACTTCACTGAAGATCGAGCAGGCGCCGGTGTTACCCGTGATCAATGCCGCGGTGGAGTTGTGTCAGCATCAGGCGGACCAGCGCGCCATTCGCATCCAGGTGGAGTGCCCTCCGGAATTAAAGGCCGCCATCAACCCCCCGCTCCTGGAGCAGGGCCTGGTAAACCTCATCAACAACGCCGTGAAGTACAGCGAAGACGGACAGGCGGTCCTGATTCGAGCGCTTGAGGAAGACGGTGTGCTGGTGATTCACGTGGTCGACGAGGGCACCGGCATTCACGCGAACGAGCTGGACCGAATCTTTGAACGCTTCTACCGAATCGACAAGGCCCGAAGCCGCGACCTGGGCGGCACCGGCCTTGGGCTCTCCATCGTGAAACACATTGCCCAGGCCCACTCGGGCGTGGTTTCAGTCGTCAGCACACCGGGAGAAGGCAGCACCTTCAGCCTCCGCTTTCCCTTGATCTGAGCGCGGCACAAGACGGATACCGAGCGCTAATGTTAGTGTTGTGTTAGGGCTCCTGTGCAAGCACGGGAGCGATCCGTCCGGCATCCCTGCGCGCCAACCGGTCCACGGGCTGTCCCCTCGCCCCATTGAAACCATAACCACATGACACAAATACACTTACACAAATCAACATTCTCCCAAAACATGGCAGATGCCCCCGCCATTCTCGACGCGGCAGTCTGGTATTTCAGCCGCGCCAGAACAAAAGTATCGTCCGACCCTAATACTCCGCTAATCCCCACACGCTATCATTACGGCACGAAGATGCTCTGGGCTTGGGACCGAGTTCTTCGCGTGAATTCACGATTACAAACATCGTTGTCGACTTGTGGGCTCCTTCTATTTAGAGCCAGTGCTGCATGTAGTTAACCGTGAGTTGAGTCAAGCCCCCGACCCGATGGCGCGAAAGTGGTCAAGAGAAAATTTCAGCGCATGATGGATTTGTTCAAGATGGTCGCTCAGGACCTCATCGAAAGGGTTGCCATTTTCAGCATTGTCCCGGCCATTGGGAGCGTTCTGTGCGAGGTAGAACCTGGACTCCGACCGGGCGTGGGGTGCCTGTGTGTGAGCAACCTGTAGCACGAATTCAGCGGAACGATACGCAATCCACTCTGAACCTTCCCTCATCAATTGAGGTGTTCAAGATCTTCCTAACCCCTAAACAATCCTCAGATGAAAGACCCGCCAGGAAATCGCGGGTCGCAACAAGAATCCCAGTAGAAAGGAATTCAAAATGCAGAAACTAACGCGTATGCTCGTGACGGGCGCCGCCCTGATCATGACAGGCGCCTCGGCCTCCGCCGTGGAAGTCGACAACGCTCTCCCCACCTACGAAAAGGTGCAGGGGGTCGGCGGCAATCTGGACAGTATTGGTTCAGACACGCTGAACAACCTGATGACCTTCTGGGCGGAAGGCTTCCGCGAGCTGTATCCCAACGTACACATCCAGATTGAGGGTAAGGGCTCCAGCACGGCCCCCCCCGCGCTCATTTCCGGCACGGCACAGCTCGGCCCCATGTCCCGCATGATGAAGTCGTCCGAAATCGACGAATTCGAGAAGAAGTACGGATTCAAGCCGACGGCCGTCGGCGTGGCCCTCGACTCTCTTGCGGTCTATGTGAACAAGGACAACCCCATCCAATCGCTGACCTTACCGCAGGTGGACGCCATCTTCTCCAAGACCCGCAGCGGTGGTCACCCAGCCGACATCAAGACCTGGGGCGAGCTCGGGCTGAAGGACGCCTGGGCGGCCCTGCCCCTTAGCGTCTACGGCCGCAACTCGGCCTCGGGCACCTACGCGTTCTTCAAGGAAACCGCGCTTTACAAGGGCGATTTTAAGGATTCCGTAAAAGAACAACCCGGTTCGGCCTCTGTCGTGATGGGCATTTCCGAGGACAAGCAGGGCATTGGATACTCCGGTATCGGGTACAAAACCTCCGGCGTCAGGACGGTGGCATTGGCCAAGGACGGGAAGGGAAAGGCTTTTGAGCCCACCTACGAAAACGTCCTCAGCGGTGACTACCCCCTGGGCCGCATGCTGTACGTCTACGTCGCCAAGGATCCGAAACAGCCGCTCTCGCCCGTAACACGCGAGTTTCTCAAGTACGTGCTCTCCAAGGCCGGACAGGAAGTGGTGCTGAAGGACGGTTACCTTCCCCTCCCCGCGAAGCTCGCGGAAAAGCAGTCGGCCCTGCTTGACTGAGCGCCCCAGAATTACTGTCGCTATTGAGAAGAACCTGTCCCGCGCGCCGCTGAGCCGCGGGTCAGGTTCATGCTTGTTTCTCAGCCTGTGGAGTTAATCCATTGTTCTCCTCAAACAGCCCGCATCGCCGGGCCAACATCGTCGACCGCGTCGCCACCGTCGTAATCACGTCGGGCGGCATTGCGATCATCGGCGCGGTCATCCTGATCCTCGTGCTGATATTTCAGGTGGCCTTTCCCCTGCTTAAGCCCCCGAACGCCAGCGAAGTCGCGTCGCTCCCGGTTCCCGCCACACCGGGGCGCGCCGACATTGCGGCCCTCTGTATGGACGAATACCTGGAGACCGTCGGGACGCTCGACCGGAGCGGTCTGTTTCAGTTTTTCACGATCGCCGACGGGAAGGTAACGGCGGAGCACCGAATCGCGGCGCCGGGCGATCCCGCGGCCACGATCCTTGACGCGGAATTGTTCGGCAATCTCCAATACAGCGTTCATTGGAGCAACCACGAGCTCACGCTGGTGAAGGTTGCCTTTTCGACCGATCACTCCGGCGACGGGGCACGAGTCGTGGTCCCCTCGGTCAAAGAGGAGGGGAGTTTCACCGCGCCGGAGGGCCTGGCGCCCACCTTTTCCGTTGGACGCCTGGGCGAGGAAGATACGCGGATTCGCGTGGACCAGACCGGACCCGCATCGCTGCTCGTGTCGCAGGTTGCGGTGAAAACAGATTTCCTGGGTAACGAGACGGTCACCTCCGAGACGACACCCCTCTCCGTGGACGGAACGGAGATTCGCTCGCTGACGCTGGATTCCCTTGGCGCGGGGCTCTACGCGGGCACGGCCAATGGCCGGATTATTCGTTGGACTATCGGCGAGCCCGGCGAAGTGAAACTCGCGGACGACGTGGCCTTTGACGGCTCCGGTCTGCCGGTTACGCAGGTGGCGCTCGTCTTCGGCGATATCTCGCTCGCGGCCGTCAATGAAGCCGGTGCCTACAGCACCTGGTTTCCCGTGGAGAACGCGGCCGAAGGCACTCGTCCACTGACACGCATCCATAGTCTGGAGCCCGCGGCGACCGGGACGAAGGCGCTGCTCCAGTCGCGACGCAACAAGATGATGCTTCGCGTGCTGGAGGACGGCACGATGAATTTTGACTACCCCACGAACGAGCGGCATCTGCTGAGCCTCCGCGCGGAGAAGCCCCTCGCGCAGGTTGCGCTGAACACGCGCGCCAATGGAATCGCGGGCCTGGATGATGGCGGGACGCTTCATGTCTGGGAACTGGATGCCCCGCACCCCGAGATAAGCCTGGGAACGCTTTTCGGAAAAATCTGGTACGAAAACTATTCTCGGCCGGAATCCACGTGGCAGTCCTCCGCCTCGTCAGATGACTTCGAGCCCAAATTCAGCCTGGTGCCGCTGATCTTCGGCAGCTTCAAGGGCACGGTCTACGCCATGTTTTTTGCGGTGCCCCTGGCCCTCCTGGGCGCCATCTACACCAGCCAGTTCACGAGCCGCACGATGCAGAGCATTATCAAGTCCACGCTGGAGATCATGGCCGCGGTCCCGTCGGTGGTCATCGGCTTTCTGATCGCCCTCTGGCTCGCGCCCATCGTGGAGACAAACGTGCTCGCCTTCATGTGCAGCGTCGTGCTCTTCCCCGTCTGCTACATCCTCTTCGTCATGGCCTGCCAGCCGGTGCGCGAGACGACTCTCTTTAAGAAGCTCGAGCGAGGCAATGAATTCCTCGTCATGATCCCTGTGACGCTGCTTGCCGGCGTCTGCGCCTGGCAACTGGGCGGTATCGTGGAATCAGTGCTGTTCACGGGTGATTTCAAGGCGTGGCTCTACACCCAGGGCGAGACGCGCTATGACCAGCGCAACTGCATTATCATCGCCTTTGGCCTCGGCTTTGCGGTGATCCCCATCATCTTCACGATCTCGGAAGACGCCCTGTCCAACATCCCCGGCAGTCTCAAGGCGGCCTCCCAGGCCCTTGGGGCCACGCGCTGGCAGACGGTCTGGCGTGTGATCCTGCCCACGGCGAGCCCCGGCATCTTCGCCGGCATCATCATCGGCTTCGGCCGCGCCGTCGGCGAAACGATGATCGTCTTGATGGCCACGGGCAATACACCCATTTTGGATTGGAGCCCCTTCAACGGCATGCGCACCCTCTCGGCGAATATCGCCGTGGAAATCCCGGAAGCGCCCGTGGGCGGTACGCTGTATCGCGTGCTCTTCCTCTCCGCCGTGTTGCTGCTCCTCCTGACTTCTATCTTGAACACCATGGCCGAACTTATCCGGCAACACCTGAGAAACAAATATGGCCTCTCCCAATAACACAGCGCGCAACCGCGGATTCTGGTCGACCGGCGAGCCTTTCGTGTGGCTCACGGCAGGCGCCCTTTCCGTGACCATCCTTTCTATCGCCATACTGATCCTCGTCGTGGCCCGGAATGGCCTGGGCGTGATGTGGCCCGCAACGGTCACGCGCTTCACGCAAGCAGACGGTCAGATCGTGGTTGGTAATATCACCGGGCGGGACAAAGTGGGTGTCGACACGCCAGCCCGCTACCAGGTCAAGACGGCGAATCGCGATCTCTACGGTCTGGATTTCCGCTGGATTCCAGAGGATACCATCGTAAAGACCGATTATCCCGAAGAAGTCGTTATGATTGAGCGTCGCGAATGGGGCAATTTTTGTGGGTTCCTGAAGGCCCTCCCCGAGCGTGGTGGCGCGGCGGACTGGGCTTCATTCCAGTCAGCTCTGGCCGAAGTGCAGGTCAAGAAGCATGCCCTGGAAGAGTTCGACGCGCAGATGATCGTGCTTAACCGGCAGCTTCTCGAGCACAAGGACGAACTGGCGAAGCTTGTCTACAAAAAGGGTCCGGATGAGGCCCAGCAGGAACTGCGCAATCAAATCACCGCGGTTGAGGGTGAATTCGAAGGGCTCATGGCCCAGCAGACCAGCGCAAATGATAACGTTCGGTCAAAGACCGCCGTATTCGCCGATGGCGCGGGCGCGGAGCAGACGATCGTCCTGGCGGATATCGTGCGCGCCTACCAGCCGAATGCCATGGGCGCCATGGCCAAGTCAAAATTCTACGTGGAAAAGCTGTGGGAGCTCATTTTCGACGAGCCCCGTGAGTCCAATACCGAAGGCGGCCTTTTCCCGGCGATCTTTGGCACCATCATCCTTATCTTTCTGATGAGCGTGCTCTCATTCCCACTGGGTGTCATCGCCGGAGTCTACCTTCGGCTCTATGCGAAGAATGGTCCGCTCCTCTACGTCGTACGGATCGCGGTCAACAATCTGGCGGGTATCCCGTCGATTGTTTATGGGATATTCGGGCTCGGATTCTTTGTGTATGGCATTGGTGGCTCGATTGATTCCCTGTTCTATCCTCACCGGCTGCCGACGCCCACCTTCGGCACGGGCGGTATCCTCTGGGCGAGTCTGACGCTGGGCCTGCTGACGGTACCCGTGGTGATTGTAGCCACGGAAGAGGGGCTGGGCTCCATACCGAGAAGCATGCGCGAAGGCTCCTACGCGCTGGGTGCGACGCGCTTCCAGACGCTGGTCAGGGTGCTGCTGCCCATGGCCGCGCCGGGGATCATGACGGGATTCATTCTCGCCATGGCACGGGCCGCCGGCGAAGTGGCTCCGCTGATGATTACGGGTGTGGTGAAGCTCGCGCCGACCCTTCCGGTGGACGGCAACTTCCCCTATTTCCATCTGGAGCGGAAATTCATGCACCTGGGATTTCACATCTTTGATATCGGCTTCCAATCACCCAATGTGGAGGCCGCCAAGCCCATGGTCTTCGTGACCACCCTCCTGCTCGTGCTCATCGTCATGATCATGAGCAGCGTCGCCATTTACCTTCGCAACCAGATACGCAAACGCCACAGCGTAACCCACCTGTAGACCGACGCGTTTGGAGTGATCCGATGACTGGTAGTACTATAGTCGAAATGAAACCATCAGGAACGAGCAACATGGAAGCTACTAATTCCCCGTCGACAAAAGCCTCGCCCGCCGTGCGGCCCCTGGCCACGGTCCGGGAGCGGGAAGCGCCGGCCTCAGATCACACCAAGATTGAGATCAGGAATCTTAGCTTCTTCTACGGCGAAACCAAAGCCCTCTCCAATATCAACATGAATATTCCGGAGAATCAGGTCACCGCGCTTATCGGCCCATCCGGTTGCGGAAAATCGACGCTGTTGCGGAACTTCAACCGCATGAACGACATTATTCAGGGGACGCGCGTCGAAGGGCAGATCCTGATCAATGGCGAGGACATCTACCGGAAGGGCCTTTATGTCGACGAATTGCGCAAGCACGTGGGCATGGTGTTCCAGAAGCCAAACCCCTTTCCCAAGACGATTTACGAGAATGTGGCCTATGGCCCGCGAATTCATGGCACGAACAAGCAGCGCGACCTGGACCCCATCGTGGAGCAGAGCCTGATACGCGCGGCGCTCTGGGACGAGGTGAAAGACCGACTCCACGCCAGCGCTATGACCCTTTCGGGCGGGCAGCAACAGCGCCTGTGCATCGCCCGCGCCCTGGCGGTCGGGCCGGACATTCTGCTGATGGACGAGCCGACTTCCGCGCTGGATCCGAAGTCCACAGCGCGCATTGAAGACCTGATCGACGAGTTGCGGGGCGACTACACCATCGTAATCGTCACCCATAACATGCAGCAGGCTTCGCGCATCTCTGATCGCACCGGCTTCATGTATGAGGGTATCCTCATTGAGTATGGCGCAACCAACAAGATTTTCCTGTCTCCGGACAAGAAGCAGACCGAAGACTATATCACCGGGCGCTTCGGGTGAGCCCGGCGAAGCGATAAACGGCCACACCCGGCCACGAGGAGCCTTGAACCCTGGCATCGCCAGGCGAGGAGTTGATCAAACACTATGCCCATTCACATCCAGCGTGCCATTGACATCCTGAACCAGAAGATCCTCCTCCTCGGCACGCGCGTGGAAGAGAACGTACGGCTCGCGGTAAACGCCATCGAGCAGCGCGATTCGGCCATGGCCGCCCGCGCCATCGACAATGACGATGAAATCGACAACATGGAGGTCGATGTGGAGGAAGAGTGCCTGAAGATGCTGGCGCTCTATCAGCCCGTGGCCACCGACCTCCGCCTGATTGTCGCCGCCCTCAAAATTAACAACGACCTCGAACGGGTGGGCGATCTGGCGGTGAACATCGCCGAACGCGCCTTATTCCTCGCCACGCAAAAGCCGGTCGAGATCGCGTTTGACTTCCGGCTCATGGGTGAGAAGACCCAGGCCATGCTGGCCAAGAGCCTGGATGCGCTGGTCCGCACCGACACGGCCCTGGCCCGACAGGTCTGCAAGAGCGACGATGAAGTGGATGCGATGAACCGCAAAGTCTATCTCCGTGTTCAAGATGCGATTCGCAAGAACCCGGAAGATTTGGAATCCCTCATTCATCTGTTGAGCGTAAGCCGCCACTTGGAGCGCATCGCCGATCTGGCCACCAACGTCGCGGAGGACGTAATCTACATGGCCGAAGGCGAAATTGTACGCCACCACGTGGAGGACTACATCGCCATGCAGGAAA
>JBHEKR010000370.1:0-5331 GCA_041859365.1 Candidatus Hydrogenedentales bacterium
GCCAGCGCTATCACCGCCGAGAGGGTATCCTGAAAGAGGGCAATGACGCCGGCCGCACCGAGGTTCAACACGATGTTGATGCTCAGCCACGAAAGGCGGCGCGAGGTGCGCCGAAACAGAGGCATGGTGCGGAATTCTTCACCGCCCACGATACCCTGGGACTTCAGGTAGTCGTCATCGTGCTTTTCCGACACCGCCTCCTGCACGGCGCGCTGCTGCACCACGCCGATGAGCCGCTCGTTTTCGTCGACCACAGGCACGCCGAGATAGTGGTGCTGATCAAAGAACTCCGCCAGTTCATCCAGGCTCATCGTGTCGTGAACGAATACCGGATTCTTGATCATGATCGTTTCGATGGGCGTGGTGCGCTTGGCCATCAGCAGGTCGTGCATGCGCAACACGCCCTTGACCCGCCCGTCGCCATCGATGATATACGAGTACTGGATGTCATAATCCCGGTACTCGTCGCCGCGCTCACAGAGATCGTCCACCACATCCTTCACCGTCGCATCCATGGGATAGGCCAGATATTCCTTCACCATGATGCCGCCCGCTTCGTCGCTGTCGTACTGGATCAGTTCCCGGGCATTGGCCGCCTCTTCCGGGTCCATGTGCGCAAGGACCGCCTCGGCGCTGTTCTCACTCATCTCCGAAATGATGTCCGCCTGCTCCGCGCTGGGCAGTTCGTCCAGAATGCCCGCCGCCAGATCGGGGGCAAGCTGCTCGATCAAATCCACCGCCTGCGCATGGGACAACTGCTCGATAATCCCCGCCGCATCTTCCGAGGAGAGGGTCGTGAGGACCTTTGTCTGGTCCTCGTCACTCAGGCGGGAAAGGGCATAGGCCAGCTCGCCCGAGGGCATACTGTCCAGCAGCTCCTCCAAGGCCACGGCGTCGCCGCCATCGACGACGGCTTCCAATTGTTCCTGGGTATCTGCGGGGTCGCTGCTGTGTTCGATCATGAGGTGCTGCTCCAAGTAAAAGGCCCATGAGGATACAACATGGCAATGGACAATTGATAATGGACAGTTGACAAGTGACAACGATTGGACGGTTACGACCAATTGATCGACCTGCCCTAAGTCTCACCGGTGTTACTCATCCAGCGACGCAATCAACTTTTGTGCTTTCCGTTGCCCGTCCTCTCGTTGTCCATTGTCAATTGTCCATTGTCAATTGCAACTTCCTTGACACATCAACCAATTTCAGGTAGACTCAGAGCATGAGCCAACTCCAGTTCGAGATTAAGCAAACGAAGGCCTTCTCCTCTGCCGCCGAGGAAGCCCTGCTCAACCTGCAGCGGACCGCCGATCACATCCAGATCGCGTTCACCCGACTGTTTCGCGAGTATGGCATCACGTCGCAGCAGTACAACGTGCTGCGGATTCTCCGGGGGGCGGGCGAGCCGCTGCCGATTCTCGAGATCGGAGATCGCATGGTGACGGTGGTTCCGGCCATCACAGGGCTCATCGACCGACTCGAGAAGCAGGGCCTGGTGCGTCGTACGCGCTCGGAGGAAGATCGCCGGGTGGTCAGTGTGACCATCCTCGGCCAAGGCTTGAAGCTTCTGAGTGATCTGGACAAGCCCTTGGCCAAATTGAACAAACAGTTGCTCGACCACATGGAGGAAGAAGAACTGAAGAACCTGATCGTGCTCCTGGAAAAGATGCGCTCCCACTGTCCATCCTGTCAGGAAAAGGGCTAAAATTTTTTGCCTGAATAGTTTATATAGAAATAAAATACACAAAAACAAACAACTACTCAGCCAACAAGAAAACACAAGGAGAAAGATCATGAAAAACACACAAACCATTACAAACATCGCAATTTTCGCCCTCCGCCTCATCTTGGCCACCGTGTTCATCTTCCACGGAAGCCAGAAGCTCTTCGGCTGGTTCGGTGGCTATGGCCTCACCGCCACGGGACAATACATGGAAAGCATCGGCATCCCCTTCGGCACGGTCAGCGCCTTCCTGGCCGGTTCGACCGAGTTTTTTGGCGGTATTCTGCTGCTTGCGGGCGTACTCATCCCCATCGTGACCATCCCTATGGTTGCAACGATGCTCGTGGCCAGTTTTGTCGCCCACGGCGGCGGTTTCAGCGCCCAGACCGGCGGCATGGAGTATTCCCTGACCCTCGCCGTGGTCCTCGCGAGCCTCGGCCTCCTCGGTGCGGGCGACTGGACGCTGGAGCGTTACTTCAGGAAGCCTGCGGGCATTCAGATAGGCACGCACAGCACGACGCAGGCGTAGTCATTGAACGGTGCCCGCAGGCGAACAGTAGAACCTGCGGGCACCAGAACGCTCAGGCCCGAGCTTGAAACTTCGTGGCCACTCCGTAACGGGGCGGAGCCACACGGATTCACGGCCCCGACTACGCCTTGTAGCTCTCGGCAGCGACGCGCGCGGCGATCTTCCAGAATTCCCCTGGACGCCACATCTCTTTCATCTTGCTATAGTCCAGGGCGAGGTTTGTCCATGGACCGGCCATCGGTTTCGATTCATTCAGTCGATGCATGAGTAACTTCACGAGAGCACGACGCGCCTCTGGGAGCCCATCGCGTTTCGCGCCTTCGAGGAATGTCGTGAGACGCCGCACATGCGCCGAAAAGGCCCCACCGTCTGCAGCATAACCGGACTCGTGGAGCAGGATCAGGAGGAGGAGAGTGGCGGCAACACGCTGGTCACTATCCGCACCGGGTGCGCCACCGTCGGGCTCGATGGCCGCAACGAACTCAACGAGCAGATCCTCCAGGGTCGTCTGTTCTCTTGCCGCCTCACGCGGGACTTTTTTCCTAAACAACATTCGAACCCCGCCAAGCTCCGAAGGAGCGCCCACTGTATCGACGACTGCCCCATATAGCGGTGGACTCATGGTACTAAGCGCAGACATGGACGATAAGGACGATAAGGACGATACGGATGCGAGCATGCCGTGCGATGGGTCCGAAGGACGGCCGAAACAGCTATCCTCCGGTATGCCAATGGGCACCACCTGCGTCCTCGGCAGACGTCCTGAAAAACCTCCCTTGCGCTTGACCATGGCCACAAGTGCCATGGCCCGATTTGCGAGGCCGTACTCTTCGCTCAGGCCCATAAGCGTGGCCTCCAGCGGGTTTCTCGTTGCCTGTTCCACCGACGGTCGTAGTTCCACCACACCCACCTCAGCTCCCTTAGTCCCCATGGAACACAAATGTTCAAGCACATTGTCGACATCATCCGGATCCGTCACGCCGTCGAACGGGGCGATCGCCCCGCTCTCCGCGTCCGTGATAAGTCGTGCGCCCTGAAGCGCCCGCAATGCTTCGCCGAGGGGGCCATCCTCAGGCAGGACCGGTAGCGTCAGGGTATGCTCCCCCGCCATGTTACTCCAGCCGATTTGGAGTTGCCCACCTTCGGTCCCGTCAAAAGACCCCATAAGCACCAGAGGCGCTCCGCTGTAGACCAGACTCGCGGGGCGAGGTGCCAGGTGCAACCTCCACTCGCCCAGAGGCTGACCGTAGAGCCCTTTCGCGACGGGCACCCCGCTGGATGCAAAGACTTCGAGCAGCGCCATGTCTACCCGTTCGCGCGGCGTGACAAAGCGACTTACGCCGCCGGTGGCGCGGACCAGCAACGTAAGAAAGCGGTCCTGGCTCGCGCTGCCGATACCCAGGCAGTGGAGACGCGTGTTCAAGCGCCGCGCCCGGGCGATAATATCCTCGCTTCCGTATACCTGACCATCCGTCAATAGCACGATATCCCCACCGGCATTACCCAGCACCTTCGCCGCGCAGGCCACACCGGCGGCCAGTTCGGTTCCACCCCGTGCGCTAATGCCCGACAGAAAGGATTTGGCCGCCTCCCGGTTCCGCTTCGTTGCCGGCAAGAGTTCGGGCGCGAGCATTTCGGTCGTATTGTCAAAGACAACAACACCGAAACAATCGGCCTCCGTCAATGCGCCCAGACAGGCCGCGGTCGCCTTCAGCGCCTGCTGCATTGATTTCCCACCCATGGAGCCTGACCGGTCGATAAGAAACACGGTTCGGCGCGGCTCCCCTTCGGCATCGCCAAAGCACGTGGAGGGCACAATGGCGGTCAGCCTTCCCCTTCCCGTAGCATCCGTCCCGGCGAAGACGACGGGTTTGACCGCGTTAAAGTGCACGTCCAGCACCAGATCGCGATTCGGCACATCCCCTTCCACGGCGAGCTCGATCTTCCGCCCGCATTCGAGCACGCTGATTGGATGGGACGGGGACGCTAGCTGCACTTCCATGTCCGGGATATCCACGGAAAGGTTGAAACCCACGCGGTGCAGCGATTCCGCATCGGAATGCCACGGAGGAAGCACCACATCCCCAAATTCATCCGTTGGCAGTGATATCTCCCCAATGCCGTCCGGCGAGAGCGAGCGCCCCGCCCGGGGGTGATAACTGGGCGCCAGGGTAAAGGGAAAACGAAACCGAAATCCATTATCATGCGCTTCAACACCGGCGACGATCTCCAGGTACACCGTTACGGTTTCGCCGGGTCGCACATTACCGACGTTTAGGTTGACGAGACCATCACGATAGCCTTTCGCCAGCACGGAGAGATGGCCGCCTTCCACGCCTACCTCGTAGATCTCCTCGGCCTCGTCGACAGGGCGCAACTCCGAGTGACACTCGAATCCATCGCCCACGATTCGAAACGAGCGCATTGCGGCATCCCGGGGCAGCACGAAAGCATAAATTACTTCCAGCGGAGTTTCTTCGGCGGACTGAAATACATGACGCACCACCAGCCGCGCCCCAATCGGCAATACCGTCCCCGACAGCCAGAGCTCCTGCATGGCAAGACGCACCTCCCTGCCATCCCGCTTCGCATAAACCCCAAATTCACTACCCGTTTCGTCGTCCATCATCACAGCTCTCCTTGCCTCCCGCGCCCTGAAGGCGCGCGTTCAACTCCGCTATCGCTTCCCGAATCAATTTTGCCCGCCAGGGACTCGTGCCCTCCTTTACGCGCACCTCCACATCCTGCGCCAGCACATAGTGGCGCCAGATCTCCGGTTCCGGGAGCACCTGCCGCAGGTCCTCCCCCCCCATCGCGTGGCGAACCTGCGAGAGGGTCAAGCCCTGGTGCTGAAGCGTCTTGATTCGCGCCAGAGCATCCATATGCCCGGCACCATAAACCGCATTCCGCCCGGAGCGCAGTGGCCCCGGCAGCAAGCCCTGGGAAATATAAAGTCGAATGGTCCGGCCCGGCACCCCGGAGCGCTCCGACAATTCCGCCAGACTCATCTCAATGTTTTCATTCATGATCACCAGACCCATTTCCTCAGAAGACTATATCGACACCACTTGACACTGTC
>JBHEKR010000439.1:0-4039 GCA_041859365.1 Candidatus Hydrogenedentales bacterium
ACTTTATTCGTGGCATGCGTTGAACTTCGTGGCGTGAAGAAGACCTATCCCGGCGGCTTCGAAGCCGTGAAGGGCGCCGACCTCCTCATTCAGGACAAGGAGTTCGTCGTGCTCGTCGGGCCTTCGGGCTGCGGCAAGTCCACCACCTTGCGCATGATTGCGGGTCTGGAAGAGATCTCCGCAGGCGAGATCTATATCGACAATGCCATCGTCAACGATGTCCCCCCCAAGGATCGCGACATTGCGATGGTCTTCCAGAATTACGCACTCTATCCGCACATGACTGTTGACGAGAACATGGCCTTCGGCCTGAAGCTGCGCAAGTTCCCCAATGCGGAGATTGAGAAGCGGGTGGGGGAGGCGGCCGACATCCTCGGCATCCGCGACCTCCTCAAGCGCCGCCCCAAGGCGCTCTCCGGCGGTCAACGCCAGCGCGTTGCGGTGGGCCGCGCCATCGTGCGGCAGCCCAAAGTCTTCCTCTTTGATGAGCCGCTCTCCAACCTGGACGCCAAGCTCCGCGTGCAGATGCGCGCCGAAATCTCCAAACTCCGCCAGCGCCTGCAATCCACCATGATCTACGTCACCCACGATCAGATCGAGGCCATGACCATGGGCGACCGCATCGTGGTCATGCTTGACGGCGTGATTCAACAGGTCGCTGCGCCGCTGGAGCTGTACCACAAGCCCGTGAACAAGTTCGTCGCCGGCTTCATTGGCAGCCCACCGATGAACATGGTCGATGGCGAGCTCTACGCCGACAACGGGGCCATGCGCTTCCGGAACGCCTCCGGGATCGTCAACGTGGAGATCCCTGCGGCCAAGCGCCCAGCGCTGGAGACGTATGTCGGCCGTAAGATCACCATGGGCATCCGCCCCGAAGATTTGCTCGACGCGCATGGCGCGCCCACTGCAGGGGCCGTCATCACGGCGACCGCCGAAGTGGTCGAACCCATGGGATCGGAGATCAATCTTTACCTCGACATCGGCGGCCATTCCATCACCGCACGCATCAAGGCCGACGAGGAACCGGAAGAGGGCGCGCCGTATGTGCTCAATGTGGAGATGAGCAAGGTGCACTTCTTTGATGTCGACACCGAGCGCACCCTCACTTGAGTACCGCGCCGCCGGCCTACCACCCATGAGCATCACGCGCGACCAAGCCGTTCAAGTCTTCCGGGAACACTACGACGCCGACCCCGCTGTCGTCGTCCGGGCGCCCGGCCGGGTGAATCTCATTGGTGAGCACACCGACTATAACCACGGCTTTGTGCTACCCATGGCGATTGATCGGGACACGGTGCTTGCCGCACGCCCGCGCACCGATGCCCTGCTTAGGGTGTACGCCGCCAACCTGAACGATGTCGCAACTGTCCATTTGGATCAGCCCACGCGCAATCCGGATCACCCCTGGATAGACTATCTCGCGGGGGTCGCCTCCGAACTTCGCGCGCTGGGCCACCCGCTCGTGGGCGCCGACTGCATCCTCCTGGGGGACGTTCCCCTGGGTTGTGGCTTGAGCAGTTCGGCCGCGTTGGAGATGGCGGCCCTGCGCCTGTTCGAAGTTCTGGGCGAATTCACCCTCTCGGACCCCGCGGCGGCGGCTCTGGGACAACGGGTCGAGAACCACTTTCTCGGCCTGAAGAGCGGCATCATGGACCAGTTCGTCTCCCGCGCCGCCCGTGCAGATCATGCCCTGTTCCTGGACTGCCGCAGTCTCGCCTACGAACACACGCCCATCCAACGGGAGGGTGCCTGCTTTGTTATCGCCAACACAGGATGTCCGCGCGGCCTGACGGCATCGTGCTACAACGAACGCGTCGAGCAGTGCGAGGCGGCGGTTGAACTCCTTGCCCGAGAGACGGGAACACCTGGCACCCATCTGCGTGACTTCTCGCTTGAAGACCTCGCCGCCACACAGCCCCTGATGCCGGTCATCCTGCACCTACGCGCCCGGCATGTAATCAGCGAAAACCACCGCACGCTTCTTGCCAGGGACTGCATGGCAGCGGGGGACTGGCCCGGGTTGGGCCGCCTCATGAATGCGTCGGGAGATAGTCTGCGTGACGATTACGCGGTGACCAGTCCCGAGTTGGACCTGATGACGTCGCTGGCCCGGGCGCTCCCGGGCTGTTTCGGGGCACGTATGACGGGGGCGGGGTTTGGCGGTTGCACCATCAACCTGGTGGCTCAGGCGGCGGCGGCGGCATTTTCTGCGCAGCTTCTGGCGTCCTACACGTCCCGGAGTGGGCGCGCGGGTGCTATGTATACTACGAATGCCGCCGCGGGCAGTGGCGGTCTCAAGTAATTTATTGACATAATTGGCTTCAAAATTATCACTAATCACACAAAGAAGTGGAAATCCAAGCACTCTCTTGACACTTCAGCTCCGTATATCCAGAAAACTGCCCGGACCCTTTGGATATTTTCACAATCTATGGCATAATCCCCTCGGCGTGGTCGCGCGTCGGAGGATGGAGGATGGTACCTATGCGTCTTACTCGGTTCGTACAGAATGCCGGTATGTCCCTCTTGGAGATCACCATTGCCATGGCGATATTTGCCGTGGTCATGGGGGTTACTGCAACGTCCCTGGCTTCCTTTTACACCACCATGGACATTCAGGAGCAGCGCATCGAGGCCATGCAGGCCTGTCGCGGCGTGCTCGACGCCCTGCGTGAGAAACGTGGCGAGTTTGTCGATGTCGGTCTGGCCCAAACCTCGGATTTCCCGCAGGGCTTGCTGGACTGGGTGGAAGAGCAAAACGGCGACGCCTGGCCGGGCTTCGTGCGGGAGTTCCAGCGCGACATTGCCACGGGCGTCGTTTCCACCACGAAGGTGGAGTTGTTGGACCATGTCATCACCGTAGAATGCACCGACGTGAATGGGGCCCCGGCAGGGGCCGGCGACAACCCAATTCAAGTGCGCGTCATTTCCACGTGGAAGGATCGTCGTGGACATCCTCTGCAGGTCGAATTGGTCAGCCTGTTGTCCGACCGGTAAGGAGCACACACGATGAACCGTCACGGATTCACTCTGTTGGAACTTTCGATATCGATGGCGATGCTGTCGATCATCTCTCTTCTGGCCTTCTACGCGGTGGCGAACTCCACCGAGTCGGCCGTCATAGCGCAGTCCAAGGGGGAATTGCAGGGCAACCTGCGGGATACCATGGACGCGCTGATTGACGATCTGAGTGTTGCCTTCACCGACCGGATTTGGAAGGGGGGGCCCCAGACGCTGCCTCTCGGACTCACGGGTCCGCTGACGGTCAGCGCCGATGGCACCAGCGTTACTTTTCAGCGGCCGGTCCCCAAGAACGTGGGCATCCCGGATGCCTCCACGCCAATCATCATTCGCTTTGAGAATGAGGATCTGGGCGGTACAGTGGCCAATGGGGTGCTGGACAGCGGAGAGGATGTGAACGGCGATGGCAGCCTGACCCGCCGGATGGTGCGCGTGCAGGATGGTGCCTTGCTCCCGCTGGGCTCGGCCAACAACATCAGCCGCGTGAAGTTTGAGTTGCTGGCGAATCAAGATACGACGAACACACAGATGACGTCGTTGCGGATAGAATTGGAGGCGACCAAGGTGTTTAGCGAGCGCAGCAGCGGGGATAAGCTGGTACGTGGTGTGCTCGCAACGACGATCCATCTGAACAACTGATGGAACGAAAGGAGCGGCCTATGAAAATCCGGAAAACAGGCCGGGAGGGCATGGCGCTGATATTTGCGCTCATGACCATGATCGTCATCCTCGGTACATTGGGCGTGGTGGCCATTAGCGTCTCCAGCACCCGCAGTGAAACCCAACTGGCCTACAACGACACCCTCGTGGAGGAAGCCGCCAAGACCGGCGTGGATCTCATCGTACAGCGCTTGTGGGATCAATACAGAACCACCAGCGGGAATACGACCAACAACGTCGCCAATTACCAGTATTACCTCTCCAATACCTTGGGTATTCCCCTGGACGAGGACATGAACGGCAATGGCACGATGGATCGTGGCGAGGACTTGAACGGCAATGGCCAGTTCGATAT
>JBHEKR010000275.1:0-13553 GCA_041859365.1 Candidatus Hydrogenedentales bacterium
CGCGTTCTCTCCCATCATGCTCCTCCGACTCCTTGCGATCTCTGCGCTCTTTTGCGGCCAAAAAGTTTGTGTTTCCCTTATCGCCCCTCCCCGGTCTCCAACCGCGCCAGCACATCCTTCGCCATCTGGGCCGGGACTTCATAGGGGCTCTCGGCCACCGCGTGCAGCAGCGCCTTGCCCTTTGCGGGATCGAGATCCCCCGCGCAATAACCCTCGCCAAGGCGCACGTCCAACTGGGCCACGGCCACCGGATTCGACAGGCGATCCCGCACTTCTTCCAATCCGGCGAGCCCTTCACCGTCTGCCATGGCCACCATCGTCTCCATGGCCGCCTCGGCCACCGCGCGACCGGGATAGCGCGCCATCACCTGCTCCAACTCGGGCATGCCGCTTTCCCCCTGCTTGATCGCCTTATCGATCTGATAGAGCGGCTCAAAATTCGCCTCATCGGCCTCGGTGAGCAGATCGAATCGCTCCTTCACGATGCCGGGACTCCGGGTCCAGGCGTCTACATAGTTGTCCCGGACCACCTTGTACGCGTCGTAGGCCGCCTCGTAGCGGCGGAAGACGCTGAACTCAAGCTCCGCAACTTCCAACTGAAGCTCGCCCGCACGGCCCGCATCCCGCTCCGTCGCCAGGGCTTCCCGCAGCACGGTCAACGCACCAGCGGCGTTGTCCGAAGCCACCAGGCCCCGCGCCTCGACCAACGTCGGGTCCACCTCGCTCCGCAGCGCCACATCATCCGTCGGCGCGTCCACGTGGCGCCCCTGGGTCAATATGATCACACAGGAAATGAGCACCGCAGCCGACAGCCCAAGGACGTAACGCTTCCAACCCGAGAACCACGGCATGGGATCCGAACGGCGCAATTCTTCCCGGACTGCCGGAAGGAGATCGCCCTGGAAGACGGCGGGCTCGGCGGGCATCGCCCCCACAAGCGCCCGTAGCGACGATAGCTCCGCGCGACAGGTCGGGCAATCCAGCAGATGGGTCTGGAGCGCGGCGTCACCGGCGGCATCCAGCGTCTCATAGAGGGACGCGGCGATCAGCCCCTCCATTTCCTCACAATGCTTCATCCAGTGCTACTCCTGTCAGGACACTTCGTAAAGGTCCCTCAGTTCATTCTGCAACTTCTTCAGGGCGCGAAAAAGGTGAACTTTCACGCTGCCCACGGTACATTCCATGCTCTCGGCAATCTCGGACAACTGCATCCCCTGGTAGTGGCGCAGGAGGAAAACCTCCCGCTGCGAGCGCGACAGGGCCGGCAGCGCGCGCTGGATTCGAGCCTCGATTTCCCGCGCATTTACATCCGTTTCAGTCCGCGGAGTGGACGGCTCCACCGCGGCCCCTTCGCTGGTGGGCACGAAGGCCTCCTCCAGCGACTGCGTCGGGTAGCGCTTCTTCCTGCGCAGGTGGTCGATGCCATGGTTGGTGGTCATCCGCAGGATCCACGGCAGAAAGCCACCCGTGGGTTTCCAGGTGTCAATTTTCCGATAGACCTTGACGAAGACTTCCTGGCTCACGTCCAGCGCATCCTCCCGGTTGCCCACGACGCGGTAGGCCACGGCGTAGACGCGCCCCTGGTAGCGGGACACGATCTCGTCAAACGCCGATTCATCCCCCGACTGGAGCGCCAGAGCCAACGCCTTATCATCTAAGGACTTCAATCCAATCCTTCCACGTGAAATTCACTTGATTAACGCCGGGTCGCGAGGAAAGGTTAACACACGGGGACCGTGCCAAACGGCGGGGTATCAACCAGACGAAAATAGCCCGAAGAATTCGCAGGTTGCAATCGCGGATCAAAACGTACCTGGCGTTTGGGACTGTCCCCTGCGGTTGATGAATTCATTGCCAGTTCGCATCGCGAAACCTGTTCCGCAGATCGGAACGGAATTCTTTCCCACAGAGGGCCATAGGAACGAGAGCCGGGGCTTGGTGGCCCGCCTTTAAGCGGATCGTCGCCGAATTGACTCCATACTGCCCATCGCGGGCCAGGCGGAGGCCGTCCCCCTCACTGCGGGGGCTTCTTGCCCATGGGTGGCATCCCGTGATCGCGGTTTGGACCGCGCTTCTCCAGATCTTCCACAATCTTCTTGTACTTTTCCTGCTGCTCCGGGTTCAGAATCGCCATGGTATCGTCCACGGCCTTCTGGTGGCGGGCGCGGCGCTCGGCATACACGGCATCGCGCTTCTCCTCGGACACGCGGTAGATTTCGTCAAAGGTCTTCTGCTGCTCTTCGGTGAGGATTGCCCGCACCTCGCTATTCCGCGCGTCGTACAGTTCCCGGACCTTGGTGCGGTCATCGCCCATGGCCTCTTTCGACCAGATGGACTCCATTTGCGCCTTTTGTTCCGGACTCAATTGCAGCTCGTGGCTCAACCAGGAACCCTTGTCCCTTGGGGGGGGTGGTTGCTCACCCGCCAGGGTGTAGCCCGCCCACCCCGTCGCAATGCCCGCAACGTACGCCAGGCAAAGGGCCAGGCCCGCCAGAAACTTGAGCTTAGTCATCGCCGTACTCCGTCACCCCGTTTTCCTGAAGGTGGATCGCATAGAGCGTGGCCGCTTCGGGATCCGCAAACTCATCATCGGCCGAAGGCGCCCACACCACGTTCTCCTCCCACTGCGCCATTACGCTGCTCCCCTGGCCACCTCCCGATTCGGTATAGACCACCAGAAACAACGAGGAGACAAAAAGGACGCTTGCCGCCGCCAGCAGACCCAATGCAATCCGGCGCGGGCTTTGTTCCCGACGCTCAAGCGCCACCCGGGCAAATCGCGACCGCAGTTCCGGCGCGGGCTGTTCGTCATAGGCGGAGCGGAGCAAATGTCCGATTGCGGCATAGTCCCGCAGTGCCGCCTGGCATTCCACACAGCTATGGAGGTGCTCCTCGAAGGCCGACGTGGCGGCCCGGTCCAACTCCCGATCATGGAACCGTTGAACATCACTCGACTTGATATGGGGACAATTACTCATGGCGAGACTCCACCGGAGCGATGAGAGCCGCTGACTGAGGCTCGGGACGCACCGTTTGGTACTCTTGAAAACGTTCTCTAAGCAAATTACGGGCGCGGAATATTCTGGACTCCACGGTACCCCGGGGAATCCGGAGAGCCTCCGCGATTTCGTCATAAGACATCCCCTGCAGCTCCCGCAGCACCAGCACCGTACGGTGTTCCGCCGACAGACTATCGAGCATGGAATGCACATCGAGCCGCCGCTCATCATGGACGCCGGGCGTGCTTATCGCCGTTGCGCCCGCCTCATCCAGCGCTTCGGTAACGCGAAGGCGGTGATAGCGCCGACGCCGACTTGCCTGACGGATCAGGATAGCACCGAGCCAGGTCCGTACCGATGAACGTCCCTCAAAACGGCCCACGCCTTCCAGTGCGGCTACAAAGGTGTCCTGCATCAGGTCCTCCGCGTCGGAGCGACGATGACCAAGCGACAGCGCGAGCCGGTACACGTCGCGTGCGTGCCGGGTAAAAAGGCTGCCGAAGGCGTCGATATTGCCCGCGGCGGCCTGCGCTGC
The DNA here is from genome assembly GCA_041859365.1 of Candidatus Hydrogenedentales bacterium. Taxonomy (GTDB): domain Bacteria; phylum Hydrogenedentota; class Hydrogenedentia; order Hydrogenedentales; family JAEUWI01; genus JAEUWI01. The sequence goes on from JBHEKR010000275.1 coordinate 3,535, forward strand.
CAATTCGTCATCGTCCAACACGTATTCGCCCTCGTAAAGCATCCCGCTCCCGCAGGAGTCCGGCGTGTGCACTGTTCAGCAACATTCATGATTCCAATCACGGCGAGGCCGCGCCCTCCTGCGCCGGGGCGACGACGACTTCGGCGGGTGCCGCTTCGGGTGTCACCTGCGGGGCTGCCGGGGCCTCGGGCGACGCCGCGCCTTCCACCACAACCTCCGCACCGGGGCCGTCCTTCACTGCTTCCCAGTTGCCGTCTTCCTTAATATACAGGATACCCATATCCCGCCAGAATTCCAGCCGGGCGATGGTATGTGAAATCAGCGCGCTCGTCAGAGCGTTCTGTGCACTGGTCAGGTCGTTCTGTGCGTCCACCAGGTTGATGGCCGTGCCCTGGCCCAGTTCAGCCAGCAATTCCTGCTCGCGCACGCGCCGTTTACCCAATTCTATACTTTTTTGCGCAATTTCGAACTCCAGCTTCGCCTGCTCCAGCGTTCGCCGACCCGATCGCACATCCAGCTTGATCGTATCCTCCGCCAGCGTGTAGGCCCGCACCGACCGTTCCTGCGCAATCAGCGACTCCCGCAGGGCGTTGCGCTCAGCCTTGCGGTCCAGTGGCAAATCGAGGTTCAGACCCGCCGACCAGTCCGTCGAACGAAAATCGAGCCGCTGGAAGTTGTCCTGGCCGATGGAATCCACGTCCGCCGCCAGCACAAGATCGAGTCCCGGCTTGAGGGCGTTCGCCGCCACCTTGACCTTCCGCGCGCTGTCTTCCACCTGATCCCGTGAGTTCAAATAGTCCAGCCGCGAGACCAGCGCCACCTGAATGGCCTCGTCGTCTTTGATCTCGGGGTGGAGAATCCCGCGCTCGCCCAGTTCATGAAGCTCGTTGTCGTCCAGCACCAGTTTCACGTCCGTTGGCAGGCCCAGATCGATCTTAAACTGGTCCAGCGACTCCTGGTACAACTGGACCGAAGCCACCCAGCGGCCCCGGTTGTCCAGCGACGCTTCCTCCAGACGGCCCAGATTCTCCTGGGTTGATCGGCCCTCACGCGCAAGAGCGCCCTCACGCTTCACACTCACCAGAAAGCTCTGGTAACTCTGCCACGAGTTCCGTGCGATATCCTTGCGCTGGAGCACATTGTAATAACTGTTTACCGTGCGAACGATAAAGTCTTTGCGGAACTGGGTAAAATCGCGAATCGCATACAGCACATCCCGCTCGGCCTGGGTCAGGCTCTCCGCCGCAATATCGCGACCCGCGCCTTCCAGGAGGGGCTGGGTGAAGGAAGCCGCCAGCGTGGAGGCCGTCGCGGTACCCGGGTCTCCCGTGACGAAGCGGAGAAAGTTCGAGGTCAGCGTCAGGGCAAAAAGCCCGCCGCCCTTAAGCAACTGGCTGACCCCAATCCGGGTCTGACCCGACACGCTACGCTCATGATCGATAATCGTCTGCGCCTCGTCGGCGCCCGTTACTGCGCCGACGCCCTCGACCAGATCGGCATAGGCCGTAATCAGATCCGCGGGCGTGCCCGTCAATGCGTCAATGGCGCTCGCGACGTCCCGCGCATTATCCACGTGCTCCGTCAGGTCCGAAGGCCCTGAGCCCACCGACGTGTCGCGGGCATAGTCCCCCGAGGCCGTGGCCGAGAAGCGCGGTCCGAACTGGTGCCGACTGAAGGAAAGATCCAGCGCCGTGAGATACAGCAGTTCTTTTTCATTCTGATAGCTGCGGCTGTTGCGTACCGCAATCTCCAGCGCCTTCTCCAGCGGAAGCACGGGGTAGCCCGTTTCCTGGGGCGACTCCGGCGGACCCATGGGCCGACCCGAATCCTCCAGGACCGGCAGGCCAGCCAGCGGCTCCCAGGTCGTGTCGGTATCGATGGTGAATTCCTGCTCCATGTTCGGAACGTCCGCCGATTTCTGGTTGAGAATCCCGTAGGTTTCCTTGTCCGCGGCTTCTTTGTAATGGCTGGTGGCGCAGCCCGCGTGGATCATGCTGGAAACCAGCAGCAGGCAAAGGGCGCGGGAAAGCGTGAATCGCGTCAACTTCGAGGTCCTTTTCAATCGATACAGAGAACTATTCATGGCGGAGGGCCGATATGGGGTCAAGGTTGGCGGCGCGAATGGCGGGATACAGGCCGAACACAATCCCGATGGCCACGCTGATACCCGCCGAAAGCACGAGACTGCTCATGGTCACAATGGTGGGCATACCCGCAAAATAGGTTACGCCCCAGGGAATCAGGAAGCCGATAACAATGCCGATCAGCCCGCCCGCGACGGAGAGCACCACGGTCTCGATCAGAAATTGAAGGATAATCTGGGCGCGCCGCGCGCCGATGGCCCGGCGCACGCCGATCTCCCGAGTCCGCTCGGTAACCGAGGCCAGCATGATATTCATGATGCCGATCCCCCCCACCAGCAGACTGATCGCGGCAATGGATCCGAGCACGATATTAAAGGTCCGCTTGGTGGCCTCCGCCTGTCGCAAGAGCGTGAGCGGCACGCTCATGGAGAAGTCTTTGTGTGTGTGGAAACGGCTCAACATGGTCTCCAGCGCCTTTGCCGTCCCTTCCACCTCCTCGTTGGTTCGCACCGACACGATCATCTGGTGGAGTTCCACCACCTCGCGCTGGAAGCTGCCCGTGGACATCACCGTAACCATGTCGCCAAAGCGGCCTTTGGCCACGGAAATGGGAATGTAGGCATCCACGTTTTCATCCAGCGATTGAATATCGCCCGAGGCCGCGCCCTCACTCTCCACGATGCCGATCACCTCAAAGTACTCGCCGCCGAGACGGATCGACTGGCCGATCGTACTCTTCGTGGCCAGCAGACGACGCGCGCCGTATTCGGTCAGCACCGCAACATTCGCGAAATCATCGTTGTCCCGTGCCGTCATGCTCCGACCCGCCAGCAGGGGACGCTGGACCAAATCAAACCACAGCGGCGAAGTGCCCACGAGGCGCAACTCGAGCGACTTATCGTTCAGGCGGCCTTCCTTCCGGAGGGATTTCACCGGCACCACGGCCGTCACGGCCTCAAAGGTTCGCTTCACGCGTTCTACGTCACTGTAGAGCAACCCGTAGATGCTGGCGCTGCGCGAGCTGCGATTGTTCTGGCTGCTCTGCGCCTCTTCGATGGGCTTGACCGAGTTGACAATGATATTGGTGCTGCCCAGCTTCTTGATGTCTTCCAGAGCCTTGGCGGATGCGCCCTCGCCGATGGACAACATGGCGATCACACTCGCCACACCAAACACCATGCCCAGCATGGTCAGGAAAGAGCGCAGCTTGTGCAACAGGAGATTCTTCACACCCAGCACGATATTCTGATACAGGTACAGCTTGTTCATCGGCGGAGCGTCTTCACATCTTCCACGTTGCCGTCTTTCATGTGCACCACCACCTTGGCGTGGGCGGCGATATCCGGCTCGTGGGTCACCATTATCAATGTCTTCCCCGCCTCGTTCAGGCCCGTGAGAATCTCCATCACCTGCGCGCCCGTTTTCGAGTCCAGGTTACCCGTCGGTTCGTCCGCCAGAATGAGCGAGGGATTGTTGGCCAGCGCGCGGGCAATTGCCACGCGCTGCATCTGTCCGCCGCTCAGCTCCGTCGGTCGGTGATCGAGCCGCTCTTCCAGCCCCACCTCCCTCGCGTAGTGCTCGGCAATCTGAGCCCGCTCAAGCGGGTCCTTCTGCTGGTAGAACAGTGGCAATGCGATATTTTCTCGCACCGTGAGCTGGGGAATCAGGTTGAAGCTCTGAAAGATGAACCCGATGTACTTCAAGCGCAGATCGCTCAGCTCGTTGTCGTCCAGCGTGCCCACATTTCGCCCTTCCAGGGTATAGGAACCCGTCGTAGGCCGATCAAGGCAGCCGATCAAGTTGAGCATCGTGCTCTTACCGCTGCCGCTGGATCCCATGATCGCGTAAAAGCCGCGACGGTCAAAGTGCAGATCGACGCCGTCCAGCGCCTTCACCACGTTGTTGCCCATCACATAATGCTTGGTCACCTGATCGAACGTTATAATCGCTTCGCCGGGCTCGGGAGCGACAGCGGCGTCCATCAAACTACTGAGACTGGCCGTCACGATTAGCCCTTTCCTGACGACGCTTTTCAAACGCCTCCCGCTCTTCCGGGGTCATGTTCTTCATGCGCTCTTCGCGCATTTTCTCGCGCTCTTCCGGGGTCATGTTCTGGAAGCGCTCGCGCATCTTCGCGCGCTCTTCGTCAGACATGTCCGCACCCCATCCACCACCGCCTTCGCCGCGACCGGCGCCTGGTCCCGCACCGTTGCCACCGCCGGGACCGCCCGAAGGAGGAACTATCCCGCCGTCCGCCGCGGGTGCGGCCGCTGGCGCGGGGGCCGCCCCTTCCGCAGGCTTTTCGCCCTCGCCACCGCCACCGCGTCGACCTTCTCCACCAGCTTCGCCACGGGGCGCGCCATTCGCCGCAGGCGCCGCAACTTCGCGGGCGCCAATGAACTTGCTCTCGGTGCCGGGCTCGTCCGAAGAACCTTCAATCGCGACGGCCGCAATATCCAGCGGCGGGGTCATGAGCACGTTCTCGCCGGGCTTCAGGCCGGAAGCGATCTGGAGCATGCGATTGTTGTCTAGTCCTATCTCCACCGGTCGCTCTTCGTAGTCGCCCTCGCCCTTGCTGATGAAGGCTGTCGGCTTTCCTTTCACCATGAACACGGACTGAACCGGAACGTAGGTCGCCTTTTCGAAGTTCGCCACCATGATCTCCGCTTCGCAGGTCATCCCAGTGCGCAGCGTCGGTGTGGCGCCCTCGATTTCGATCTGCGTAACGTATTCTTTCAAGTCCGGATTCATGAACGAACTCTGCGCGTCGGGCAGTGGCGCGATACGGCTGATGTATCCCGTGAAGGTCGCCCCGTTCAGCGCCTCGACCGTAATCTTCACGCCCATACCCGCCTTGATCTTGTTCAGGTTGGACTCGTGCACCCGCACCTCGGCCGTCATTTCGTTGGCCGTAGGCAGATAGATCAACTCCTGGCGCTCGCGCACCGTCTGCCCTTCATCCAAGGGCTCATTCCGGCTGCGCCATCCTCCCCCTTCGGCCGTCGTCGCATGGATCACCAGGCCGCCCGTCGGCGCATAAATCTTCGCTTTCTTGATCTGCTCGTCGAGCTTCGCCAGCTTGTCTTTCTGCCGCGAAAATTCGGATTCGCCAGCGCGCAGCTTTGCTTCGGCCTGCACCACGTCGGCCCCCGCCTTCAATTCGGCACGCCGCAGCGCGCGGTCCGCCTCTTCGATCGCGCTCTGCAATTCCGTCATCTGCCGTTTGTACGTATACTCTTTCAAAAGATTCAGGGACGACTGAGCGAGTTCCAGATCAAGCTGGGCGCGCTCGGCCAGCGCCTTGTCCTCGTCGTATTCGATGGAGGTCAGGAAGCCCTCGTCCAGCAGGCGCTTCGAGCCCTGAAGCTGCTCCTTCGTCCTGCTCTCTTCGGAAAGCGCCAGGGCAATCTTCGCCTCCGCCTCCTTGATCAACATGGGGTAGTCGCCCTCGACGTACTTCGTGAGGTCTTCCTGGGCAAACTGAGCCGCAAGCTTCGCGGCGGATACGTCGCTCTCCGCCTGGTTCTTCACCACCTCCAGATTCTCGCGATCGCTGATAAAAGTCGCTTCGGAATTCTGCACCTGAATCAACTGGTCCACCCGGTTGTCCACAAGCTGGCTCGCGTCCAGTTCCACCAGCAGATCCCCCTCCTTCACCACCGTGCCCTCTTCAATGAGGAAGATGATCTGGGCCTGACCTTCCACCTCATTCTTAAGGATGATTTGATCCTTGGCCTTGATCGTGCCCTCTTCAGTCACGCTGATGGTCAACGGACCTTCGCGCACCGTGAACACCTCGGACTTCTTCACCGATCCCTCGGCCGTGTCGTAACGTTGGCCCAGAACCACATACAGCAGGGAGAGAAAAACCGCCGCACCAAAAATGATGCCCACGGTCCGCCGGTTTTTGCCTTGAAGCAGAGGGGATTTCACAGTACATATACCTCGTTAACGTTTTTGCCTCAACGCCCCGGGTGTCTCAAGTGACACCCGGGGAGTGAGGGCCGTCTATTTCAGCAATAGTTTGTTGGCTATTCCGTTCAATCGATCACTGCGCTGCAGGAGGCGCACCGGCGCCGGGGCCGCCCTCGGGACCACCTTCGCCACGGCGTTCACGACCGCCGCCGCCACGCGGTCCGCGCGACGTCTTTTCGGTCCACTCCGCCTTCTGGGCGTCGTTCAGCAGCGGCGCGATGGCATCGTCCAGCGTCTTCTTCGCGGCGGCCATCGCCGTGCGAACGCCGTCAAAATTACCCGCGCCCGCATTGTCTTCACGGGCCTTCACCGACGCCTTAATATACGCGACCGTGTGACCCAGCGCTTCCGCCTGCTTGGCCTCTTCCAGGCCAAACCCGAGAATCACCGCCACGAGGCGATCCCACTGCCGGGCGTTGCCGCCCAGAATCGCCGCCGCTTCCTTCGCCTGCGCTTCATCCAGGAAGGCCTTGAAGGATTCCTGCATCTTGGTCCGATTCTCTTCCTGGGCCTTCAACATCGCCTCCCAGTCACCCCGACCACCGCCGCCTTCGGGACGGCTCCCCGCCGCGGCTTTGCGCGCGGCGGTGTAGGCCTCCGCCAATTTGCCCGACTTCTCCGCGTCCAGCGTCAGCGAAGCCGCCACGGCCTGCGCCTGAGCCGCTTCCACCTTCGCCATCACTTCGGGAGGAAGTCCACCGCCGGGGCCACCGGGGCCACCGCCGCCAGGGCCACCACCCGGCTGAGCCACGGCCGAAATGCCGGCCACCGTAACAGCGAAAGCGCCGATCACGAGGCCGCGAAGCAATGCGCGGTTCCGGTTCAATACACGTTCAGACATGGTTTCAATCTCCTTGGCCGCCTGCTCAGGCAGCAATGGAACTCGTTTGCGCCAACACCGCAGCAGTTGGGTGTCTGAAAGGCTTAGTACCCCAAGGTTGCCAAAAACTTCCCCACAAAATAGGATTTGATGCCACGCGCCCGACACAAAACCCTTAAAGCCAAACAGAACAACGACTTACCAACAACATCAAGGACGACTCAGCCCCCCCGTTGTCAACTGTCAACTGTCAACTGCCGCCGCCAATCGCGTACATCCGCGACGCGGTCCGAAGCAGCAGCCGCTCTGGTGTCAAGGCGGGCGTGGCCATGCCCATGTCGTTCTCATCGAGCACGTTGGAGGCCACCACCTCGAAGGCATCCCCCGCCTTGAACGCGTGCGTCACGCCATCCTCGTTCAAGCAGAAAACCATCCCATTGCTCGCCCAGGGCGATGCCGTGTAGCCCGCCCCCTTGGGCAGCTCCGCCTTCTCGTAGATCGGTGTGCCGTCTTTGGCGTTGTAGCAGCTCACCGTGCCCCGATCATAGAGGACATAAAGCCGGTCCCGATAGACCAGCGTCGTCGGGTTGTAGGGGGCGGCCAGGTTGTGGCTCCAAGCGATGAATTCGCTACTGGTCTGCCCCTCGGCCAGCGAAATGTCCCCCGAAGCGCCGGGACGTACCGCATAAATTGGCCGGTGCTCTTTGTCACCCACGTAGCCAGAACTGACGTAAAGCAAGTCGCCCTCGGCATAGGGCGTGGCGATGGTAATCGAGGACATGCCCGTAAGCGACCAGAGCAGTTTACCCTCCAGGTCATACGAACGTACCGCGTCCGAGCCAGGCGTAACAATCTCCGTGCGCACACTGTTATTCCAGATATACGGCGTGGACCAGTTGCTCCCCTCTTCCCGGCCGACGCGCCAGATCTCGTCCCCGGTCTTCTTGTCCAGCGCGAGGAGATAAGACGCCTCCTCGTTGTCGTTGATCAGATAAAGCCGGTCGCCGTCCACGATGGGCGATGCCGCTGTGCCCCAGCCGTAGGCCATCTTCTGTGGCGCGATGCGCTTCTCCCACACGGGATTCCCCGCAAGGTCAAAACAGAACAGGCCCACACCTCCGAAATAGGCGTAGAGTCGCTCGCCGTCCGTTACCGGCGTCTCGGATGCGTAACTGTTCTTCAAATGTCGCGGCGCGTCCGGTTTACCCTCGTGAACTTGTTTCTCCCAGTTGAGCTTGCCCGTGGCGAGATCCAGGGCATAGACTTTCCATTGGTGGATAGAATCCGGCGCGTCTTTCCGATCGCCGCCAAAATACAGGCCCTTCTTCGGCTCCTCCGTCGGTCCCAGGCTCACCACGCTCGTAAGGAAAACCTGATTGCCCCACACGACCGGCGAAGACCAGCCCCGCCCAGGAATATCGGCCTTCCACGCCACATTATCCGTCGCCGACCACGTCGTCGGCAGCTTTTCGCTGTCCAGCACGCCCCGCGAATCCGCACCGCGAAACTGGGGCCAGTGCTGGGCGTGCGCCGGCAGGATGTACACGACGGCAATAAGGCACAAAACGTACGAAGCAATGACTCTCATTGATATTCCCTCTTTCGGCAGACTCTCGTCGCCCGGTGATTAAAATCAGATGTTCCGTGCCCGAAGCCGCACGTTCCACGATCCTCCGTGGTAACGCGTTCAAAGACTGTATCCGCGCCCCTTATCCATCCGTGTCATCCGCGCAATCCGTGGTCAGCCCTACGCCAGCAACTGCGTCACGACATTGCCCGCCACATCGGTCAACCTGTAATTTCGACCCTGATGCCGATAGGTGAGTTTCGTATGATCCACCCCGAGACAATGCAATATCGTAGCCTGCAAATCATGCACATGAATCGGATCGCGCACGACCTGATAGCCCAGCTCGTCCGTCTCGCCAAAGATCGCACCGCTCTTCACGCCCCCACCCGCCATCCACATGCTGAAGGAAAAGGGATGATGATCACGGCCTTCTTTGCCCGGCGTGTTACCGCGCCGCACCTCGTTCATCGGCGTGCGACCGAACTCTCCGCCCCATATCACCAGGGTCTCTTCCAGCATGCCCCGCTGCTTCAGGTCCCGGATGAGCGCAGCGCAGGGCTGGTCCGTCATGTCGCAGTTAATCTTGAGGTTGACGTTCAGGTCGGAGTGGTCGTCCCACGTCGAGTGATACAACTGTACAAAGCGAACGCCCTTCTCCACCATGCGCCGCGCAAGGAGGCAGTTTGTTCCGAAGGACCGCGTGGTCTCGTTCTCCACGCCATACATTGCGCGGGTCGCCTCGGACTCCGTCGAAAAATCCAGGAGATCCGGCGCGGAAAGCTGCATGCGGAAGGCCATCTCGTAGGCCGCCACGCGCGACGCAATTTCCACGTCGCCCGTCTCGGCCTGATGCATCCGGTTCAGATCGCCAATGGCATCCAGTCGCGCACGCTGGGTCTCCCGACTCACCCCCGCCGGATTCGACAAATACAAGACCGGCTCGCCCACATTGCGAAAATTCACACCGCGATATTCCGACGGCAGAAAGCCATTGGCCCAGTTGGCCGATCCGCCGTCGATGCCCTTGCCGGAATCGGAGGTAAGCACGATGAATCCGGGCAGGTCCTTGCACTCGCTGCCAAGGCCGTAGCTCACCCAGGAACCCATGGAAGGAAAGCCGAAGCGCGACACGCCGCAGTTCATGATGAGCTGGGCCGGATCGTGGTTGCTCACATCGGTGTGCATGGAGTGAATCATGCACAACTCGTCCGCCACCGTGGCGGTGTGGGGCAGGTAGTCGGAAAACTCCATGCCGCTCGCGCCATACTTCGAAAAGGTGCGGGGACTCGCAAACACCTGCGCCGTGCTCTTGATCAGCGGATCGTTCAGCGAGGCCAGCATCTCGGCGGGAACGGGCGTCCCGTGGTACTTCGCCATCACCGGCTTGTGCGACACCAGATCCAACTGGGAGGGCGCGCCGGCCATGAACAGAAAAATGACGTTCTTAGCCCGGGGCGCAAGGTGGCGCAGGGCAGCCGGTGGTTGCACCTCGCCCGCGCGCCCCTCGCCCGCGAGCAACTGGTGCAGCGCGATGCTGCCCAGTCCGCACGCGGAATGCTGCAGAAAGCGG
>JBHEKR010000377.1:0-3807 GCA_041859365.1 Candidatus Hydrogenedentales bacterium
CCTCAAGGTCGCGATAGCTGATCGGATAGCGACAATACCAGCGCACCGCCCACAGGATCACATCACCCTGGAAATGGCGCCACTTGAAATCCGTCATCGCTCCATCCGTTCAATCTCCGCCAAGCATGCTCAAGCTTCACAATTTTTGCAACAGAGCCAGCTCTCTGGTGGTTGGCGCGGTCCTGCTTGGGCGCATCATCCGCGACATGCCGTATCTGCTTCCCAACCGCCTGCTCGGCCTGGTTCTCTATGAGTTGGGGCCGGGTTTGCTTCTGGCCGCTGCGATAGGCTCTGCAGTCAGCATCACCCGCGGGCGCTTTCGCGCGCGAACAAGGCTGTTCGCGTTCGTGGCGCTCGCCGGCCTTGTCGGCACGATCGGCATCACCATGGCTTTTGCCGCCTCGCTGGGTGGGGGCTGGATATGGCCGGAGTGATCAGCAGACCGGAACCAGAACGCGCGGTTCGCTATCTGGCCTTCGCCAAAGACTATGCCGATGCGGCGGGCCGCATCCTCTTGATCAATCGGCCAGACGCTGCGGAGATGGCCTATTTCGCGCTGGTTGCGCATGGTCTCGAACTTGCGCTGAAAGCGATCCTGATCGCCGATGGTTGGGACGAAGAGCGGCTTATGTTGATGGGCCATAGCCTGCACCGATGTTGCAGGGCGATCGATCGCGGGTCGCTCGATCTTGGCGTAGCTATCTCAGCAAACGACCATGCGACGATCGACGCGCTCGATTGCCCGCACGCCATGCAATGCTTCCGTTATCCTGGCTTGGCCCCGCACGACCTTCCCGCCCCGGCAGCGGCCCATGCCTGCCTTCGGCGTGTGCTGGAGGTGGCTGCCCAGCGTATATACTGATGTTGGATAGGATCGGTGCGCCCTGCGGGGCGAGACAACGGGCCTGCTATGCGGCCGTCGCCTTCGCCCCGGATCGGCGCTCGGGTCATCCGAAAAGTTCGCTGTGCGAACCGATACGGGCCAGGACGAGTGCTTCTTCGGTCTTGCGGTAGATCAGCACCAGGTCGGGCTTGATATGGCAATCCCGGTATCCCTTCCACTCGCCGGTCAGCGAATGATCGGACAGGTTGGGCGGCAGCACTTCATCCATCACCAGCATGTCGATGACCAGCTGGAAAATGGCATCGAGGCCGGCGTCGGATCGCTTCTCACGCTTGTAATCGCGTTTGAACCGGCCCGTGATCTCTACTGGTCTCATTTTGCCTCTCCCGTGGCGGGCGCCTCTGGCGTCGCTTGCGGCGCTGGGGCTGCAGGAGCCGGAGGTGGTGGAGGTGGTGGAGGTGGCGGCGGGGGGGGCGGAGCCGAGGCGTCAGGTGGCGCCGGCGTCCACGGGTCGAGCATGTCCTTTGCACCGATTTCCAACGCCATTTCTACCAGCGCTGCATAGCTTGTCTGCGTCAGGCCCGGCGTCTTAATCGAATTGTGCCACCGCAAAACGAGGTGCGGATTCCAGATGATCGCATTGCCCATCGCCCCGGACTTGCCCGGCTTGATGTCGATGAACTTCAGTTCCTGAAGTTTCTTCATCCGGTTGGCCCAGGTGTGTTCGCCGCGCTGGCCGCCGAAGCCTGACGCGGTCGACATGTCGCCGTGCTTGTTCAGCACGACGAATGAGTTGTCCCACGTGTGGCACCACAACGTCAGATAGGTAGAGGACACCGGCGCCCCCTTGGTCATGTCGTCCATGATTTTGAGGATCATAGGCATCGTCTTGGGGATCGTTGCGAACCCCTTGTTAGCGAGACGATGCCACAGCATGTCCTCCTTGCCGGGCCAATGCAGCTCGCGCAGGGCAAGCTGCTTTTTCGTGATTGCACTCGCCTCCCTGGTCGTCGTCATGTATTTAACTCCTCATGTCGCCGCCTGATCGCGGCGACAAACGGGTTATGCGAGATTTATCGTAATATTTCAATGACTTAGGTATTTACTCGCGCAGCATCGGATGTGCGCTCGTTGCACTTAGACCATGCGAAATGACCCGATATGCTGCAACTGAAATTTGGTTGTGCAACATATGTTTTTTACGGAGGGTGGTTTTTGGCGTGTTTTCAGGTGGTTATGACCTGACCCCACTGTGCTCATGGGTGCTTATAGTCCTCCCACGTGCTGCATGTGCTTCACGTGCTCCCGGGAGAGTGCAGAGAGGGGTAGTGCTATTGACACTCCGGCGTTAGGAGACCATTTAGGATTTGTAGCTACATTGTGGCTCAAGTGATTATGTGGGGTAAGTGAAGTGGCAGCGGCAGACGTAGTCCGTGCTCGGATTGATTCCGACCTGAAGAAGGAAGCCAGCGCAGTTCTTGCGGGGATGGGCCTGTCTGTGTCCGACGCCATTCGGCTGATGCTGGTGCGCGTGGCCTCCGACAAGAACCTGCCCTTTGACATTCGCGTTCCCAATGCCGCCACCCAGGCTGCGATGCGCGATGCTTCCGAAGGCCGGGTGGAGCGGTTCGCTACCGTTGCCGATCTGATGGGCGCGCTCAATGAGGACGATGACGAGGACTAGGTTCGTTGCGCTGAACCAGCGCCGCGTGCTGCGGTGGGTTCATAGGTAAAAGTGAAAAACACCATGGCCGTCGCCGCTGTCGCTTTGGCAGCAAGGGGCGGCCTTCGTGTTTCAGGGTGCAGAGGGACCTTCTCTTATCTCACCGGGATCGCTTCGAGCGTAGGAGCATCCCACAGGGCGCGGCCCTCGCGGGCACGGCTCTATCGGCGCGAGCACCGACCGAGCCACCGGGCCGGCGTCTCAGCCCATTCGGGTGACGATCCTCGCGCAAGGGGTGTGCCACGTGGCGCACCCCTGTTGCCGCGCCATGGCGCGGTATTGCCTTCTTAGGCGCTTGCGACCCTCCCCCGGAGGCCCGCACGCTTGAGGGAACACCAAGGGCTACTGCCCTTTCGTCCCCGAACGACAATCATGTTCCCCGTGTAATCCGCCAAGCGCGGCACCCGACGCCCTGAAGGCATCGGCCGCGCTAGGGCGGCTCGCCCGCGCCAGGAGCAAGATTCTCGCCCTCCCTCCCCATCCCGTTCCTCGCCGGAAAGGCAGAGCCGCATGCCGCAGAGCAAGCGGCTTTCAGCCTGAACAGGAAAGGACGAAATCATGGGACGCATCACCGACAACCGGGCCGACGTCTATCAGGAGATCACCGACCAGATGATTGCCATGATCGAGGCTGGCACCCGGCCTTGGTCCAAATCATGGAACGGCAGCACGGCCCCCAATATCCCGCTGCGCTCGACCGGGGTTCCTTATCGCGGCATCAACGTCCTGACCTTGTGGGTGGCCTCCATGACCAAGGGCTATGCCTCCCCGCATTGGCTGACCTTCAAACAGGCGCTCGCGCTGGGCGGCTGTGTCCGCAAGGGCGAGAAGGGATCAACCGTGGTCTATGCCAACAAGATCGTGGTGGGCGACGGCAAAGGCGGCGAAGCGAGCAGCGAACAGGGCGAGGCCGGCAGGCGGCAGGTCGCGTTCCTGAAACGCTACACGGTTTTCAATTCGGAGCAGATCGACGGCATCGAAACGCAATATCCCATGCCCGAGCCGATCATCACCGCCACCAATCCCCACGACCGGGACGCCGAGCTTGATACGCTCTTTGGCCGGGTGCCTGTTACCGTGCGCCATCATGGTTCGCAGCCCGGCTCTGTTGCAAAAATCGTGAAGCTTGAGCATGCTTGGCGGAGATTGGACGGACGGAACGATGACGGATTTCAAGTGGCGCCATTTCCAGGGTGATGTGATCCTGTGGGCGGTGCGCTGGTATTGTCGCTATCCGATC
>JBHEKR010000383.1:0-28561 GCA_041859365.1 Candidatus Hydrogenedentales bacterium
CCATTGCACGGATATCGTGGCGGGCGCAGTCGTTCGCAGTGTCGATGTTCCCTCCGATCCACCAATGGCCATCACCGTCCCATGTACCAGCGTCACCGCGTTGCGATCCCGCACCAGCGTGAACGCCCCATCACTTACGAGGCGAAGCCCATCGCCGAACTCCGCAACCCCCGGCCCGAAGGCGATGTGATAGGTGTGGTCCGTCGTGACCAATCGCAAGGCATCCGCCCGATTCCGTGCGTTGTCTATTGATTGCAGATTGGGTATCTCCTTCCAACTGTCCCATACCGCCAGGAAGGGCGCGTTGTCCGTGCGCCGCACGCAGAGCGTCTGGGTCGGGGGATAAGCCTCCGTGATCACGGCGTTGTCCAGCGGATAGGTCTCCAGCGCGAACACCTGGGTCGCTGGCGCGCCCAGCATGGTCAGGCGCGAGGTCACCTCCTTCACCGGCCACTGAGCGGTCCACTTGTCGTCCGACGTCGCCACGAGCACCTGGCCCGAGCCGCCCGCGATCCAGGTCTCCGGTGTGAACGATCCGGGCTCTACGGGCAGGGAGAGCGTGGGAGCAGGGCCGGCGTGGTTAACGATCCAGTCGTGGGTCTCGCCGCCCTCCACGCGAAAGCAATCGACGATGAGATCTTCCACGACCGCCACGGATCGCCGATACACCGGCGCCTGTGGATAAAGCTTGTCGCCGTGCACCTCGGAAAACTGCGCGATGGGTCCCGCATGAAAATACGCGATCATGGGCGTCTGCTCCGGCGTGAGCGCTTCGCCCTGGGGCCCCGACTTAAAGTCGACCGTAACCGTATTGTGCGCGGGAGTCTGGGTGCCCAGCACGCGCAGGTTCTGCTCGTTGTAGGGCACGCTCTTCTCCAGTACGAGCAGTTCGCCGTGCGCGAAGTGGGTCAGGCTCAGGTGATCGGCGTGCTGGTGGCCCCCGCCTTTGATCAACGCGTTGAGGCCGACCCAGACGCGGTTCCCCTTCCATTCATTGCGCAACGAGACCCAGCCACTGGAGAGGTTCGAACTGGTGAAGGGCAACGTATGCTGCGCGATTTCCGGCGCACCATAGAGGAGGCCATCCCACGAGCGCGCCCCGTCGCGAAATCGGGGATAATCCCCGACGGCCTTGATGTCGAAATAGCGATAACCCACTTCCGCCGTGGACACATAATTCTCCATGCCCGAGCGGGACTTGGTGGAATCGCCGATGATGGTCATGGTGCGGTCGGGCATGGCCATGGAGAGAAACCACGTAAGGGCATTGTGAATTGCCTTCCCTCCCGCGCTCTCGCGCCGGGTGAGGTCGTAGCGTTCGGGCGGGAAGCGCTCGGGATCCATTTTTGACACGTGATGGGAGAGCACCGCGTACTCACAGAGGTGGTTGACCGGATAGAGGTGGTAACCCGAGGCCAGCTCCCAGAAGGCGCCATCCGGATTGAAGTGGGTGGCCAGAATCCGGTTCATGCTGCGGTGTTCGGGCAGTTTCTCGCGGCTGTAGTCGCCATAACCGAAGGACCAGTCGATCAGGTCGTCGCGCTCCAGCGCCAGGGCCGCCTGCACGATGGTGCGATGCCATTGGTATACGTTGTTGTGGTCGTAGAGGTATATCGGCTCAAGCATGACATCGTCGAGTAGGCGTTGAATCGCGTGGACCTCCACCCGCGCGCGCTGTTCGGGTGTCATGCGATCCCGCAGCAGCTCGTAGGCCTGGGCGAGATCGAAAAGGATCTTGTTGTCACCCTCGCGGTGATAGGTGAAGATGCTGCCGTACTGTCGGAACGTGGGCATGTCGGGAGAAAGATCTTTGCCGGGTCGCCACGGCATCGCCTGCATCCGCTCCGCATAGAGCAGCAGCAGCTCTGTTGCGCGATCGAGAAAACGCGCGGCACCCTCCATACGCCCGATCAGCGCCATCTCCACCACCCGCTGGGTCAGCGTGATGTGAAACAGGCAGACCCACCCGTCATAGAGATCGCCGTGATAACGATCCGACACTTCGTAGACCCCCGAGTCCACCTCCGGCGCAAACGTCTGCTTGCAGGCGCCGCAGTGGAAGGAATTGGGATTGAAGGGATCGAATTCAAGGGTCACGCGATCCGTGGGGCAGGAAAAGTTGTGGTAAACGTTGCCGCCCTCCGTTGGGAAGATTCCGCGAAGTTCTTCCGTGGACAGATCGACCCAGGGCTGTACCGCGCGCTTTTGGGTGTCGTACACATCGCGCGCCCAGGCCTGGGATTCCGTCTTCTGCCGAATTTCCGCGATGGTGGCGTCGGTGATCATGCCGGCGGGATGTTGCCAGGCGGCAGAAGCGATGGTGGAGAGTAGGACGAGGGTAAACTGCATGGGAACGGCGAACTCCGGGAATGGATGGATGGACAACAATCTTCAGTGTAGTTCACCGGCGGGAGGGAGATCATCCGGTCATCGGGACGTACCGCCGCACGGGCCTCCCTCAAAGGGAACTCGGCACTGCGGCACGCACGTCCGCTCATTCAAGCGCGGCCCACGTCGGCGCGACGGCATGTCCCCGTGGAAGTCGGAATCGTTGCGCGAAAGGAGCGTGGTCCCCGTACCCATCCGTTGCGCTGGATTGCCCCGGCGTCCGCTGTGTGTCAGAATGGCGCCTGAATCGAGAGGACATTTCCCATGACATCCCTGCTGCTTCCCATGCTGACGATCCTCGGGGTCACGCTGCCCGCACCGCAATCCATCAACGATTCGGTCATGGTCTATCGCGCTATCGAATTCGCGACTTACGACGACACCGCCCTCGCCCTCGATCTATACGTGCCACGGGACGCGAAAGGTCCGCTGCCCGCCATTGTGGTAATTCCCGGTGGCGCCTTCCTCGCCCAGGAAGCAAAGAAATTCAAGGATGAGGCCCGAACACTCGCGGAGGCCGGCTTCGCGGCCGCCAGCATCGGCTATCGCGGCTGGCCGGGCCATGCCTTTCCTGCCGCCGTTGAAGATGCGAAGGCGGCAGTGCGCTTCATGCGGGCCAATGGCGCAACACTCAACATCGACCCCGAGCGGATCGGCGCATTCGGCCAGTCCGCGGGTGGCTATCTTGTCGGAATGCTGGCCGTCAGTTCAGACGCAGCGGATTTGGAGGGCGATGGCGGCAATGCCGGTGTGTCGAGCCGTGTGAAAGTCGCCGTCTGCTTCTCCGGCCTCTTCGACTTCATTCGCGGCGAAGGAGGCGAGAAGGAGGGCGGCTCCATCGCGAAGCGCGCCTTCAACCGGCTCTGGATCGGCGGGCCGCTGGACGAGAACCGCGCTTTGTGGGCCAAGGCATCACCGATCAACTACATTACCCCCGATGACGCGCCCATCCTGTTTGTGCATTCACGCAAGGACTCCATGGTGCCCTGGTCTCAGTCCGAACAGATGTACGAAGCGATGAAGACGACTCGTCCCGAGAGCAAGCTCCTGCTGCTGGACGAAGGCGGGCACAACATTCGCGACAATCGAAAGGTTAAGGGCGAAGCTTGGGCTGCGACGATTGCCTACTTTAAAGAGCACTTGTAGCCCGCAGGCAAACCGCGACGGTTGACGCTTCGCCGCGCCGCCTCTACAATGACGGAAAGGCAACGCACAGGGAGTCACCGCCATGAACCTGCTTCTCCTGCCCTTATGGGCACTGCTGGCTGTGGATACGCCAACCCCGGAATCGCTGAGCGATACGATGGCGGTCCATCGCAACCTCGAGTTTGCCGCCTATAGCGATGAAAAACTCCAACTCGACCTTTACGTGCCACGGAACATCGCAGACCCCGTGCCCTGCATCGTAGTCATCCCCGGCGGCGGATTCCGCCCGCAGGTGAAGGAAAAGTTCGGCGATGCCGCCCGCCAGTTCGCCGAGGCGGGCTTCGCGGCGGCAAGCATCGGCTATCGCGGTCGTCCGGACGATCCCTTTCCCGCGGCGGTCCACGACACGAAAGCGGCGGTGCGATTTCTACGCGCCAAAGCGGGCCTGTACAAGATTGACGCGGCGCGCATCGGCGCCTTCGGTCAATCGGCGGGTGGCCATCTGGCGGGAATGCTTGCCGTATCGGACGATCCGGAACTCGAGGGCGAAGGCGGTAACGCCGGTATATCAAGTCGGGTCCAGGCCGCTGTGACTTTCGCGGGCGTCTTTGATTTCATCGAACGCTTTCGCGAGACCAACGCCATTGCAAACACGGCGGAGAAGCGCCAGACGAATGGCGAGTGGATCGGTGAACCCTATGCCCCTGACAGTTCCCGATGGAAACAGGCGTCACCCTGCTTCCACGTCTCCGATGGCGATGCCCCCATGCTTCTGGTTCACTGCAAGGACGACAACACCGTGGCGTGGACCCAATCGCAGCGGATGTTTGACGCCATGAAGGTCGTGCGACCGGAAAGTCGGCTCCTGATTTTCGACGAAGGAGGCCACAACATTCGCGGTTCGGGGAAAGTGAAAGACGAGGCCTGGACCGCGACTATCGCCTTCTTCCGCGAGCAACTGCTGAAACCCCAGCCAGAGATACCCTTCGTACCAGTGGTCGCGCCGACGCACGCGAATGTGTCTTATGGCCCGTACAAGCGCAACGTGATGGATGTGTGGCTGGCGAGAAGTGACACGCCCGCGCCCATGCTGGTGTCGATCCATGGCGGCGGGTTTCGCGGTGGAAACAAGAAAGTCAGCAACCGGCTGCTGAGCGCCTGTCTGGCATCGGGCATTTCCGTGGCCGCGATCACCTATCGCCTGACGGATGAGGCCATTGCTCCGGCTCCGTTTCTCGATTCGGCGCGAGCGATACAGTTTATTCGCCTGAATGCGGCGGAGTGGAACATAGACCCGGCGCGGATGGCTGCGAATGGTGATTCGGCCGGCGCGGGTATATCACTGTGGCTGGGGCTGCACGACGATCTCGCCGATCCCGGCAGCGACGACCCGGTGCTGCGTCAGTCCACGCGCCTCTCGTGCATGGCGGTGGAAAAAATGGACAGTGTTCCTATGATCCCCGTTTCATACGCACGCTGATCCCCGAAATGGCGACGTGGGAGCATCCCGCGCTGGGTTATCTCTTCGGCGTGAAGCCTTCGGAAATCGATCGGCTCCCCGAAGAAAAGTCACGGCTCATGGGGGAGGTGGCTGCAATCACCCATGTGAGCCAGGATGATCCGCCCGTGCTCATGACCTACAACAGCGCCCCGGACGAGCCGGTGACCTCGCTGCGCATTGGCATCCACCATCCACGCTTTGGATTCGCGCTGAAAGAAAAGCTGGACGCGGCCGGCGTCCCCTGCGAGGTGGCCTGCGGCTATGAAGGCAGGGGCGAAGAACGCGACGGGCTGATTATGGCGTTCCTGACGCGGGAGCTGCTGACGAAGGCGCGGTGACGCCTGTCTCCACTTTCTGAATGAAGGCATTGATCGCGCTGGCAACGGACTCGGGCTGCTCCACCAGCAGGGCGTGGGAGGCATTCGGGATCCACGCCATTTCGATGCTCTCGCGCTCGGGAATCTGCATGGTGGCCCGATCCGGCACCGGGCTCATATTGCGATCGCCCCAGATTTGCAGCATGGGCACTCTGGTCTTCTTCAATGCGTCGTTTCCGTCCCACGTGCGCCACACGGTCCCGAAGTCCTGCCGCTCGGCTTCGGTCAGGCGCGCCAGGCCCCGCTCCCGGTTCGCGTGGCGCTCCGCCTCATGCTCCGGGGAGAGGGGAAACTCCGGCAGGTGCCCAAAGGCGTTTTTCTGCACGGTGTGGTGCGTCCAGCCCTCGATGGGAATGGAGCCGACAAGTCCTTTCGGATTGCGCCCCGCGATTTCAACCGCGAGCATGCCGCCGATGCTGTGTCCGCCGATGTAGTAGCGCTCCATCGCCAAATGGTCAATGACCTTCAGCACGTCATCTGCAAAAAGATCCATGGTTCCATTCAGCGTTGCCGGCGTGCTCTCGCCATGCCCGCGCAATTCGACGATGATGATGCGCAGGTTCGGATCGAGATGAGCGGCAAGACGGTTGTACACGAGGTAGTCCCCCCAGCTTCCTGGAATGAGGACCAGCGTGGGGCCACTCGCGTCACGCGTGTGCCAGGCCAGGCGCGTGCCATCGTCCAGCGTGAGGCGGTCGTGGGTGAAGGTTTCCGCCATGGCTTGGTTGACGGTAGCCAGATCGGCCAGGGCCTTCTCGGAGGGCGTCTGCGCCTGAAGCGTGGCGGACAGGCAAAGGACGATGAGGGTCGCAAGTATTCGATTCGAGCGCATAGCATATCCTGGTCAGGGTTGGAGCCTGAAAGAACGGAGTCGAAGAAACATGGAATTTAACCCCAGGGGAACCGGGGAACGCAACTGGGCGCGCCTCCCGGCCCCACGTGGCTTCGGGCTACGGACTGGTCGCCAAGCAGTTTCATTGACAGGTTCCGCGGCGCTTGCTATGCTTTCCTCATGGAATATCTCCGCCGAAAGATTGTGCAATGTGTCGTACCCGTGCTTGCGGGTCTGGTGCTTTGCGCCTCCATCGTCGTCGGCTTTGACCACAATCATCGTTGCCACGTGAAAGGCCCTGACGAGAATCCGTGTTGCGCGTGCAACCTGGAAATTCTTCTGGGCGGCTGCGATGGCGCGGTGCTGGAACTCCACACCGTCGATATTACCCAAACTTTTCTGACGCCCGGCGTACCTGAAAATTCCCTTCCAGGCAATCAGTATCATCGCCTTGCGTGCGGCCTGCGCGCCCCTCCCGTTGCGTAGTTTCCCCTACAACCTTTGGAAAACTACCTGAAGCAACATCCCTCGTCCGTCTGCGGGTCTCCCTTGCGTTATCCCGGAGCGCGGGCGCCTATGGGAGGATATCATGCGAATTATACTTGCATTGGCGCTGCTTATGGCATGCGCGGGGGCCCGAGCCCAGACCGATAAGACGGTGGAGGTTTTGGTTCAAAAAGTTGAAGCACTGACCAAAACCATGGAGCAACTCAACAGCCGAATCGAGACACTGGAGGCCGAGAACAAGACCCTCAAGGAGGGGCAGGAAATCATCCAGCAGGATGTGGCCGCCATACCACCACCGCCCGCTCCGGCCGCGCCAAGTTTGAATCCCGACATTGGCGTCGTGTTTGACGTGGTCGGCAATCTTTCCGAGGACTCGCCGGACGATGCCCAGGAGGATGAAGGCTTCGACCGTTTCAGCGTGCGCGAAATCGAGCTGAATATCGGCCACAATATCGACCCCTACGCCCGCCTCGACGCGACAATCACCTTCTCGGACTTCGAGGATGTGGACATCGAAGAAGCTTACGCCTCCTACTCGGAGCTTCCGCTGGAACTCTGGGGCCGCGTGGGTCGCTTCCGTCTGCCCATCGGCCTCTCCAACCCCAAGCACCGGGACCAGTTGTTCACCGTGGACGAGCCCCTCATGATCCGCCGATACCTCGGCGCCGAGGGTTTGTTCCGAACGGGTGTGGAATTCAGCCGCTTTCTGCCCCAGTTCAACGACAAGCTGACCCAGCAGGTGCGCTGGGGCCTGAGTGAAGGGGGATCGGGCGAGGGCGGAACGCTCTTTGGTGAATCGCGCCAACACCCCACTTATTTTGCCCGGCTGCGCAATGAATTGTCCCTCTCACCGAATGATGCTCTCTCCCTGGGTGGCACGTTTCTGGCCGGTAGCGGGGACGCTTCGAACAATGAAGCCGATGTGCTCGGCTGGGGCCTTGATGCGGAATACCAGCACAAATTTGGCCAGTATCGCACGCTGACCCTGCAGGCGGAGTCTTTGTTTCAGGACCGGGACCGCGCTCTGACGCCTTATGCGGAATCCCAACTCTGGGGCTACTATCTGCTGGCCAACTTCCGTGCCACCCAGCGCTGGAGCTTCGGCGCGCGCTACGACTACGCCGAAGTTGCTGATTACGACCCCTACGCGCTGACGGGAGCAGATCCCGAGAACGACCCCTACAGCGTATTTCGACCAAATCCGAATGATGACGAAACGTCGGTCAGCGCCTGGATTACCCTTCACCAGAGCGAATTTGCCCAGTGGCGCCTCCAGTATGATCACCTGGACTATGCGAACGGACTGGACGATGACCAACTCCGACTTCAAGCGACCTTTTCCGTAGGCTGGCACCAGCACGCTATTAAGTAGTTTAAAGGAGAATACCGTGAACCTGTATCGCACTTTACTGATCTTTACCGTGTCCTTCGCTGGCGCGGCTCAAGCCCAATTGAATGTTGTTGCAACCCTCAGTACCTTTGGCGACCTGGTCCAGCAGGTTGGGGGAGCGCATGTCGAGGTGTACTCCATCGCACCGCCCCAGTTTAACCCGCACTTCGTGGAGCCCCGCCCGAGTGACGTGCTGAAATTGAAGAAAGCGGATGTCTTTGTCAACGGCGGTCTCGATCTCGAAGCCTGGCGCGATCCCCTTCTCAACGCGGCCGGCAACGCAAAGGCGACAAAGGGCGGCGAGGGTGAAATCGCTCTGTCGGAAGGCATTCGCATCTTGAATGTGCCCGCGCCTGGCGTAACCCGGGCCCAGGGCGACGTTCACGCCATGGGCAATCCCCACTATTGGCTTGGGCCGGAGAATGGACTTATCATGACCGCAACGATCGCCAGGCGCCTCTCGGAAATCGATCCGGCCAACGCCGCCGACTATGAGGCCAATCGAGCCGCTTTCGAAGGAAGATTGAAAGCCAAAATAGCGGAATGGAAAACCGCGCTGGCCCCACTGGCCGGTTCGGAGATGATCGCCTTTCACGATGAGTGGCCTTACCTCGCGGCCTTCGCCGGCATCAAGATCGACCAGTTCCTGGAACCGAAACCCGGCATTCCCCCGGGCCCGAAGCACCTGGCGGAGCTGGAGGACTATGCCGCGAAGAACAACGTAAAGGGAATCATCTATACCTCCATCACCCCCGCGAAACCGGCGGAGTCCCTGTCGAAGAAGACGGGCGCTCCCGCCATCGAACTCGCTCAGGGTGTTGGCGAGGTCAAGGAAGCCACCGACTACATAGCCCTGATCGACCACGACATCGCGAGCCTTGTCGCCGCGGTGGGGAAGTGACGCCCGATGACGACCATGCTTGAACTTATGCTCCAGCCCCTGGTGGCCTGCCTCGTCCTCGCGGGTATGCACGCCTATCTGGGCATGCACGTGGTGAAACGCGAAGTCATCTTCGTCGATCTGGCCCTGGCCCAGGTCTCCGCCCTCGGCGCGACCGTGGCCTTTCTTTTCAACTATGACCTCCATTCCCTCCAGGGCTTCTGGTTTGGCCTGGCGTTCACGCTCCTCGGCGCCGCCGTGTTCAGCTCCACGCGGTCCCGCAATCCCATCGTGCCGCAGGAGGCCCTCATCGGCTGCGTCTACGCCATCAGCGCCGCCGCCGCCATCCTCGTGCTCAGCCGGGCGCCGGAGGGCGGTGAAGAGCTGAAGGCGATCCTCGTGGGCAACCTGCTCTTCGTCGAGTGGAGCGATATTGGCTTCATCATATTCGTCTATATCGGCGTCGGCGCGGTGCATTGGTTTGCGCGAAAGCAGCTCCTGCTCATTTCGGAAGATCCGGCGGCGGCCTTCGACCAGGGATTGCACGTGCGCTTCTGGGACTTCGTGTTCTATGGCACCTTCGGATTGGTGGTTACCAACTCGGTGCACATCGCCGGAGTGCTCCTCGTGTTTGCCCTGCTCATCGTGCCCTCCCTGTGCGGAATGTTTCTGGCCGACTCCGTGTCACGCCGCCTGGCCGTGGGCTGGGCCGTGGGCGTAGTCACCAGTTTTGTAGGTATCTACGCGTCCTTTCAATGGGATCTGCCCACGGGCGCCACGGTGGTGTGCGCTTTCGGCGTCAGCCTCGTGGTCTGCGGCACCGCCGGCAAGCTGATGGGACGCACCGGCGCGGCACATTGAGCGAATAGGAGCAAAAATCAGGGGCGGCAGGGACAACAGCGACAGCAGGAAATAAAGAACCTGCTGTCCCTGAAGTTTCTGCCGTCCCTGCGATGAACGGCATACCTTCAGAAGGGCAAGGGGCTCACCACGCCCCGGGGCTGGATGTCCACAATCTGATTGCCAATCCAAGTGGTGGTGTATTCCGTGCTGTCCACCGTCTCCTTTTCCACTTTGCACGCCACCGGAAAACGCACCTCGCCGCGCGCCCCTGCTGCGAGTCCGGCGATCACAAGATAGCCCTTGTCCACCTCCGCCGCCGCAACGGTGCCGTCTACTTCGGATTTCATCTCCGCACCCTCGCACCACTCGGGCACGCGGACGCGCAAGGTTCCTGCCTGCTGCATGGTGAACGCAATCCGCCCTTCCATCGGCAGGCCACTTTCAATCGTCACGTCCTCGCCTTCGTAGTCAAAGAACAGGTTCACACTGCTCGTGTCACCATTCCGCGTGACGCGATGCCGATAGCACTCCGCCATCGCGTGAATAGCCCCCGAAGTAATATCCAGCGTGGACAGTGGCCAGTCCCCCTCGCGCATGCGATCATTGGGAAGCTGCATGGCGTAGCCTCCCACGGTACGGCGGATCACGTCGAATTCCGCGTCGCTCTTCGGTTTTTCGTTGTCGCGCATGAAAGCGCGCAGTTCCGCTTCGCGGTGCTGGGTGGGCAGGAGCATGCCGCGCAGGTAGCGTTCCGCAAGCGCGTAGTACTCTGGATGGCCCGACTGGCCCAGCATCAACGCCGTCCGCACCACATCGCCCGTCTGGTTGATCTCACCGCGCCCGACCACGTTGGCCGGGTGCTCGGGGAATACTTCGTCGCCCCAACCCCAGGAGCTGTGGTACTCGGGCACGCCCACGTCCATGACACGGCGGCACTGGGCGATCATTTCTTCGTCGTTCACCAGCAGCGCATAGTCCGTGATTCCGCTGAGAGCCGAGGTGATGGAGTGGACATGGCCCGAGGAGCGCGTCCACTCCGTAAAACGACCGTCGGCGTCGTACAATTCGGCGACACCCGCACGGGCATATTGGCTGGCGAGTTCGAGGGCCGTGGCGTTGCCCGTGGCGCGGTGGAGGGCCAGCAGGGGCTCGACGGTCCGGGCCAGGTTGGGAATGCTCGCGCCGCCGTAGTGCCCCGCCATGGGCGTCTGGTCGATGAGGGTATTGCTCCATACGCCGCGTTCGTCGGTGATGCGCTGGAGCATGGCAATCACCTTATTTGCCGTTTCCAGAGCCCAGGGGTCTCGATCATGAACGATGAGCGCCCATAGACTGAACAGGCCCTCGCGCACATTGTGGAACTCCACGAACTTTGCGTTGTTCTTCTCGGGGTCCGTATAAGCGTTCATGTCGTAGGGATTGTCGAAGGATACTTGTGCATAGCGCCGCAAAACTTCGAGCCCCGCAGGGTCGATGGGCAACCCCGTGGCCGCATGAGCGACCTCTTCACCAAGTAGGCAACGGCCCGTGACATGGGGAATGCCGATATTCACCGAGTGGTGCATCTCACCAGTTCCATCCACGCGATGGTTGGAATAGAAGTAGGGCTCCATGTCTCTGTCCGCGTCGAAGAGACTTACGAGGTGCCCCATCGAAAGGGCGATGGCCTCCTTCAGGTCCGTGCGGATGGGCAGCTTTTCCGGCGAAGCATAGTCGCGCAGCGGCCCTTCGGGACCGTCGGCCCAGAAAGCGTTGAAGTCGGGCCACGCCTTCACCACGACCGGTGCGGCCGTGCGGGGCCCTTCCGGCTTTGCGGGGGCTGCAAATTCGCGCGCGACGACCTCCCGCTCGGCGCTGGAGACAAAATACCGGCGCTCCAGCGAGGTCCGTTCTTCCGGGGACAGGATGCGGGCGTAGAGGAGTACCGTGTGAATTTCGCCGCTGAAGTAAGCGCGCTCGCGCGCATCATAGTGACGCGCGCCGAGGCGGATTTCGTCCATAATCGTCGTAGCGCGCGACGCGAGGCGCTTGCCTTCGGGTTCGCCGTCCACGCAGATGCGAATCTCTTCCGCATCGCGCTCCACCAGGATCAGTCGGGGCGTGCGCCAGGCGAAATCGTCCGCCATCTGGTCCTGCTGTCCGCCGATGCGCCCCGCGCCTTCCACGCTGATCTGATCGAACCGCTCGGGCGAAGACTGATAGGTATCCACCGTGAACCCGGGGTCATAGTCATGCCCATCCCGCGAGCGGGCGGAGCAGAAGGCCCCGCCTTCCGCCGTGGGCCCGTAGGGCGTGGCCACCACGAGCAGGGTCCACGTTTCAGCCCGCTGGTCGAAGGCGGTATGGGCAAGCGCGTCGTTGATGCCATCAAAAAGTACACCCGGCCTCGCCCCCGTACGCGCCACCCATTGCGGGCGCTGCCTTCCATCGGCAATCAACGCACCCCCAACAGACGCTTTGTTCGTCCAGGAAGCGACAAAGCCTTCTTCAAGCGCGAGCGCATGTTCGTCGGCGGTGTCGAGCCACAGAAGGAGCCCCTCCTGGGGCGGGCTGTCCGCGGCAACGGCCAAGGCGCTCAAGAGTAAGGGGACAAACGACAGGAAACGAAAGACGATCATGGGACTCTCCAGGTGCATACGCCCGTATTGTGGCGGCGGGTGCCTCGCGCTATCAAGAGGGCCGTCATTTTCCGTGAATTTCTGTGCCCTTCCGCGGTCAGATCCCTGAAAGGTCCAATCCTCGACTTTTATCAACGCGCCCCCGTGTGGCAGTATTACGGCTTGCCTTCTCGGCATTGGCTGGTGAGCGTCTCCCGGAAACATGGCTGTGGTCCGGCGTGTCTTGCCTTACTTATTGGAGTTTTCAATTCTATGCGATTGGTTTTATTGGCATTCATGGCGCTGGCGGCCCTCCCCGGCGCCGTCTGGGCGGACACTACGCCCCAATGGATCTGGCTGGACAGCGAAGCGGACGGGCAACAGGCCTTCTTCCGCACGGAATTTAATCTGGAAGGATCGGTGAAGTCCGCCGTGGTTTCCGGCGCTGGCGACAATGAAGTTCGAATTTTTGTCAATGGTGTTAAGGTCGTGCAAAACAACGATTGGGGCACGGTAACGATGGCCCCGGTCAAGGGCAGCCTCCAGCCCGGCGTGAACGTTGTGTCGGCCCTGGGCGTGAACTCCGAAGGTATGGCGGGGCTATTCGCCCGCCTGACCATCACCATGGAAGACGGCAAAGAGACCGTTATCACGACGGATGGAACCTGGAAGGCTTCCGACCAGATGACCGATGGCTGGAACAAGCCCGGCTTCGACGCTTCGGCCTGGGGTGCTCCGAAGGTGATCGGCGCCGTGGGCACACCTGGTCTCCCTTGGACCACCAAAGTCACGCTGGAAACCCTGGCGCAGGCCGAATCGATGGACACGGGTGCGGCCCCGAAGGCCCGGCCTGTGAGCGATCTTAACCTGCTGCCCGGCTTCAAGGCGGAACTGCTCTACACCGTGCCCAAGGCCCAGCAGGGCTCCTGGGTCTCGATGACCAACGCACCCGACGGCGACTTTTTCGTCTCCGATCAGGACGACGCCGGCCTCTTTCATGTGAAACCGGCGGCGCTCGGCGATCCGGAGAGCGAGACCGTCGTTACCTCGCTGCCCGCGCCGATTTCATCCGCGCAGGGCATGCTCTGGGCCTTTGACAGCCTCTATGTCCACGTAAACAGCGGCAGCAAGAGCGGTCTTTATCGCGTTACCGACAGCAACGGCGACGGCCAGCTTGACGCTTCCGAGCAGCTTTCCCCCGTACCCGGCGGTGGTGAACATGGCCCCCACGCCACCATCCTCACGGAAGACGGAAAGAACCTCTACATCGCGGCGGGCAACCACACGGACCTGCCTGAAATCTCCGGCAGCCGCCTGCCGCAGAACTGGGGCGAGGATCACCTCCTGCCCCGCCAGTGGGACGCCAACGGTCACGCCGTGGGCCGCATGGCGCCGGGCGGCTGGATCTGCAAGGTTACGCCCGATGGCAAGAGCTGGGAAGTGGTCAGCAGCGGCTACCGCAATGAATACGATATCGCCCTCAACACGGAAGGCGAAATGTTCACCTATGACGCGGACATGGAGTGGGACTTCGGCAGCCCCTGGTACCGCCCCACCCGCGTGAACCATGCCGTCAGCGGCAGCGAGTACGGCTGGCGCAGCGGCACGGGCAAGTGGCCAGCCTATTACGAAGACAGCCTCCCCCCCGTAGTCGACATCGGCCCCGGCTGCCCCACCGGCGTTACCTTCGGCACGGGCACAAAGTTCCCCGCCAAGTATCAGCAGGCCTTTTACATCCTCGACTGGACCTTCGGTACGATCTATGCCATCCACATGACCCCCGAGGGCGCCAGCTATGCCGGCCAGAAGGAAGAGTTCATCTCCGGATCGCCCCTCGCGGTGACCGATGTCGTGATCGGCAACGACGGCGCGTTCTACTTCACCGTGGGCGGGCGCGGCACCCAGTCGGCCCTGTACCGCGTTTACTATGACGGCACGGAGTCAACTCAGCCGGCGAAGCGCCAGGAGTCCAAGGAGACCGTCGACGCCCGCGCCCAGCGCCACGCCCTGGAAGCCTTCCACGGCAAGCAAGACCCGGCTGCGGTCGAGACGGCCTGGCCCTTCCTGGGAAGCAAAGATCGCTTCCTGCGCTATGCCGCCCGTATCGCGGTTGAGAACCAGCCCGTCGCTCAATGGCAGGATCGCGCCCTGAATGAAAAAGACCCGCAGGCCGCCGCGGTCGCTCTGATCGCGCTGGCCCGCCAGGGTGACCCCGCGGTGCAGCCCCAGTTGCTCGAAGCCCTGGCGCGCTTTGATCTCGCGAAGATCGAGGAGACGCCCGCCCTGGGCCTGCTCCGCGCCTACGCCCTCTGCTTCATCCGCATGGGCCGTCCGGATCAGTCCCTCATCGATGTGGCCGTCGCCCAGATGAATCCGCTGCTGCCGGCCAGCACCGATGCGATGAATTCGGAATTGCTCCAGATGCTGGTTTACCTCGATGCTCCCGGTATTGTGGAAAAGGGCATGGCGCTGATCGCCGACAAGCGGCCCGACGCAATCCCAGACTGGGCCGAGCTGCTCAAGCGCAACCAGGGCTACGGCGGAACGATCCAGAAGATGCTGGACAACCACCCGCCCACGCGCAGCATCGGCTATGCCTTCATCCTGCGCAACGCGCGCCATGGCTGGACCCTGCCCCAGCGCGAGGCCTTTTTCACTTTCATCAACGAGGCGTCCCAGTTTCCCGGCGGCGCGAGCTTCCCGGGCTTCCTTTCGAACATCCGCGATGACGCTCTCACCACCTGCACCGATGAAGAGCGCACCGCCCTCGCCGCGATCACCGGCAAGAGCCTCCAGCCCCTGCCCGACTTCGAAGTCCGCGTCCCCGAACCCGCCGCGACACCCTGGACGCTGGAGAGCGCCGTGGCCGCCGTGAAAAAGCGTGGCCTGAGCAAGCGCAACTTCGAAAAGGGCCGCAACAACTTCTATGCGGTCGGTTGTGCCGTCTGCCACCGCTTCGACGGCGCCGGCGGCGCAGTGGGTC
The DNA here is from genome assembly GCA_041859365.1 of Candidatus Hydrogenedentales bacterium. Classification (GTDB taxonomy): domain Bacteria; phylum Hydrogenedentota; class Hydrogenedentia; order Hydrogenedentales; family JAEUWI01; genus JAEUWI01. Next base: position 15,445 of record JBHEKR010000383.1, read on the forward strand.
CGGATCTCTCCACCGTCGCGAACAAGTTCTCCACCACGGACCTCCTGGAAGCGATTATCGATCCGAACAAGGTCATCTCCGATCAGTACGGTTCGTCTATCGTGACCCTCGAAGACGGTACGGAGTATCAGGGCATCGTCATCGACCACTCCGGCGCCAAGGAAGAAGGCGAAATCCAGATTTGGACCTCCGACATCAAGGTGGAGCCCATCCTGGTAAAGACGAAGGACGTGGCCAGCGTTGAGCGTTCCCGCCTTTCCCAGATGCCTCAGGATCTGGCCAACTTCATGAACGAAGACGAACTCCTCGACCTGCTGGCCTACCTCATGTCACGCGGCAATCCCGAAGCGAGCGTGTTCAAGTAGAAAATACAAAATAGCGAGTGCAGCACGCCCCGCGCCGGAACTCCGGCGCGGGGCTTTTTGTTCATGAAGCACGATGGAACTTCCGGAGCCCGCGCGGAATGAAGTACTTGGGCGCGTTATACTTTCCATACGACTATCTGCCATTATTTTTTCATTTTTTGCCAGACTTACGTGCTCAACCAGAGAAGTTCTCACCACGGAGTTCACGAAGGCACGGAGAATACAAATGCGGGAGAGAAACTGCAGAGACCTTCCCGAACGTCAGCGTACCTTGCCTCGGCACTGGTGACTTCCTCCTCCTTCCTCTCCGCGCCTCCGTGAACTCCGTGGTCCGAATTATCTGGCTGCGCCCAACGCTGCTTCCAAGAATTCAGTGGTCAAATAGTTGGAGCTAATCTCATGAAATCTCATACCCGAGTTGCCGCTGCGATAACGTTGCTCACCCTGCCCGTCCTCCTCGCCTTTTCCGAAGAGCATCTCGAAACCTTCGACACCGACCCCGGCTGGGAGGGCATCAACAACCGCTCCACCCATTTCGAGCCACGGGAGATCTCCCAGGATTTCGGCTATGCGCCCGACATCGAGCTCGCGGGCGTGAAGGGGGCCATCGGCGGTCAGATCACCCCCGACGCACGCCCGGCCTACTACGCCATGCTCCTCCAGCCCCTCAGCTTCGACGACACCTTCTCCGCCTCGGGCATGCTTACCATGAAGGAAGGCGGCGGCAATCTGCTCCTTGGTTTCTTCAATTCCACCACCCTGAACGAATGGCGAACGCCCAACACCATCGTGTTCCGCATCAATGGACGCGGCGAGACGATGCACGTACACGTGGAATATCTCACCTCGAAATGGCGCGCGGGCGCGGGAATCATTGGGCGTTACGACAAGAAAGCCGACCGCAACCATCCCGTGGAACTCCCCACGAACGCCACCTATCCCTGGACGATGAACTATGACCCGGCGGGCAACGGCGGCAGCGGCGAAATCCGGATCACGTTCAATGGGATCGAGGCCCTCTGTTCCATCACCCCGGAGCACCGCGCTGATGGAGCCACCTTCGACCGATTCGGCCTCTTAAATGTGATCAAGCACGTGGACGGCCCCGGCGAGATATACATGAACGACCTCACGGTCAATGGCGCGAAGGTGGACCTCGCGAAGGACCCGCAATGGGAAGGGCGCGACAACAAAATCGCCTATACGTCGGTCGATATCCGCCCGCGCTTCGATTTCGGCTACAGCGCCACCCACTTCGCGGGCGGCGCAGCCCCCGGTGAAATCGGCGGCCTTTTCTTCCGGGGCGATTGTCGCTATTCAGAGCGCCTTGCGGCTTATGGCGCGCGCACGGATACGCTCACGCTGAACAAGCCCCTCCGCGCCTCCGGCACCATCACCCTGCGCCGCGGCGTCACCGACAGCTCGACCCTCTTCGGCTTTTACCATGCCGAAAAGAGCCTGCGCGTCAACGAGACCCAGAATCAGGGCCTGCCCCAGCACTTCATCGGCTTCAGCATCGAGGGCCCCTCCAGCGAGGGCTTCTACGCCTACCCCAGCTACCGCGCCCTGGGGGACAGTCATTTTGCCGACCGCGCACAGGGCCTGCCTTACATTTACCCCGATGGCGCCGTGCACCACTGGGCACTGGAATATACGCCCCCGACGGCAACCGGCGGCGAAGGTACATTGATACTCACCTTCGACAGCAAGAAGGCGACACTGCCGGTGCTTCAGGATGACATATCCGTCGCAACCTTCAACCGCTTCGGCTTCGTCACGCCCTGGATCGACGGCAACGGCCAGGTGGCTTATCTGGACGATATTCGATTTACCGTGAAGCAATAGGAGGTTCGGAACAAAAGGAGCTTGGCCGATTCGTCCATGCTATAGTAGGGCGCTCAACCGTGCCCCACTTGAAAATGGAGAACACCCATGCGTAGCACACTCCTCCTCATATTGCTCACCCTCGCGGCAATGGCCGCTCAGGCCCAGACCAACTCGGGCTACCGCATTCACGACATGGAGCGCGCGGAAGCGCCCGTCGTCACGCCGGGCCAGAACGGTTCGCCGCCCGCCGACGCCATCGTGCTCTTCGACGGTGCGAACCTCGATGCCTGGCGCACGAAGGAGGGCGGGCCAGCCGCGTGGAAGGTTGCCGATGGCTACTTGGAGACCGTTCCTGGCGCGGAAGACATTTTCACGAAGCAGACCTTCGGCGACTGCCAGCTCCACATCGAATGGGCCTCCCCCGCCGACCCCGCCGGCAAGATTGATCAGGATCGGGGCAATAGCGGCATTTTCTTTATGGAGAAGTACGAGATTCAGGTGCTCGACTCCTACCAGAGCCGCACCTATTCCGACGGCCACGCGGGCTCGATCTACGCGCAATTCCCGCCCCAGGTCAACGCCACCCGCAAGCCCGGCGAATGGCAGACCTACGACATCGTCTTTCACGCGCCCCGCTTCAAGAAAGACGGCACCGTCCGCCGCCCCGCGCGTATCACCGCATTTCTCAACGGCATCCTCGTACAGGACAACGCTTCACTAACCGGTCCAACCGGCTGGCTCCAGCAGAAGCCCTACGAGAAGCATGCCGACGCCATGTCGCTCAAGCTCCAGGACCACGACAGCCCGGTGCGCTTTCGCAACATCTGGATCCGGCCCCTGCCCCAGCGCGATCACCTGAAAAAGATCGAGATGAAAACCCGCGAGGCCAAGGTGCAGCTCAGCGCCGACCAGCTTGACCGCTTCGTGGGCTCCTATGAAACCATCGACCCAACCGACGAAAAGAAGGAAGTGCCCTTCATCGTCATCCGCCGCGAGGGCGACCACCTCCTCGCCGCCATCCGCGACAAACAGGAATGGCCCATCATCCCCCAATCCGAAACCGAGTTCGTTTTCGAGACCTTCGACGGCACATTGACCTTTGTGCAGGATGAGAAGGGTATCGTCACCGGCGTGAATTTCCGCGTTGGCCTCGAACCCGATTTCGAGAAGAAGTTGTAACGCAGCGCGGTGTGAAAAACCGCCTCAGAAAGCCCCTATGAACACGCCAAACCCGGTCGCGCCGCCGCCCATCGTCGTGCGCTGCCCCAAGTGCCGCGAAGTCATCAGCCCGGCGGACGCTTTCTGCCGCTTCTGCGGCGCGCGCCAGCAGACGACCGAGGCCTTCTACTACCACCCCGTCTGGATTCTCGTCCTCGCCTTCACCGTCCTCGGGCCCTTCGCCCTCGGACTTGTCTGGCGATCAAGGGTCATGAACTCCACCACCAAAGGAATACTCGCCGCCATCATCGTGGCCTACAGCATATTCACCTTCTATACCGCCTACAAACTCTTCGCCATCCTTTACGAGCACTTCAGCCTGCTGAGCCAGGTTATGTGATAAGCCCAGGTTTTGCCTTCGAGAAACCTGGTGGATCTTTTTGCTTAAAGTGTTAACGTCTAAATTTTAATCTGTATTTCACATCATCTATACTCTACTATCCGGCTGCAGCTATAATCGGGCGTTCATTGGCCCAACAATTTCAGATCTCTCATTCATCGATCTAGAGCGTTCCAATCCCACGCGCAGCGTAATCGGTTGTATGGAGAGTTTTCTGTAAACGCGTGTCACATACTTCGAACTGCGTATGGGTCACTTGTTTCAGTGACCTTATAGCCTTTCTGCCAGACGTCACGAGGAGACGACTCATGAAGAAGCGAAAGCGACGAGTGGGTTCGATTAGTGTTGAATTGCTTCAAAAGTCTCAGGAGGCAGCGTTAACGGCCGTTCAGATCTTTAATAACCCCCACGTGACCTTCAAGTCGGAATCCTTCATAGTCTTAATGAACATCGCTTGGACGTACCTGTTCCACGCTTATCTCCGGCGCAGAAATATTGAATACCGTTATTTCGAGCTGCGAGGCACCCGACGCAAATACCATAGGACTAAACGGGGAGCATTCAAGTATTGGGAATTGGAGCGATGTCTTAGCGATAAAAAGTGTCCGGTCGATAAGCACACGGCAAACAACCTAAGTTTCCTAATAGGTATCCGGCACGAAATTGAACATCAAATGACAATGCGGCTCGACCGTTCACTTAGCGCCAAGTTTCAAGCCTGTTGTCTCAACTACAATCACTACGTGAAGAAGCTATTTGGAAGCCAATACGGAATCGACCAACATCTGACAGTAAGTCTGCAATTCACATCCATCAGCAAAGGGCAAGCCAAGACGCTGCCGGAGGAAACGGAAATGCCCAGCCATATTCAGTCCTTCATTGATGGATTCGAGGGAAAGCTTTCGGACGACGAATTTAATAGTCCGCAGTATGCTTATCGCGTTCTTTATGTGGCCAAAACGGCCAATCGCAAGGGTCAAGCCGACCAAGTAGTGGAGTTTGTGACGCCAGAATCTGAGTTGGCGCAGGACATTGGGAAACTACAGGTCTTAATTCAAGACAAGGAGAAAAGAAAATACCGGCCCAGCAAGATTGTTCAGACAATGCGTGAAGAAGGCTACGAAAATTTCAATATGCACGACCACACCGTTCTGTGGCAGAGGCTTGGTGCCAAGAACCCAGGTAAGGGTTATGGTGTTGAGGTTGAAAGCACTTGGTATTGGTACGAGAATTGGTTGGATACCGTTCGAGACCATTGCGAGGCGAACTTCACTTGATCAATTGCGGAGATTTTCATAGCTTCATTGAACGGACGTCCAGAACCATGGGCGCGATTCAGCAGCCGTTGCCGGACTGATGCGGCAATGTTGGACACGGGCTTTCGCGTCATGCCAGAGCCTCCAGATAGGGATACATGACTTTCTCGACACGACAGATTCGGGCGTAATGCAGCAGCTCCCGCGCCTTGAAGGGCATTCGGCTCCGATAGAGCTTCAGGGCTTCGAGAACAACGTCCATTCCGATTCTGCTGCGAAATTTGAAGCAGTCCGCCAGGGTCTTTTCGGGGCAGTACACGCGAAGGCTCACGCCGTTTGTAATCATGTCCTGTACCCCGGCGACGTGACACTCTGGGGAGTAATGATAGACCTCAAGCGGGGGCTGGATAATCCGGGGTGCCTCGGCGCCACGCCGCAGCGCGAGATGAATCGCGTGGGGAATTTGCGTGGTAATCTCGTGCAGCGACAGCGCGGAGATCAGGCAGATGACCGCATCCGGGCAACGCTGGGCCACCGTTATCAGGTCGGGGTCCGCATCCGTCGCGTGGTCCTTGAGCCGGTAGACGCCCCGCGACACTTGCTCCACGATGCCGTTGTCGCGTAGCGCGTAGAGGGTGCGGGGATGGATACCGGCTTGAATTGCCGCTGAGGTGCGCACGAACCCACCAACCGCCGCAATCTTGCGGATGGCACTAGCTTCTACCGAGTCCGTCGAGGTGTGATCTTGCATGAATAGAATTACCTATAGAAAGTTTATTCTATAGGTAATTCTATCCTGCCCTATTCAGAATTGCAAACCGCGTCCACTCGCGGTTCCCCCTATTTCACCACGCCCAGCCGCTTGACCGTAACCTTCCGGCCCTCCGCGCCGTCGGTCTTGGGCGCGATTACGAAACGCGTGCCGATGCCGGTATACACTGCGGACTTGGACAGATCGATCGTGTAGGTGCGCATCGTGCCGTCGGGGATGACCTCGAAATCGACCGTGCCGCCGCTCTGTCCTTTGAGGCCCTCCCAGCGTAAGGTCGCCGTGGTGCTGCCGGTGTCGAAGGCCGCCTCAAGCTGCACGGCGGTCAATTCCGATGTGGCCCAGAAGGCGTTCGGGCCCACGAGTTGCGGTGCGGGCCCGGCAAAGGTGACGGCCCACGCGCCGTCGAGGGGCCAGCCCCCGTCGCGTGCGTCGGCCAGGGTCCAGCTCTGGCGGTCCTTGGCGAAGGTGTAATCCGGCAGCGTGCCGCGTGAAGCGTGCTGATAGACGTAGTCGCGGATTTCGGTCAACGCCCCCACGATGAGGGTGTAGTCGTAGGCGTAGACAATGTCGTGGTCCAGAATCTCATTGCGCGTCGGCGAGATGTAGCCCGTGGGACCATCCTTCGGCCCGCCCTTCCCCGGCACGCCCGCGAAGCCGCCCGTATACGCGAAGGTGTTCGGCGTCCAGATGCCCACACCGAAATCGGCCTCGTTCACCAGCGCCGCCCAGTTCTCCGTGGCGTACCAACTGTCCCACGGGCCGCCGGGCGCTTCCGCCGGGGGAATACGTGTGTCCCACACCTTGTCTACCAGGCGTAGCGGCCCGCCGGTGAAGGGCTGGTCGCCGTCATAGGTGAAGAGGCGGTAGTAGGTGCCGTTCGAGTACACCGCCGGCAGCTCCTGACCCCGCGCGGGAAACTGGGTCTCGTCCTTCCGCGCATTGTTGATCTGCGAGCGCACCCGCACCGTGTTCCCATCCAGCGTAAGCCACGACTCGAAGGTGCACTCGCCCGGCTCGTCGTCCAGCGGCCAGTGCATGGGAATGCACTTCACATACATCGCCGTGCCGTCGTTCGTGTGTTCCAGCACCTTCGAGGGATTGCCATAGGCGTCGCCCGACTGGATGGGATTCCACCCGATGAAGATCCACGTCTTCGACGGCTGCTTCCCATTCTCCGGCACATAGGGCACCGGGCCGGAGTAGAACGACATCTGGATTTGCCGACCCCAGTCGTGGCTGTTGATGATGTTCTCTTCGGTGCCCGACTTCGAGAGATAGGTGATCGCCCCGCCGATATCGAGGTTGATACCGATCTTCACGACGCCATTGTCCAGATAGCTCATCCCGGAGAAGGCAGGCGCGTCGGCGGCGCGAACGGTGGGGGCAATGGAAAAGACGAGGGCGCAAACAAAGAGGAAGGAGTACTTCACGGCAAGACCTTTGGGTTACTACCGGCGCAACATCACCCTGCGCACGGGAGGTACACCGGCACGCGCCATACAAACTTTACTGTGCGGCGCGCGCCGATTTCCAACCTGAATGAGGCCACGGCCAGTCGCGCCAAAGAACAGGAACTACCGGAACTCAAGGAACCGCAGGGGCTACAGGGGAGATCTTCGACCCAGACCTGCCGCCCTGTTGTCGCTGATGTACCTGCAGCACTAGCCCGGTCCCCCTTGACCTTTCGCGTCCGATCCGCCTTACGCGGGCCTGAAAATCCGCGCGTTGTCGGGCTGCCCCAACTCCCCGCACCGACTTCGCCCCAAAACGGAGCGCCCCGGCCTGAAATCAGGGCTTGACTACCGCGCTCAAAGGTAGCAGAATGATGGGCAACCCAATCCATCAGGAGATATAAACCATGTCACGTTTAAGTCGTCGTCAGTTCATCAAATCCTCCTCCGCCTTCGCGGGCGCTTCGCTGCTGTTGTGCGGCACGGCCGCGTCGGGCAAGGTGCTGGGCGCGAATGATCGCCTTCGCATCGCCGTGGCCGGTCTCAACGGCCGGGGCAAGAGCCACGTTCAGGGATGGCTGGAGCAGCCGAATGTCGAGCTGGCCTATATTGCCGATCCGGATGCGAATGTCGTTGCCGCGCGCCTGGCCGAGATTCAGGCGAAGGTCGGGCCGACGTGTACGACCAAGGGCATCAGCGACATCCGCGAGGCACTGGAAGACAAAAACGTGGACGCCATCTCGATCGCCACGCCGAATCACTGGCACAGCCTGATGACCATCTGGGGCGCCCAGCACGGTAAGCACGTGTATGTCGAGAAGCCCATGAGCCACGACATCGCCGAGGGGCGCATCGCGGTGGAGGCGCAGAAGAAGTACGGCGTGGTCGTTCAGCACGGCACGCAGCAGCGGAGCAGCGCCGAGGTGGCGGCCCTCACCCGGGCCATCCACGAGGGTAAATTTGGCCGTCTCAAGATTTCCTACGGCTATTGTTGCAAGCCCCGCGACACCATCGGCTTCAAGCCGGTCGCGGAGGCCCCGGCAAACCTGGACTGGAACCTCTGGCGCGGCCCCGCGGAGTTCGACGAGTACCACGCCAATCTGGTGCACTACAACTGGCACTGGTTCTGGAAATCGGGCAACGGCGACATGAACAACCAGGGCACGCACCAGCTTGATCGCGCCTTCTGGGCGATCGACCCCGACCAGACGCACCCCGTGCGGGCCATGGCCATGGGCGGCCGCTTCAACTGGAACGACCAGGGCGAGACGCCGAACACGATGTTTGGCATGGCGGAGTACCCCAACGGCCAGCAGGTGTTCTTCAACGTACGCAACGTGAACTATGAAGGCTACCTGAACCAGGTGAAGAACGAGTATTACTTCGAGGACGGCGGCAAGATCCTCGACGACAAGACCTACATCCCCGCGGGCGCCACGGAAGGCGTGCCCCTCGATCTGGAGCCGGGCGGTGTCACTCCCGGCGGCAACTGGGCGGCTTTCGTGGCCGCGTGCCGCGCCAACGACCCGAAGATGGCCAATGGCAACGCCATGGACGCACACAAGGGTAGCGTCCTCGGCCATCTCATGAACAACTCCTACCGCATCGGCGAGAAGGCGCCCCTTAATTTGAAGGCCGGCAAGTTCGGCGACAACAAAGACGCCTACGAGCACTTTGCCAAGCTGCATGAGATCGTGACCAAGGGCATGGGCGTACCCGAGGACGGCGCGGAATACACCGTCGGCCCCTGGCTCACTTTTGACCCCGAAACCGAGCGCTGCATCGGCGAACACGCCGACGCGGCGAATGTCTTGACGAAAGACTCCAACCGCAAAGGCTTCGAGATTCCGGAAGCCAGCAAGGTGTAATCCGCAAGTTTAAAGAATTCCTGCATTGCCCTCTCCGCGCTTCGCGGGGAGGGCGTTGCTTTTCCGGGCCGGGCCCATGCGCGGTGTGACCCCGCAGAACCCGCGAAGCAAATCAAGCTCCGGTCCGAGCACCCAACGTAGCCCGTCTCGGGATGATTGCAACGCCACCCACCCGCACCCCATAATGAGATAGAATCCCCAAGGCACCACGGGGCCAGGCCCCTTGAAAGGAATCGCAATGAAGCATCTCACCACCCTGACGCAGGCGCCCAAGCCTGCCGAGTCCATCTTGCGCGCCATGCTCGAAACCAAGCGCGAGCTGATGGAAGACAACTCATTGTTGAAGCAACTTTTTTGATCGCAGCGCTTACCCAGAGGATCCTTCATGAGCGACAAGAGCGAACGCGATATCGAAAAGGTTTACTCCACCGCCGACTACGTGGCCAAGCTGCGGCGTCTGGCCGACGCGCTGGAGTCTGGCGACAAGTTTGAGATCCAGATCGCGGGCGAACGGATCTACGTGCCCGTACGCGCGGAATTCAGCATCGAACACGAGCGTGGTGAAGACGAGGAAGAAATCGAGTTCCAGATCCGCTGGAAGCGGGAAGACTGATAAGGATGCCTGGAGGCGAGACTGGGTCCGGCCTCAGCATTCGCTTTCCAGGCCCAGGCGCAGCGTGAGGAAATCGTCCATCGCACGGCACACGCCCTCCAGGCTTGGATCGATCTCCGCTGGAGTGAGGCCATGGCCCGCAAGGCGTTCGATGCCTTCGCGGTGCTCATCGTGCATTTCTCCGAGTGTAGCGGCGGCGCTGTGGCGCGCCAGGATGCGCAGACTGCGAAGGCTTCCCTCGGTCAGGCCATTGCCTGTGGTCAGCGAAACATCATCGCTGAAGCGCGTGCAGAAGTCGTGCCACACCTGGCCGAAGGGCAGCAGATAACTGGTGCTGAACGTGCGCTCACCGGCGTTGGCGTAACAACGGAGAATACCTCCGCCCACTTTTTCACACACCACCGCACCGAGTAGGGTATAGCCCAGTTCCGCCATCGCCGCATCCGTTTCCCGGAAGACGCCCGCTTTTGCACGCATGGCATGGTCCATCGCGCGGGACTTGTAGTCCGCTTCGAGGAACCGGCTTGCTTCACCCGTATAAACAACCCTGTCCGTGGCGGGCATAGCGTTCTGCCGTGCCAGTTCTTCTTCAAACTTGCGCCAGTCCTTGTAATATCGCGCCGTGTCCGCGTTGATTTTTCCAAAATCCCACCGGTGCGCAAAACGCCGCCGGAAAAGCAGCGAACCCAGCACTTCCGTCTTATTGCGACCGTCGGATTGCAGTTGCAGCCCGTCGCGGTGCGGCGGGTCATTGCAAAGCGAGATGTGGTGGGCCGCGCTGTCGAGTATCGCCTCGGCTTCATCGCCATCCCTCGCGATCTGCGGGCCGCCCACTTCAGCCGCGCGAAATATCGTAAGCATCTCGCCCACTTCGTCTGCCGTCAGGGGCACGGAGGCGGAATCGATCAACCACGTCCCCCCGTCCACACGGCCGAAAAGACGCACCCGGGTGTATCGTCCCTTCGCCAGCAATTCCAGCCTCGTCCCATCGGGCAGCGAGGCGCAGAGCTCGCCCATTCGGTGGCGGACTTTGGGGAGGACGGGCGCATTCACACCATCCAGCGAAATATTTACCCCGAAGCCTCTCTTGACCGGGTAGCACGTCGCGTAGCTTGGCGTCTTACCTGAGGGCCAATCCACCGCACTATCGAAGCGAACGCATAGCACATGAACCGGGTGGTTGTCCTGGTAGTAGGTCAGGCGCGCCATGAGAAACAACTCGCGCAGGGGAACCCGCACCGGCCCACCCTCCAATTCATGCAGCGGCAGCTTACCGGTTGCCTTGATGATGCGCAGGGCTGGATCCTCCGGCTCCTGCGGTGGCACCTTCACCCGCTCATACTCCGCCACGGCCTCGGCGAACTTTGGTCCAAGTCCAAGGTGGTCGAGAAATCGCCAGAGATTGCCCACGTCGCTATCCATTTCACGTGCCGTGACGCTTTCCCCGGTCAGGATTCGCAGCGTCTCCACGTGATCATGGGCAATGCCGAATCGGTCCAGCGCATCGGCGATATAGGCGCCGTGTAGCGCGAGAAATCGGGAATACACTTCGCCGTTGGGAAGCGACGGGAGGGCATCGACGATGTCCGGCGGAAGTGGACTCCCGTTACCGTCGTACGCCGCGACGATGCTCTCCCACGGCAGGTAGTCTCGGTACGTTTCTTCCTCCTCCTCTTCTTCGTCATCCGTGTAGGGCTCGAAGAATTCGTCTTCGAAATCGAGGGGCGCCAGGCGATTACCCGGCAAGGGCGGAAAGCCGGGCAACTCCACCACGACGGGGTTTCCCGGTTCCTCGACTTCTTCCGAAAAGTCGCTCCAGTCGTCTTCCTCCACTGCAGCCGCATGCCGATCGCGGGAAATCCAATGAAATTCATGAACCGTGTCGAAGGGCGGCAGTCCCTTTGCGCGAAGGTGCAAACGCCAGCGGCTTGCGTCTTCCGTGGTGACGAGAAGGACCGGCCCGTCCAGCGCGTCTGCCGCCAGAAGTAGTTCGTGGCTGCCGGTCAGCCATACGGAAGCCATGACCCAGCACCAGCCATTGACCGCTTCGACCTCGGAGACCTTAAGCGATGCCAGGGCGGCGGCAAAGGCCTCCGGTGTAGTGTTGCGTGCGGCGATGATGTGTCTGCGGACGGCCATGGCGAAAAACCTCCAAAACGAAAAGTGGACGTAGTGGACATTGTGAATATAGTATCCGCCACGGCAGGTACACTTTGTCCACTACGTCCACAATCCCGTTCGGCGGATAGACTCCCGGCAGGCGCGACCGCCCCGTCTACAACCCCAGCCAGCTCGCGATGATGTTGCGCTGCACTTCGTTGGTGCCGGAGTAGAGCGTGCCTCCAATGGAGTCGCGGAGGGTGCGCTCCACCTCGTGCTCGGTGAGGAAGCCGTGGCCACCGAAAATCTGGACGGTGTCCAGTGCGGTTTTTTGCAGACACTCGCTCACGTAGACCTTCACCATGGAGGCGTTCATGGCGTTGTCCCGGGCCTTGCCCACGCGCATGGCGGCCTGGTAGACCAGCAGACGGGCGGATTCAAGGCGGATTTTCATATCCGCCACCTTGTGCGCGATAGCCTGGTGCTTGCCGATGAGCTTGCCCTGGGCGGTGCGGGTGCGGGCGTATTCGATGGACTTTTCCATGAGGTGCTGCATGGTGCCCAGATGGCAGGCGGCAATGCAGACGCGCTCCCATTCCATGGATTCACTGAAGACGACGGGGCCGCCGCCGGCGGTGCCGAGGATATTCTCCGGGCCCACGTAGACGTTGTCGAAGACGAGTTCGCCGAGCATGGCGGTGCGCAGGCCCATCTTCTCGAATTTCTGGCTGGGCGTGAAGCCGGGCGTACCCTTTTCCACCACGAAACCGGTAATGCCGCCGTGGGCGCCCTTGGTCTCGTCGGTCACGGCATAGACCACGGCCACATCGGCCACGGGGCCGTTGGAACTGAAGATCTTCACGCCGGTGATCCGATAGCCGTCGCCATCTTTCACGGCGCGGGTGGCCATGTTGAAGGCGTCGGATCCGGAGGTCACTTCGGTCATGCCGTTCACGGCAATCAGCGTGCCGTCGCAAAGACCGGGGAGGTACTTCTCCTTGACCGCGTCGGTGCCGTGCTTCGAGATGGGAATCACGCAGGCAAGCAAGTGAGCGCACACGGCGAACACCAGGCCGCCATCGCGGCAGCCGTAGCCAAAGGCTTCCAGCGCGATAGCCGTGCTCAACGGGTCCAGCTCGCTACCGCCGTAGTCGGCCTGCACCGGCAAGCCCTGCAAACCAATCTCGCCGCACTTCAGCCACAATTCGCGAGGGAAAACCTGCTCGCGGTCGCGTTCGATCACCCCTTCGTTCAGTTCATTCTGCGCGAACCGAATGATCTGCTCGCGAAGCATGCGTTGCTCATCA
>JBHEKR010000330.1:0-9321 GCA_041859365.1 Candidatus Hydrogenedentales bacterium
TGGGAACGCGGAAGCGCGGCCTGAGCCGCAGACCCTGCCGGGGGCGTGGCGCTTTCTCCCACCATTCAGGAAGGGACCTCGTCTGGGGATGGTTTTCCCAGAATGTATCTTCTTTCCACGCCATCACGCTTCTTCCATCACGGGCACCACAATAATATGCGGCCCCTCGATGCGGTCCACGCGCACCGGGGTGCCGGGGTCGATGTAGTGGCCTTCGGACTTGACCACATAGGTCCGCCCGTCCAGTTTCACATTGCCCATGGGGCGGAGGGGGGCTTGGACCACGCCCTCGCGGCCGACGAGTACCTGGGCGGTGATGGGATCGAGGTCATCGTTGAAGAGCAGGGGAGAAGGCTCCAGGGGCTCGTTACTGGACGTGAACCAATAGCGGATGGTCGGGTCGAATCGGATGATGAGCACCAAGGCGACGATTGCGACTACGCCAAGCAGCAGCAAGGCGAAGGCAAGATTGGTACCCCCAACGATATCGGTGATCGTTCTCAACAGTCCCCTGATGGAGATCCCAAAAAGGACGTCGGTGAGTTTGATGGTTTCGTTCATGCGGTCAAATCCATTGCCGTTGGAAGTCGCGGCCCTTTGTACTGCCGGTATAGCATTATGCTAGAGGAAATCGCGGCGGGGGTCAAGAGGGACGGCGGGGGGGCTGAGTGCCCCGGGAGGCCCCACGGGGTAGGGGGTCGTGCGCGGGTAGGCCATTGGCGGGCTCGCACCGAAACGCGTATACTGCCTTCAAAGATCGAGGAGGCACACGCATGAGCAAGAACGACGTCAAGGCCGATGTCTACTCGGCGGGGGAGCGGGCGTGGATGGTGCGCACGCAGCAATTGCGCGCGTGGTGGTTTGGGCCGCTGCTTCGGCTGCTGGCGGCATGTCGTGTAACGCCGGATCACCTGACGGTCTTGTCATTGCTGGCGGGTCTGGCCTCTTGCCCGCTGTATGTCGTCAGTCCGGCGGGGGCCTTGTTCGCGCTGGTGCTGCACGTAGCCATCGACGGGCTGGATGGGCCCCTGGCGCGGCACCTGGGGACGGATTCGCGGAAGGGTTCGTTCACGGACAGTATGGCGGATCAGACGGTGATTGCGGCCTCGACCATCATGCTCATGTGGGTGGGGACGGTGAGCATGCTGCCGGGCGTGCTTTACATCGTGACCTACACCGTGGTGGTGCTCTTTGCCATGGCGCGGAATGCCATGAAAGACCCCTACACCTGGCTATTTCGGCCGCGCTTTTATGTGTACGCGTGGATCGCCGTAGAGACGTGGTGGTGGCCCGGAAGTCTGGATTGGGTGCTGTGGGTTTGCGTGGTGGTCTTGACGGTCAAGGTGCTTACGGGGTTCCGCGGGATACGGCGGAATATTTAGGCGGGAGCGCGGGTTTTCCAACCCGCGTATCGTGCAACAACGTTGCACGCTGAAACGGACTGGAAAGTCCGTTCTCCCGTTTAAACGTTAAAGCGGAAGTGCATCACGTCGCCATCCTTCACCACATACTCCTTGCCTTCCACGCGCATGACGCCGGCGGCCTTGGCCCCGGCTTCACCGTTGTGCTGGCAATAGGCGTCGTAGGCGATGACTTCCGCGCGGATGAAACCGCGCTCAAATCGGTGTGGATAACGCCGGCCGCCTGGGGGGCGGTGTCGCCGTTGTGGATGGTCCAGGCGCGTACTTCCTTCACGCCGGCGGTGAAGTAGCTGATGAGGCCGAGGGCGTGGAAGCCCTTGTGGATTACCTGGTCGAGGCCGCTCTCTTCCGCGCCGAGATCAGTCAGAAATTCCTGACGTTCGTCGTCGCTCATGTCGACCATTTCTTCTTCCATTTTCGCGCAGAGTTTCACCACTTCGGCGTTTTCGCGCGCGGCAATCTCGCGCACCGTGGCAACGTAGGCATTGTCCTCCGATAAGCCCGCTTCATCCACGTTGGCCGCGTAGATGACTTTCTTCCCCGTGATGAACTTCATTTCCTGCTCCAGGCCGCGGTAGGTGTCGGAGTCGCGGTCGGGAAAGTTGCTCGCCGGTTCGCCGCTTTCGAGGTGCTTCGCGAGCGCCTCGGCGGTGTCGAGCTGGGCCTGGAGCTTCTTGTCGGTCTTGGCCTGCTTTTTCAGCTTGTCGATCTTCTTTTCGAGCTGCTGGAGATCCGCGAGGAGCAGTTCCGTCTGGATCGTTTCAATGTCGTCTTTGGGATCGGGCTGAGCGTTCACGTGGATGACGTTGGCGTCCTCAAAGCAGCGCACCACATGGACAATGGCCTGGGTCTCGCGGATGTTGCCGAGGAACTGGTTGCCCAGGCCCTCGCCCTTGCTCGCGCCCTTCACGAGGCCCGCGATGTCGACGAATTCGACCGTGGCGTACTGCACGCGCTGGGGCTTTACGATCTCCACCAGCTTGGCGATACGGGGATCGGGCACCGGCACGATGGCCTTGTTCGGCTCGATCGTGCAGAAGGGATAGTTGGCGGCTTCCGCGTTCTGCGCCTTGGTGAGGGCGTTGAAGGTGGTGCTCTTGCCTACGTTGGGCAGGCCGACGATGCCGATACTCAGTGCCATGGTATTCCTCATGCGGGGGTTGTGATTCGAACTCCGGGGCACACGCGGGGCGGCATCGGAGGAAAAGGGGAAGCAACCGAGAGTGTAGCACGACGGTGGAAATGGGGGCAAACCAGTTGACAGTTGACAGTTGACAGTTGACAGTTGACAGTGAGGCAGCCCCGACCAAGTCAGATCCGTTAGGTCGGTCCAATCCGTCGTATCGGTCGTATCCGTCCTGTCAACTATCAACTATCAACTGCCAATTGCCAATTGCTATAGTGGTAGCGGAGGCCCCTATGGATGAACATCTGGCGCGATATATTGTCGACGCGCCGTCCGAGCGCCTGCTCGCATTGACGTTGGAAGATATTACCCTTGCGCAGGCCTGGTACAACTCCTGGCTTGACGATTCCGTTGTGGTTGGGTCCTTTGGCGATCTGCCGGTCCGGATCGCGGAGTGGTCGGCGGACAAGGTTCGCCTGCAACGCGTCACGGAAGGCGCCCGCCAGCAGCCGGTGCTGCGGCTCTGTATTGATGCGCTGATCAGTCAGGGACCGGATGGCCTGCTGCGCGACGAGTTGGATTTTCTGTTCTTCGCCCACGGCCTCATCCAGCGGGCCAAGGTGCGAAGCCAGTTTCAGCGGCCTCTCGACCAGATCGGGCCCCATATTGAGGCCATCGAGAAACGGCGGGACGCGATTCCCCCGCTTCGGGGCCTTCCCAACCTTTCCAGACGCATCCTTGTCGCTACCGAAGCAACCATACGCGAGGCGCCCCACCGTGAGATACGCAGCTTCGGTGGTCTGTCGGAAGTGTTCCGCGGGCCGGTGCTCGTTCATGGTGGAGGGATCAAGATCGTGGGCGACGTGCCCGACGGGGCCGCCGTCGTCGCCGAGCGGGGCACGTGCTATGTGAGCGGATATGTGCTGGGGCGTCTCCTCGTAAGCGAGCACGCCGAGGTCCAGGAGAATATCGCGGGATTGCTCATCGCCCAGCGCGGCAACATCCGCGCCCGGGGCATCGTAAATCGTGCGACGGTCATCGCCAAGCTGGGGCGCATCGCTTGTGGCACTTCCCAGTCGCCGGACCTTGTCTACGCGGGCACCCAACTTCGGGTTCGCGAATCCGCCATCCAGGGCACCTACTTTTCTCCTCGGATTCGCGTGGACCAATCCATCAATGGCGGATGCTGGCATGTGACGAACCTGCTTAAAGCGGAGACCTATTTTCACACGGAACAGCGCCCCGTCGATATTGTGCTCAGGACGACCATCGGGTTTGAAGATTTTGGTGAGTCACTGCCCAAAGACGCGGTAACGCTGCTGCGCACCGCAAATCGTCTTCAGGCGCGGATTGTATACCTGGAGCAACTGCGGGATCGCCAGGCGGACGAAGCGGAACACTACGCGAGCACCGCGCTCCTGTACATTTGTAGCGGCACTGGAACGCCGGAGGATCTGCTCCAGGTCGATTCGCTGAAGCGGCGTCGGGCCTTTCTCCTGCGCCTCATGATGGGGCTGCACCTGCTTACAAAGTCGCTGACCTCCATCCTTCAGGCGCGCAAGGGCAGCGGCGCCGCGGAGTCCGCGAGCCGTCAGATGGTCCAGCGTGCGATTCAGCGCAGCCTTGTCGAAGTCACGAAGGAACTGGGAGAACTAAAACTCGAGGGCAGCTATCCCGAGGAGCTCGACCGCGAATGGGAAGAGTTGGTGGCCCTCCATGCCCAAAGCTCCGGAGCGGGTGCGGACGCCGCGCTTTCCCAGGCCATCCTCCGCTTTCACGAATCCCGGAAATCCTGGCAGGAGGAAGTGCTTCAACTGGAGGAAAAAGTGAGCGCACTGCAACTGCGCGTTGCGGGCGATGAGAGCCGCAAGGCCCTGATCCAGCGGACTCAGGCCGCCGGCACCAGCCAGCCGGTGCTGCTGCAACTGGCGCGCGCTGCCCGGCAGCGCGGCCCGGAAGATCCCGTGGTAAAGCGGATGGAAACGCCCTTCGTCAGGCGGATGCTCGGATTACTTAAGAAACGAAACGAATGGGTAAATCGCTATCGGGATGAGGCGGCGGAGCGTGAGGCGGAGCTGGCGATGGCTCACAAGAAACTGCGGGAAACGTACCATCTGGATCTGACGGCCCAGAAGCCGGATCCCCGCGCCGAGGGCATCTTTCGCGGAAAGGTTCGTATCCACGTGGAGGAACTCGTGCTGCAGAGCGGCGCGGGCGCGGGGGCCGTACTTTACACAACGGAGGATGGGACCGAGGCGGCGGCTTATGGCATACGAAATGGGGTCGTTGTGCGCCTGCCCCAGCGATAGTTGAAATGGCGCCCCGAACAGGAATCGAACCTGTATCGCTCGCTTAGGAGGCGAACGTTCTATCCGTTGAACTATCGGGGCGGGAGGTTGCAGTCTACTGAAAAGTCCCCTCGTGGCACAACTTTTCGGGATTCTATTCGGCCAGTATCTTGTGCGTGCGCGCCGCTTCGCGTATCCTTACGGATGTGAACACGCCAACCCATCGAAAGGTAATGCCGGTCCCATGGTTATATTTTTTCTGAGCGTAGGCACCGCATTGATATTGTCCGCCTGCTGCTCGCTGCTGGAGGCGACGCTGCTGAGCTATACCCCGAGCCAGGTCGCCGCTCTGGAGGCGAAACGTCCCGTATTGGGCCGAATCTGGCGTAATTTCAAAGGCAATATCGAAAAACCGATCGCCGTAATTCTCATTGTAAACACCTCGGCCCATACCGTCGGGGCGACGATCGCGGGCGCCCAGTTCGAGAAGAGTTTCGGACCACAGGGCCTGGTGATCTTCTCGGCCATTTTCACCTACCTCATGCTCCAGTTCACCGAGATACTTCCCAAGACGCTTGGCGTTCGTTACAGTGGATTTCTCGCCCCAATGATTGCGCCTCCGCTCGAAGTGCTCGTTCGCGTGCTCAGTCCGTTGCTCTGGCTTATCCAATTGGTGAACCGCCCCTTTTCCGGTTCCGAGGAAGCCGGCAAAGACACCACCCTTCAGGAGATCGCCGCCCTCGCGGCCAGCTCTCCCCTCATGGATCCCCACCAGGCCCGCATGATCCAGGCCGCCTCCGAGCTGGAAAGCATTCGCGTGCGCCAGATCATGACGCCCCGTACCGAAGTCATGTACCTCCTCGTCAGCCAGCCCATCGAGGAAATTCTCTCCATCGTCAAGCGCTGCCCCTACACGCGCCTGCCGCTTTGCGATGGCGATATCGACCATATCGTCGGCATGGTCCATGGCAAGGACCTCATGAAAGTGATGGACTTGACCCCCGGTCGCTTCAACATCGAGTCCGTGGCGACTGCGACAAAGCCCGGGCCGGAGAAGGTGGCCGCCGTGCCGGGCACGGAGCTGCACATTTTCGGTACTGCGGACATCGACCTGATGAAGATCAAGCGCGACGTCGTCTTCCTGCCCGACCATCTCAACGTACTGGAGGCCCTCCGCCATTTCCAGCGGGCCCGTCTCCATCTTGCCGTGGTGGTCGACGAATACGGCGCGACCATCGGCATAGTCACTCTGGAAGACGTGATAGAAGAGATGGTGGGGGACATCAAGGACGAGTTTGATCTCTTTGCGGCGGACATGGTCAAGCCCGAAGGCAACGGCTTTCGGGTAAACGGACGCCTCCCGCTCCATGAATTTGTCCAATACGTTCCCGGACTCGAAATCGACCCGTCGGAGGAAGATGTGGACACGGTGGGCGGCTATGTCTCTCAGGTACTCGGGCGGCTGCCCGTGGTGGGTGAAGCAATCGAAGTGGGGCCCTACACGTGGACCGTGTCTCTGGCCGACGTGCGGCGGGTCCGTGAGGTCGTGCTGACGCCCCAGAAAAACCTGGTGGACGAGGGGCAGGAAGCCTGAACCTTCCGTGTTCGGGGCGTCACTTTTTCCGTGTCGGCGCTTGCCGAACGTGCTATGATGGAAACATACCGAATCGCGGCCCCCGGCCTGTGGGGCCCGGAGGAGTTGCCGCCATGTCACGTGCCACAATGGGGCTGAAAGAGCTCCTCGAAAACCATACCTCACCCGGCGCGGCGGCCCTCGTGTGCACCGAGAAAGATGGCGCCCTGCGCTGCCTCGCCTGTGGCCATCGTTGCCTTGTGCGCGAGGGCAAGGCTGGTGTTTGCCGGGTGCGGTTCAATCAATGCGGCTCCCTGCGCGTTCCCTGGGGCTATGTGGCCGGCTTGCAGGTCGACCCGATTGAAAAGAAGCCCTTCTATCACGCCTACCCCGGTCGCGATGCCCTTTCCTTCGGTATGCTCGGCTGCGACCTCCACTGCGCCTACTGCCAGAACTGGGTCACCAGCCAGACCCTCCGCGACGAATCCGCCGTCTCCATGCCCCGCTTCGTTACCCCCAAACAGTTGATTGCCCGCGCCGTGGAGCACGAGGCCCCCGTGGTTGTCAGCACCTACAACGAACCCCTCATCACGGCGGACTGGGCGGCGGCGGTCTTCGAGGAAGCCCTGAAGGCGGAGCTGACCTGCGGCTTCGTAAGCAACGGCAACGCGACGCCGGAAGTGCTGACCTTTCTGCAGCCCTGGGTTTCGCTCTACAAGGTGGACCTCAAGGGTTTTCAAGAAAAGTCCTACCGCGAACTCGGGTGTAAGTTGAGCACGGTACTCGACACCATCGGACGGCTCCACGCCATGGGATTCTGGATCGAGATCGTCACCCTGATCATCCCCGACTTCAACGACTCGGACGATGAACTGCGCGGCATCGCCGAGTTTCTTGCTGATATCTCACGCGATATCCCCTGGCACGTCACGGCCTTCCATCCAGATTACAAGATGACGGACACCGGCCGTACCCCGCGCGAGTCGCTCATTCGCGCGTGGAACATCGGCAAAGAGGCGGGCCTGCGCTATGTCTACCCCGGCAACCTGCCCGGACAGGTGGGGGAGCGGGAGCATACCCACTGTCCCGATTGCGGCGAAGTAATTATCCGGCGCCACGGCTTCTACGTTGTCGAAAACCGTATGACGGGATCGTGTTGCCCATCTTGTAAGTCGGAAATCCCCGGCGTCTGGGAGCGCAACCCGCCCCGCGAAAGCACCGGCACGGGAACGCCCAGAGCGTTGAATTTCTAGTTGGCCCGCCGCGAGCTGAAAGAATCAGAATAGCCCATTCACCGATCCGTCAACGGCTTGCCACGCGCCCTGCAACTGACCTGTCTTTCAAGTCTTTCAAGTCCTTCAACAGGGCTTTCGCATCTAATTTCGTAGTTGGGCTCTTTTGAGCCTCAGATTACCACCGGGCTGGATAAGTCAGTAACCACCCGTAGCACCCTTGGCATGAGGCAGACCCCTAAAAGGGGCCGAAAGATTTCATGTGAAACGACGCCATTGGTTTTAGCTCCGCAGGAGCGGCATATCGTAGCCCAGGGTGAAGCGAGGCACGAGCGAACCCTGGGTCAACGGGCCCAACATTGTTGAACCCCGCAGGGGTGGCATAGGAGACCGGGAATGTCAACTCCTGTTCTCCTATGCCGCCCCGATGGGGCTTTGGAGTTCTTGTTCGACAATACCCAGGGCTCCGCTCGTACCTCGCTTCACCCTGGGCTACGATATGCCGCCACTACGTGGCTAATACAGAAAAAGTCCGAAGTACCTTCTGCCATTTGTGCACACACCAACATCTACAACGACAGAACGGCAGAGCCTAATGAATTCTCACAGGCAGAGCCGATGGAGAAGCGTGGATTTAGATACGAAAGCCCTGAGTCATTTTAGTCCTTTTAGGTCCTTTAAGTCCTTCAAGTCCCTCTCCACCTACGCCATCACGATCCCCGGCGCGATCTCCGGATTACACGCCGGGCAATAGCCTCGGAAGATCACCTGGGCCTCATCCACAGAAAATCCATCGCCCGGTAGCTTGGGCGTCAAGCAGGGTTTGCGGCCTGTAGCGCAGGGCACATCGAAGATCTCCCCGCACTTGCGGCATACGAAGTGGTGGTGCCACTCGTCCGACGCCTCGTAAAAAGCCCGACCCGGCCCCGCATCGCTCAGCATGATAAGGCCCGCACTCGACAGATCGTTGAGCACGTTGAACACCGAAGCCCGCGACATGCCCGTGCCGCCGGCCTCCAGCCGCTGGGCCAGGTCATCCGCACTGTGATGGCCGCCCAGCGACTTCAGCAGGTTATAGACCGCCGTGCGGGGGCCGGTCACACGGAGACCGGACTCCCGCAGGCGAGATTCTATCGATTCCGTCGTCACGAATTTTCCGCCTGCAACATCCACAGCGTTTTCTCCAGACCCGCCGCCGCCGTGATCAAAAGATCGGCGCTGACCGGGTCGATTTTTTCCACCACGGCAATACGTGTGCGGATGCGCTTCACCACTTCCGCGATGCGCTCGCTCAGCGCGGGCACCAGGTCCTTCTTCTGCACGAAATCGGCGGGCAGTGGCTCCACCTGTGCGTGGCGCGCCACATAGTCCACCTGGCCCAGCGGCAATTCGCCCACGGCAAGCATCCGCTCCGCCGTCGTGTCGATGAGCAGGTCCAACTCCGCGCCCAGCTCATCCATGTAGGCGTGGAAGGAGCGGAACTCTCGGCCGATCACCGCCCAGTGCGCCTGCCGCGCCACGGAGGCCAGGCTGATATAGTCCACCACCGTTTCCTGCAGCGGCAGAGCAATCTGTTTACACACATCTTCGGGTAAGGTTTGCGAGTGAAGTTTCATGGTCTGGTACTCCTTGGTTGTTTGTACTGAATCCAATATAACATGAAAATTGGACTTTGTCAAAA
>JBHEKR010000078.1:0-18609 GCA_041859365.1 Candidatus Hydrogenedentales bacterium
GGCGCGCTTGAGGATCTGGCGAAGCAGGTTGTGGCCCGCTTTCTGCTCGCCCAGGTTTGCTTCGAGCAGTTCGGCCAGGTGAAAGGAGGCGCGGGACCAGATGGCGTCGTCTTTGCCGAATTTTCCGCTGATCTCGCGGTAGGTGTCGGCGGCGTCGTAGTAGCGCTGCTCCTTTGCCTGAAGGCGACCGATTTCAAAGAGGGCGTGGGGCAGCTTCGGCGCCTCGTTGCAATAGCGGCGATATTGTGCGATGGCCCCGTCCACATCGCCGCCCCGCTCCAGGGCCTTGGCTTTGCTGAAATCGGTATCGACGGAGACGCCCGTGTCGAGGCCGAAAATGGCCTCCACGCCGCCGGTGGATGCCGCTTCAAGAAAAAAGCGCGCATAGATAATCGCGGGAATGAAGCCGAGGACAAAGTTGGTGTTCAAAAAGCTACTCGTCGCGATGAGATCGCCACGCGCGGAGATGGCGAGGGGCGCGGCGCCAAGGACATGAATCAGCAGGGCGATGCCGACCACAAGAAGCCCCGTGGCAAAACCCCGGCGCATGCGGCCCTCAAGGCGGCGGCGCAGTACCTCGCCGACTACCGCGAGGGCGGTGTCGGTGAGGAGCAGTATCAGGATAGGCAGGCTCAGGATGTTAGCCTCCGGGATAGGGGGGGACTTCTCGATTTACGCCGCAAACGCGATGTGAAGCGGCAAGACTGGACCAATGAAGCAGATTCTGGATAGCCTGTTGTCCCCGCGTTCGGATCTATCGATTTAGTGCAAAACTAGATTACGCAAGCAGAATCCAGAAACTCTGTCATTCCCGCGAAAGCGGGAATCCAGAGACGGTGTGACACAAACTGCGCGAAAGCACTGGATCCCCGCATTCGCGGGGAAGACAGGCTCTTTGTAAGTTTTGATCTTGATTCCTCATACCTTCGCTCCGGCACTAAACCGACAGGCCCATGTGCTTGGATAACAATGCTTTTCAGAAACTCGGAAACAGACTCATTGCGGAGATGAGACGATTGCGGGATGTCACAGCGCTATTCGCCTCTGATTGCCCGCTTCAGCACGTTCTCCATGATCCGCTGCACACGTTTGTCGGGTCCGTGAGGACGGCTGGAGTGGGACCACGGCAGAACGTGTCCCGGCGGCGTGCTCAGGCCCTGGGACCAGAAAATCGTTGAAGCGTTGAAGATGACATTCCCTTTCGGCCCGGGGTAGACGATGGCCATCCAGTCCTGCGGGGTTTCACCACCGACAAATGCCTTGCCACCGGCGACGACCTCCAGCCCGGGAATGTCCGCGGGCATACCGTGGTACTCCCAGCCGATGAGGCCGGGGATCCGGTCGCCCTTCTTCACACCGGTGCCCTCAAAAATCCAGTGATCGGGCTGCTGGATGATCCAGTCGCCGCCGCCATTGACCGGCTCGATATTGCGCACACCCATCAGGAAGCCTTCGTCCGGGCCGTGCTCGGGAAAGGGGCCGTGATCTCGCTGGCGCCCTGTGGCGTAGTAGTTCTCCGCGCCATAGGGCCCGCCCCGGAAGATGATACGGTTGGGCCGCCCGTCGGCGCTCTCGCGGAAAGGTGTCACCCAGCACACCGCGTTGCCGGAGAGAAAAAGCAGGCTCACCCCCTCGTCGCGCATTTTGACCACGCTGTTGTACTGGCGGATATCCCAGTACTCGTCGTGGCCCACACTGATAAAGCTCTTGCACTTCAGGCCCCGGTCCGGCGTCAGCATGTCGCTGTTGGAGCAATAACTCACGTTATACCCGTGCTGCTCCAGCCAGTAGGCGAGGGGAAACTCGAAGGGGAGAAACTCGCCCGAGCCAATGGTCAGCGGATCATAAACCACGCTCGTGTTCTGCGATTCAAACCCATAGGGCCGGTCAAAACTCACATCGGCCCAGGGGCCCTGGCCCCCTTTGGGATGGGTATAAACCGAATAGTGCGTGGGCCAGCGGTTGTAGGCCTGCCAGGTATTGTCCGAAACCTGAAAGAGAATATCGGCCGGCCGCTGATCGCGCACCACGAAAATAACGTAGCTCTGCCAATAGGGCAGGTCGTCACTGCCCGGCAGTGTCGTGAGGCGGCCAAGATACACCCCGCTGAGCCAGTCCTGGGGGATCGTGAGCGTCGTGGCGGGTGTCCAGCGGCACTCGTGAAGATCCTTCTCGCCCTTCTCCGGGTCCGGCTGCACCGTGCCCTCGAAAGGTCCCAGGGTAGTCATCAATCGCGCGCCCCGTCCGCCGTAATAGCCCATGCGGAAGATATCGATCTTGAAAGACCGCGCCGGGTTCGTGGACACCATGATATCCAGCGAGTCGCCCGCCTCCACGCTCTGGCGCGAGCAATAGCCCTCGATCCAGGGAGAGCGGAAGCCGTCCTCGTCAATCCGCGTACGTGTAAGCTGCCAGTCCGTCGCGCCAGGCAGGGCATTCTCGGTCTCTATCAAGTTCGGAGCCTCGCTCGTGCCCGGAGCCGCGCCGGCGGCCACCCGGGGCAGCAGGGGGGAAAAGGCAAATCCCGCCAGGGAAGAAAGAAAGTGGAATCGGCTGAATTTCATGGTCGAATCTCGCATGGGCTGTGGGACGACAAAATCGTTCCAAGACTCTAACGTTTACGGGTGGGAAAAAGCGAATGGTCGGCAGCGTAGCGGTGGTGGCTGGCAATGACCGCCAATGCGATGCTACGTGGCGTTGACCGGAAACTACGAGGTGCCTCAACGTGGGTTGGGCTTCCAGCCTGACCTCATCACTCCTGCGCACCACCGGAGCCACCCGCTACTGCGCGACCTTGGGTAAAAACGATGCGCGAGCGCCACTATCGCTCGTAGAAGATTCCAGGTCAGGCGGGACGCCCAACCCACGTTGGCGGGCGATGTAAGTTCAATGTAATGGAAGCTATTGACAGACGCCGAACCACTGTGGGATGCTGAAATCAGCGGGGCGAGAACAACAGGAGCGAGTCGCCATGACAACGCAGCAACTCAAGCTTTCCGAACACGATGCGGATTTTGTGCGCCGTTGTGTCCTGGAAGGGCGCTATAAAGACGCGAACGACGTTGTCGAGGCCGGATTGCGTCTATTGGAGGAGCGGGAGGAAGAGGAGCGTATCCAACTGGAACGGCTCCGGTTGGAGGTGAAAAAGGGGATGGACGACCTGGAGGCGGGGAGGTGCCTGGAGATCAAAGGGCACGAGGAGATGAGTTTAGTCTTCGACGAAGTCAAGAGCCGCGCGGCGGCCAGAGCGATTGGGGCGGCGCTCGATGTCCAAACGCCTCAGGTTTAGTGACGCGGCGCTGGAGGATCTGGCCGATATCCGCCAGTACACCGTCGCGCTCTTTGGCGCGAGACAGGCGGAACGATACGAAGTGCTTCTTGGGCAGGCGCTCGAGGATAATGATGCGGAGCCGATGCGTCCGGATGGCCAGAGGCGCCCTGAACTCGGCGAGGGTTTTCGATAGCTCGGCATCGGGAAACGTCGTTCAGCTGATGTTCGTTACAAATTTGATTCCACGGAATCCAAATCCCTTCAGCTCAATGACTGGGGCGGTACTCCCGCAAGAATTTGTTCAATTATAGGACGCCAGTTAGTATGAACGGATGGGAACAGCTAAACTGTAACTACTTCGCGGAAACTTGTCGAGAAGCCGTTAGGGAATACCTTGAAGTTTATTGTTTCGCCGAGAGAGAGTTGACCAATGGCGGGGGCATCGTTTATAGCCGATTCGACACCTTCCTGGAGCTCAACTACGACTACCACCTATATCCTCAATACAGCTTTCAATTGTCGGTGGGATTCATTGTGGAACTCGCAAACAATCGAATTGGCTACAGGGGGATTCCGCTGTGGTATCTGGTCCCGGAAGACCATCCCTATCGAAAAGGAACGAGTGGAGGCTTCAGGAACAAGGACGAACTTGTCAGGGTGCTCGATGAGGCGAGAAAAGATCTCCTTGAATACTTTGCAATTCCACTTCTCTCAGACCGTGATAGGTTGGCAAGTACTGTTGGCAAGTTCAATTTCGAGTGTAATGAACAGAGACGCAGGGATGATTACGAGAGGGAAATGGAGATAATGCGGCGTGAAGCGAATCTTGCTTGGGGCAGACGCGATTACAAAGCTGTCAGGAAGATTTTCGAAAAGCACCGGAATGATCTTACCCCATCCGAGCAACTCAAACTGAACTATGCATGCAAGAAGCTCCAGGAGTTTTAAGATTTGTAGATGGCGCTGGAAGGAAGATTCGGAGCACCCGCCTACGCTCTTTCAATAGGCAAGCATCACGAGCTTATTGACAGTTGAAAACTGTCCATCGGGCCGTGAATGTATTCCAAGGCTCCAAGAGAGAACTACCCGCAGGCGGGTCAGGAACTTTGGTCCTGAGCCGATAGCTACGCCGCCGCCGCCACCGGTATGCCGTCTTCCGATGAGGTGTCGTTTACAACACCCAGGGCTTCCGATACTCCGGATACATCATCTTGCTCGCCGCCGGGTCGCCGATCACCCGCTCCGTATCCGGGTTCCACTGGATCTTCCTCCCGCTGTAAATCGCCGCGTTGCAGAGGTGGCCCACGGTGGCGGATCGGTGGGCGGTTTCGGCCGGGGTGATGGTTTCCTGGCGCGTGCGGATGCATTCCAGGAAGTTGGCGATATGGTTCCGGCTCTCGTAGAGATGGACCTCGTTGTCGCCGATTTTCTGATCGACCAGGGCGGGGTTGCTGGCGGTGGTCTCGCCGCGGGTGACGAAGAGCCAGCCGTTCTCGCCGATCCACTTGGTGCCGCCGGGATGCTTGCTGCTGATGTTCATCTCCACGCCGTTGGCGTAGATGGCGGTACAGTCGTATTCCGTCGGCGCGTTCCACAGACTCTTCTTGTCGGGGATGACGCCCGTGCCTTCGACGCTGATGGGGCCGGTGTGGTCGCAGTTCATGCCCCAGTGGGCGATGTCCACGTGGTGGCCGCACCAGTCCATGATGCGCCCGCCGCCATAGGCCATGATCCAGCGCCAGTTCTTGTGGACGCGGGCGGGGCAATAGGGCGCCACCTGCGCCGGGCCGAGCCAGCGGTCATAGTCGAGGTAGTCGGGCGGCTGGACGAAGGCGGTCTGATCGCCGGTCTTCGCGTAGTCGGAGTAGCCGTCGTAGAGGCCCACTTCCACGCGGGTCACTTTGCCGATATAGCCATTGCGGACGAGCTCGCAGGCGTGGCGGAAGTTGTCCACGGAGCGCTGCCAGCTTCCGGTCTGCCAGATACAGTTGTTCTTCTCCACGGCGTCCACCATGGCGCGGCCTTCGGCCCAGGTGTGGGAGAGGGGCTTCTCGCCGTAGATGTCAAAGCCCTTGTTGGCCGCCGCAATGGCGGGGATGGCGTGCCAGTGATCGGGCAGGGCGATGCTGACGGCGTCTATATCTTCCTGGGTGTAGAGTTCTTCAAAATTCTTGTAGGCCTTGCAGTCCTGGCTGCCGTAGGCCGAGTTCACCATGTTCTGCGCGGCGAGGAGGTGCTGCTGGTCGATGTCGCACACGGCAATTACGCGGCAGTTATTATTGCCGAGGAAGCCTTCCATGTTGCTCGTGCCCTGCCAACCCACGCCAACGGCGACGACATTGATCTTGTCGTTGGGGCCAGGGCGACCCCGTCCCGTGGTGGTACAGGCGGGCAGGAAGAGGGGGGCGGCGGTGGCCACGGCGGCGCCCTTGAGGAATCCGCGGCGAGTAATGGCATGCTTCATGGTCATGGGTTGAGCCTCACAAGTTCCCAGTTATAGATAGTGGGGATGCAGGGGGGCAGTGTAGCGGTCCGGTCGGCACTTTTCAAGGCGACGGATGGTAGGAACTGGCGATTTAGTCGGCAGGCGACGAAGCCGAAGCAAGCTGGTCGAGGTGGGCCAGCTTCGAGGCCATGGCGCTCGCGATGTCCCGAGCGCGTCGCTTTGCAAGCTCGGCCCTGGGGCCTGCGAACCGGCAATCGATCGTGCCGTTGAAGAGTGTAAGCCATCGCTCGAAATGGTGGGCTTCGAGGGGGCTCTTCTGATGCAGCAGGACGTGGGGCATCAGGGCGTTTTCGCGATAGCTGGGCATGCCGAGGATGATGCCACACCAGAACCGGTAGAGCCTGGGAAGATGATCCTCCAGATTAATCTGGATTACCTCGGTAAAAAAATGACCAATCACCGAGTCGCTGATGGCCAGTGCGTAGAAGGCGTCCACGAGGTGAATGATATCCTCCGGAGATTCAATATCGCGCCTTGCGGTTTCGATACTGTCCTGCGGCAGGGTCATGTAGTGCGGCTCCTTGGAAGATGTATGAATTATATATCTTTGTGCGTCATTCTGCAAGACGCGGCGATTTAGAGGTAGCCATTGGCTTCGAGTCGCTGGAGATCGGCCTCGGACAGATCCTTGGCCGTAGATTGATTGCGGGGCGTCTGTTCGTGCCAGGCCTGGATCTGCCGCAGGAGTTCATCGCGCTTCTCCGGGAACTGGTCGGCGAGATTGTGCGCTTCCGCAGGATCTTCCAGAAGATTGTATAGCTCGACACTTCCACCTTCGCTCGCAATGAGTTTCCAGCCAGCCTGAATAATGGACTGCCGCTGGGGCGAACGGGTCGCGAGTGCCTCCCGAACGTCTTCACCTTCTGGCACTTCACCGCCATAGGTCTCGACAACCCTAGGGGTATCATTTTCAGGAAGGGCCTTTCGAAGGTCCATCCCGGCCATGCTGGCGGCGGGGGCAATCCCGGCGAGCCCGAGAAGCGTGGGCGCGAGGTCGATCCCGCGTACGGGGGCGGCGCTGCGACCAAGCTCGACGCCGGGGCCGTGGATGAAGAGGGGTACGTGCATGGTCGTCTGATAAAGATAGCGCGAGTGGCCCCACTCGCCGTGCTCACCCAGGCCCTCGCCATGGTCCGCCGTGAAGACGATATAGGTGTCCTCTTTGGGGAGCGCGTCGAGGAGACGCTTGATCTGCTGATCCACAAAGGCCACTTCCGTCTGGTAGCGTTCCGCCGCAGGGTCCGTGCGCTTCCCGCCGTCGCGCTGGTGGCCGAGTTGTTCCTCGAAGCCCCGCTTGCTCAGGTAAGGCGCGTGGGGATCCATATAGTGCACCCAGAAAAACATGGGCTTTGCCGTGTCGCGAGCTTCGAGCCACTTCATGGCGCGATCGGTCACCACGTCGGCGGTCATCTCATGGCGTTCTTTACCAAAGCGTCCCTTGCCGAAGTCGCTGTCGTAGTGGTCGAAGCCCTGCTGCAGATTGGAGAGGTTCGGCTTGAGGTTCCAATTGCTCACGATGGCGGCGGTCTCATAGCCCGCCACATTGAAGAGCATGGCGGCGGTGGGGGTACCGTTGGGCATAGGCACGCCATTGCGGATGGCGCCGGTTAGGCGCGGCAGGCGTGAGGCGTGCATGGCGATGAGGGACGGGCCGGTCTGGGGCTGCTCGCAGAGCATATCGGTGAAGACGAGGGACTGGGCCGCGAGCCGATCAATATTGGGCGAGGTGTTGCGCTCAAAGCCGTAGATGCCCAGATGATCGGCCCGGAGCGTGTCCACGGTGATGAGGACCACGTTGGGGGCCGTGAGACTGCTCAGGAGCAGGGGAAGAATTAAGAGGTTCATGTCGGACACCAAAGGGTCTTATGGGGCTTATGCACGCGCGCTTTCCATACGACCCATAAGACCCATTCTTACTGCCGGGTCAACGGAATTATTATTCCCACTCAATCGTGCCCGGGGGCTTGGAGGTGACATCGTAGAGCACGCGGTTGATGTGCTTTACTTCATTGCAGATGCGGTTGCTGGCGCGCTGCAGGACCTCGGGGGGGAAGCGGAACCAGTCGGCGGTCATGGCGTCTTCCGAAGTTACGGCGCGCAAGCTGCACACTTCTTCGAAGGTGCGCTCGTCACCTTGAACGCCCACACTGCGCACGGGCAGCAGGCAAACCAGCGCCTGCCAGATCGCGTCGTAGAGACCCGCCTTGCGGATTTCTTCGATGAAGATGGCGTCGGCCTCGCGCAGCGTGGCGAGGCGATCGCGGGTGATGGCGCCGATGCAGCGCACGCCCAGGCCGGGGCCGGGGAAGGGGTGGCGCCCCACGATGTCTTCCGGAAGGCCCAGTTCGCGGCCCAGTTCGCGGACTTCATCCTTGAAGAGTTCGCGGAGGGGCTCCAGGAGCTGCATGTTCATCTTTTCGGGGAGCCCGCCCACGTTATGGTGACTCTTGATGGTGACGGACGGGCCGCCGGTGGCGGAAACCGATTCGATCACATCGGGGTAGAGTGTGCCCTGGGCGAGGAAGTCCATGTGACCGAGGCGCGTGGCTTCCTCTTCGAAGACTTCCACGAAGAGATTGCCGATAATCTTGCGCTTGCGCTCGGGATCGCTGATATCCGCGAGAGCGTCGATAAAGCGATCCGACGCGTCGGCGTAGACCAGGTTGATGTGGAAGTTGTCCCGGAAGACGTGCTGTACCATCTCGGCCTCGCCCTTGCGGAGGAGCCCGTTGTTCACGAAGACGCAGGTGAGGTTGTCGCCGATGGCCCTGTGAATGAGGGCCGCGGCCACGCTGGAATCCACGCCGCCGCTGAGGCCGCAGAGGACCTTGCGATCACCGACCTGCTCGCGAATTTGATCGAGTGCGAGATCCACGAAAGAGCCCATGTCCCAGCTTGCGCCACATCCGCAGATGTTGTGGACGAAGTTCGAGAGCATCTGAGCGCCCTGGGGCGTATGCACGACCTCGGGGTGGAACTGGACGCCGTAGCGCTTGTTCTCCACGTCGGCGATGGCGGCGTAAGGCGAGTTCTCGGTTCGGCCGATGGGCTTGAAGCAGTCGGGGAGCTCGGTGATCTTGTCGCCGTGACTCATCCAGACCTGGGTGTGGTTATTGATATTGGCCAGGAACCCCGTGGCGTCGTCGTGGTTCAGGTGGGCGATGCCGTATTCGCGTTCGTTGGCGCGCTCCACCTTGCCGCCGAGCATGTCGGCGAGCAACTGGACGCCGTAGCAGATGCCCAGAATGGGCACGCCCATATCGAAGACACCGGGGTCGGGCTTGGGCGCGCCGGGGGCGTGGACACTGGCCGGGCCGCCGCTGAAGATGATGCCCGCCGGGTCGGCCGCCTTGATGTCGGCCAGGGGCATGTTGAAGGGCATGATGAGGCTGTAGACATTCGCCTCGCGGACGCGCCGCGCGATGAGTTTGCTGTATTGGGCGCCAAAGTCGAGAACGACGATGGGCTTTCCAATTCCCTGCATGGCAAATTCCTTATTCAGCGGATTCGATCGCGGATCAGCGGGAGACCTGGTAGTTGGGGGCGTCTTCCGTGATGGTGACGTCGTGGGGGTGGCTTTCGCGCAGGCCCGCCGACGTGATTTCGATGAAGGTGGTCTTGGTCTGCATCGCGGGGATATCGACGCAGCCGCAATACCCCATGGAGGCGCGGAGGCCGCCCACGAGCTGGTGGACATAGTCGGCCAGGGCGCCGCGATAGGGCACGCGCCCTTCGATGCCCTCGGGCACGAGCTTCTGTGGCTCAGTGTCAAACTGCATGTAGCGGGTCTTGCTACCCTTCTGCATGGCCTTGATGGAGCCCATGCCGCGAACGACCTTGAAGGTACGTCCCTCGTAAAGCAGGGTCTCACCGGGGCTTTCTTCGGTGCCGGCGAAGAGCCCGCCGATCATGGCGGTGTCCGCGCCGCCGGCGATCGCTTTGGCGATATCGCCGCTGTATTTGATGCCGCCATCGGCAATGACGGGGATTCCCGCTTCGCGGCAGACATCGGCCACCTCCATGATGGCCGTGAGCTGGGGCACGCCTACGCCCGCCACCACGCGGGTGGTGCAAATGGAGCCGGGGCCCACGCCGACCTTAACGGCGTCGGCGCCCGCGGCGATGAGGTCGCGCGCCGCCTCCGCGGTGACAATATTGCCCGCAATAAAATCGACCTCGGGAAAGGTGCTCTTCATCATGCTCACGGTTTGGAGCACCATCTCGGAGTGGCCGTGGGCGCTGTCGATCACCAGCACATCCACGCCCACATCGATGAGGGCCTGAGCGCGATCTTTCTCGCCGGGGCCCACGCCGAGGGCGGCGCCCACGCGGAGTCGTCCGACGGCGTCGGTGCAGCGATTCGGAAAGTCCTTGGCCTTTTTGATGTCCTTAATCGTGAGGAGGCCTTTGAGCTTGCCGTCGGCGTCGACGATGGGGAGTTTTTCAATGCGGTGCTTGTGGAGGAGCCGAATCGCCTCTTCATGGCTAGCGCCGGGGGCGAGGGTGACCAGCTTGTCCTTGGGCGTCATAGAGCTGGATATGGGCAGGGAGAAATCCTGCTCAAAGCGGAGATCACGGTTGGTCAGGATGCCCACCAGGTGGCCGAAACCGTCGGTGATGGGCACGCCGGAGATGTGGTAGCGCGCCATGAGGTTTTCAGCGTCCTGAAGCTTGTCGTCGGGCTTCAGCGTGAAGGGATCGGTGATCGTGCCGGACTGAGAGCGCTTTACCTTGTCTACTTCCTCGGCATGATCGTCGATGCTGAGATTCTTGTGGATGATCCCGATACCGCCCTCCTGGGCGATGGCGATGGCCAGGCGCGCCTCGGTGACCGTGTCCATGGCGGCGGACATGAGGGGGATGTTGAGCGTAATCTTGCGGGTGAGTCGGGTCTGAAGCTTGACGTCGCGTGGAAGGACATTGGAGCGGGCGGGCCGCAGGAGAACATCGTCGAAGGAAAGGCCTTTGGAGATACGAGGATGGTTGCTCATGGTGACTTCCGGGGGTTTGTTGCATGCCATCATGCCGCAGCCCGAAGCCAATGTGTGCTCCGGGTACAATATTATAGGTATTTTCGGCGGTTGGTTCAAGTAATGGACGATTTGGCGCGGCTGCGGGCGTTGTCGAGCGGCGGGCGGGCGGTGATGGCGCACCGTGTCGTGCTCGCTGCCTCCGGCCTGTTTAAAGGTCCGCCGCTATTCTGCTATACTTCACCGGTTTACATGGATGCAGTTGCCCGGGCCCTGGCTGCCCGCGCCCGGGCCGTGCGATAGCCGCCTTTCACGAAGCCAAGCAAAACCCTCGGATAAAATCACAATGGAAAAACTGTACGTTTCCAGGGACGGTCTGGAAAAGCTGAAACAGGACCTGAAGGAGATGAACACGCGTCGCATGACGGTGGCCAACGCCATCGAGCACGCCCGTTCGCTGGGGGACTTGAAAGAGAACGCCGAGTACCACTCCGCGAAGGAAGAGCAGGCCATGCTCCACGCCAAAATCAAGGATGTGGAAGATAAGATCGCTCGCGCCGCGGTGCTGGAAGAGCAGGATATCGACACGAGCCGGGCCTACATGGGGGCGACGGTTCGGGTGCTCAATAAAAAGACCAGGAAAGAGATGACCTACATTCTCGTAAGCCCCGTGGAAGCGGACATGGCGAACGGTCGAATCTCGACCGCCTCGCCCGTGGGCCGGGCAATCCTCGGCAAAGGGGTCGGGGAAATCGCCGTGGCCACCGTGCCGGCGGGCGACCTGGAGTTGAAAGTACTCGAAATTTCCTATTGATTGCCGGGCGGGGTCCCGGCGCATTCCGAGTTGAACGCTTTTCTGATCGAAGATTTTACGACGTAGTCCAGGTGTGCCATGCCGAAGAGAACCGACATTAACAAGATTTTGCTGATTGGATCCGGGCCCATTGTCATCGGGCAGGCCTGCGAGTTTGACTACTCCGGCACCCAGGCGTGCAAGGCCCTCCGGGAAGAGGGCTACACCGTTGTCCTGGCGAACAGCAATCCGGCGACGATCATGACGGACCCGGAGACGGCGGATCGGGTTTATATCGAACCCCTCACGGTGGAGTTTCTCGAGCGCATCATAGAGCGCGAGCGCCCCGACGCCCTGCTCCCCACCGT
This sequence comes from Candidatus Hydrogenedentales bacterium, assembly GCA_041859365.1. Lineage (GTDB taxonomy): Bacteria > Hydrogenedentota > Hydrogenedentia > Hydrogenedentales > JAEUWI01 > JAEUWI01. The sequence continues at coordinate 11,909 of JBHEKR010000078.1, forward strand.
GGGCGGGCAGACCGCGCTGAACCTGGCCGTGGGCTTGGCCGAAGCGGGAATCCTGGAAAAGTACAACTGCGAATTGATCGGCGCGAAGCTCCCGGCGATTCGCAAGGCGGAGGATCGGGGCGAGTTCAAGGAGGCGATGATCAAGATCGGCCTCGACGTTCCCCGGAGCCAGGTCGTTCATACCGTGGAGGAGGCGCGCGAGTTCGGCCTCGAAGTGAACTTCGCGGCGGTCATCCGCCCTGCCTTCACCATGGGCGGTTCCGGCGCGGGCCTCGCCTTCAACAAGGACGAGTATGAAGCGGCGGTAAAGTACGGTCTCGAAATGAGCCCCGTGACCGAGGTGCTCATCGAAGAGTCCATCATCGGCTGGAAAGAATACGAGCTCGAGGTCATGCGCGACCTCAACGACAATGTGGTGATCATCTGCTCCATCGAGAATGTGGACCCCATGGGCGTCCACACCGGCGACAGCATCACCGTGGCCCCCGCGCAGACCCTGACCGACAAAGAATATCAGACCATGCGCGATGCGGCGGTGGCCATCATCCGCGAAATCGGCGTGGACACCGGCGGCTCCAACGTGCAGTTTGCCGTGGACCCGAAATCCGGCCGCATGATCGTCATCGAGATGAACCCGCGCGTTTCGCGCAGTTCCGCGCTGGCCTCCAAGGCCACCGGATTCCCCATCGCGAAGATCGCGGCCAAGCTGGCCGTGGGCTTTTCGCTGGATGAAATCCGCAACGACATCACGCGCGAGACACCGGCTTCGTTCGAGCCAACCATCGACTACGTGGTCACCAAGATTCCCCGCTGGGCCTTCGAGAAGTTCCCAGGCTCCGAGCCGATACTGAGCGTGCAGATGAAAAGCGTGGGTGAGACGATGGCCATCGGCCGCACCTTCAAGGAATCCCTCCAGAAGGGGCTGCGCGGCCTGGAAATCGGCCGCAGCGGCTTCATCGGTGATGGGGCCTTCAAGTCCCTCACGGGCAAGTCCGACGGAGAGAAGGAGAAGAAGGCGCTGCTGACCGCCATGCGTCGCCCCACGCCGGATCGCATGGCCCATGTGGCCGAGGCCCTGCGCCTGGACGCCACGGTTGAGGAAATCCACCAGGCGACCGGTATTGATCCCTGGTTCGTCCGGCAGATGAAGGAAATCGTCGACGAATACAAGGAAATCGAGACGGCCAACCCGGACGATCCGGCCGTGCTGCGCAAGGCCAAGGAAATGGGCTTCTCCGATCACCAGCTCGCACGCCTGTGGAGCAAGGCGCCCGATGCGGTGCGCGCCAAACGGAAGAAGCATGGCATTGTTCCCGTCTACCGCCTCGTGGACACTTGCGCGGCGGAGTTCAAGGCCTACACGCCCTATTACTACTCCTCCTATGGAGACGAAGACGAATTCGTAGGCACGGACAAAGAGCGGATTATCATCCTCGGCGGCGGACCAAACCGAATTGGCCAGGGTATCGAGTTCGACTATTGCTGCGTCCACGCCGCCTTCGCCCTGAAGGAAGAAGGTTTCGAGACCATCATGGTCAACTGCAATCCCGAAACCGTGTCTACGGACTACGATACCTCCGACAGCCTCTTCTTCGAGCCCGTGACCTTCGAAGACGTGATGAACATCATTGATCGCGTGAAGCCGAAAGGTGTCATCGTGCAGTACGGCGGCCAGACGCCGCTGAACCTGGCCGAGCGCCTGGAAGCGGCGGGCGCGCCCATCATCGGCACGTCCCCCGACAGCATCGCCCGCGCGGAAGATCGCAAGCGTTTTCGCGATGTGGTGGAGAAGCTCAACCTGCTCCAGCCCGCGAACCAGACCGCCGTCTCCTTCGACGAAGCGGCGGAAATCGCCGATGAAATCGGCTATCCCGTGGTTGTGCGGCCCTCCTTCGTGTTGGGCGGTCGCGCCATGGAAATCGTCTATGATCGCGAATCCCTCAGCCGCTACATGACCTATGCCGTCGAGGCGTCGCCTGATTCGCCCATCCTCATCGACAAGTTCCTGGAAAGCGCTATCGAGCTCGACGTGGACGCCATCTCCGACGGCGCGACGGTCGTGGTAGCGGGCATCATGCAGCACATCGAAGAGGCGGGCGTACACAGCGGCGACAGCGCCTGTATCCTGCCGCCCTACGATCTCGACCCCGCGCTCATCGAACGCGTCCGCGAACAAACCCGCGCGCTGGCGCTGGAGCTCAACGTTGTCGGTCTGATGAACATCCAGTTCGCCATCCGCGACAATGATATTTTCCTCCTCGAAGTGAACCCCCGCGCGAGCCGCACCGTTCCCTTCGTCAGCAAGGCCATTGGCGTGCCCCTGGCCAAGCTGGCCGCCAAGGTCATGGCGGGTAAGACCCTCGTCGAACTCGGGTTCACCGAAGATCCGGTCCCAAGGTACACCTCCGCAAAGGAAGTCGTGCTGCCCTTCATCAAGTTCCCCGGCGTGGACATCCTTCTCGGACCCGAAATGCGCAGCACCGGCGAAGTGATGGGTATCGACCAGAACATGGGACTCGCCTTCGCGAAGAGCCAGATCGCGGCAGGCAGCACCGTGCCCATGAGCGGCACGGTCTTCATCAGTCTGAATGAACGCGACAAGAAAAAGGTCGGCACACTGGGCCGCGATCTCGCCGCACTTGGGTTCAAGTTTCTCGCTACAGACGGTACCGCCGCGATCTTGCGTCAGGACGGTATTGAAGTGGAGGAAGTCTTCAAAGTCGGTGAAGGCCGTCCGAATATCGTGGACCAGATTATCAACAAGAGCGTGGACTGGATCATCAACACACCCATGGGCGCGGCCTCCAAGCACGACGAAGTGGCCATCCGCCGCACCGCCCTGGAAAACAACATCCCTACCATGACGACGCTGGCGGCGGCCCGCGCCGCAGTGCAGGCCATCCGCGCTTTGAAGGAAGGGGACCTGGCGGTGCTTTCACTCCAGGAGTACCACGCCATCGGCAAAAAGTAGACCCAAGGCGAAGAGTTGGTAGAGTCAAGCCGGGGAGCCCGCGAAGGTGCGGTGCTCCCCGGTTTTTTACTTCATCGTGTAAGCTGGACCTGCAAGGCTGGGATCGCAGGCGGCCCGCCTGTCGGTGGCGGCGCCATAGCCCCAGTCACGGCGAACAGGAAGGTGATCCCGGATCTCGTGGCACGTCCGCGGAAAGGTTCAGTGCCCGAAGTTTCCCTTCGCTCGCTGAGCTTGCTCCCGAGCCCCGCGCCCCGTCATGATAGGCCCCCAACACACTTGGAGGTTCGGCGGTTATGAAGGCAATTCCAATTCTCGTCGCGGCGCTCACCCTCGCCGCCGTGTCCCACGCGCAGCAGCTCGCCTTTCCCGGTGCGGAGGGCTATGGCCGCTTTGCAAAGGGAGGACGCGGTGGCGATGTCTACCACGTGACCCAGCTTGGCGACAGCGGACCAGGTTCACTGCGCGAGGGCGTGGAAACGGCGACGGGGCCGCGCACCATCGTGTTTGAGGTGGCCGGCACCATCGCGCTGAAGTCCATACTACGTTTCGAGGGGAAGGGCCTCACCATCGCGGGCCAGACCGCGCCGGGCGAGGGCATCACGATTCGCGACTACAACCTCCACCTGCGCGACGCTTCCGACTTCATCATCCGATACATCCGCCTGCGCCTGGGCGATCAAAATAAGAAGGGCGACGAAGCGCCGGACGCGTTGACCGTGGATCGCTGTGAAAACTTTATCCTCGATCATCTCTCGGTGGGGTGGGGTGTGGATGGCAACTGCGACACACGGGGCTGCAAGGACTACACGATTCAGTGGTCCATCTTCAGCGAGGCCCTCAATGAGAGCATCCATCCCGAAGGAGCCCACGCCATGTGCGCCTCCTTCCGCGGCCCGCTGGGTGACGGTACGATCCACCACAATATCTTTGCCTCCAGCCGCGACCGCCATCCCACCATCGGCGGCTCGGTGAAGGATCCGAAGTGGCTCATCGATTTCCGGAACAACGTCATCTTCAACTGGAGTGGTGCCGCCAATGTTTGCGACAACCAGGTGAATCTGGTGAACAACTACTTCAAGCCGGGCCCGGAGACGAATCCCAAGCGCCAGCCCGTGGCCATGAAGGCCAGCCTGCCAGACAAGGCCAAAGGCTGGATGGGCGGCAACGTCTTCGAGGGGAACGACGGCTGGACGAAGGACAACTACAGCGCTATGGATATGAAAACCTGGCTGAAGCCCGATTCAGGCTACACGTATGCCGGTACCGTGGAGGACTGGAGCGTGGATCAGCCCTACGACCTCGGCGAGAATACCCCCGCAACACAATCCGCCGAAGAAGCTTATCCGATGGTGAGCGAACGCGCCGGTGCGTCCCACGCCCGCGACGCGGTGGACACCCGATTCATCGCCGACCTCCGCGAAGGCAAGGGAAAGCTGATCAACTCGCAAGAGGAGGTCGGCGGCTGGCCGGAGTTGAAGGGTGGGACCGCACCGGAGGACAAGGATCGCGACGGTATGGCAGACGCCTGGGAGCGGAAGCACGCTCTGGATCCGGCGAATGCGGAAGATAGGAATGAAGTGGGCGAGGGGGGCTACACGCGGCTGGAGGAGTATTTGAATGGGTTGTGTACGATGGGGAAGTAGAGTATGAATGACGATCGGCGGACGGAAGAGATTTCTATAGGATGGCCGCGTGTCTTACTAGTGGCCGCTTGTATTGTGGCCCGGTTTGTATCGGCGCAGGAACCTCAGTTGACGGAAGAAGATACTTGGCTCTACGAGTCTTTCAAAGATGTTGCCTCCGGCTACTTCTCCTACATGGTCACGGACTCCCGCGTGGGCGTAGACGGACGTCAGCCAGGAGTCGAATTGTTGGGAACGATGAATGGAGAGCCCGCCCAGATTCTGCGGATATTGTTGTGGCACTGGGAGCCAGATGAGGGACTCCGCAAGAATCTGCTGGCGCAATGGAATTATTATAATGGAGGTGAGGAGTCACGTGCCCGACTCATACACGCACGGTTGGAACAGTCTCTCAATCGCTATGATGCACAGTCCCACAGCATGCGTGAGGGCGAGCTTGCCTTAGTATTTAACCGCGATCCGACATGGGCACCTGGTAAAGTCAGGCCGCAATCGAGGGCACGACAGACCGAAATTACAGCGGGGGCGCATATGTTCTTGCCAGCATTGAATCAAGATTCATTGTTTAGCACCGATCCCGGCCACCGTAAGGCTTTGTATGCGTCAATGACCAAAATGAGGCCGACTGAAGCTTTTCGAGCGGTGGACACGGGATTTGTCGGGTGGTTGTTCCTGTATGAGTCCGAGCCCGAAAACCGCGCGGTGATACTCGAACGATTCCCTGACACATACTCTGGGGGAGGGCGCATGGAGTTGGGCTTAATACCCGACCACTTGTTGGACTCGTACTCGGTCGAGGAGCGTGAAAAACTACGTTCCGATCTCCAATTGGCGCAGGTGCGGCTCAATCGAATGGCGTCTGAACTGAACGCGGCAGAGGCCGATGCAGCCGGAACTTTAATAGGGGAAATCGCTAATTCGCGAAAATGGATTATCTTGTTGGGGATGATCGTGTTGGGGTTGGCAGTTGGATTGGGGCGGTTGACAGGGACCCGGACGAAGGTTGAGGATTGAGTCCCGCGTACCTGCCAACTCAATAGTTTGATTGTCGGCGTCTTTGATGTGGGGATGCGACTATTCCAAAAGTTGTCGACGCAGGTTAATTCGATCATGGAGGATACGAAGGACGTACACTTCGTCCACGTGCCGCAACGCGTACACGATTACGTGGCGGGGCGATTTGATCCCCGTGCCGCTCCGATGCTTGCTTAGTTCAGTGTGGTAGCTTCGCACCCCGGCACCCAGTTCTGGACGAGGAATACTGGAAGGGCGTTCGGGGTCCACCACAACATCCCGGATCGCCTGTTCCAAGAGTTCGGAGTAGGCGATGGCCTCCTCGTAGCCGTAGGTCGAACGCGCGTTCTCCCAGATGCTTCGAATATCTTCATTCGCGGGCCCGCTGAGTCTAAGCCTGTGCCCCATCTCTTTCCTTTGTCAGAAGCTCAGGGTGCTCGCTTCTCAAAGCGTCGAAATAGGCGCTTAGTTCCTTTTTCGAGTTCAACTCGATATAGTCGCCCGCTTCGACGGCGTCAACGCCCTTTTGCACTTCCGCCCGCAGTTCTACGAGGTTCTCGCGGTAGTCCTCCTCCTCGCGCTCCAGGAGTTGCAGCGCTGCGCGGACGACTTCATTTTCGTCGCAGTAGCGGCCCGCCGCCACGCTATCGTGAATGAAGCGCGCCAGTTCTTCGGGAATGTCTATGGTTCGCGTTGTCATGGGATACACCTCCGTATTCCTGTCAGCAGAATTACAGATTTTCGCTCCAAAAGCAAGGAGCAAAAAAGAGGTTCATCTGGTTTCGGCGTACACTCTTGTGCGGGCTGAGAATCCAGTGATCTAAGAAGGGAATCGCTTATTGCCAGGCGTTTTTCCGTACGATTAGTTTATCGCCTTCCGGCCCGAAGGGCCACCGACATAATAGCCCAGGGCAACGCCCTGGGAAAACGATCCCATTCATAGTCAAGCCCTGTAAGGGCGGCACAGTACTGACTACGACGTGCGCTGTGCCGCCCTTTCAGGGCTGAATAGTTCTTGTTCCATTAAACCCAGGGCGTTGCCCTGGGCTAATATGTCGGTGGCCCTTCGGGCC
>JBHEKR010000147.1:0-10228 GCA_041859365.1 Candidatus Hydrogenedentales bacterium
TCCAAAACTATTTTTGGTTGTGGCTATGCCACGCTGTGAGAATTCGTGTCCATTCGCGGTTCAAGACCTTGGGTGCGGCCGACGGCTGCTCTAAGTCCTTCCGTGGTCAAGAAGGCCCCTACTCATATCTTAGCGCATCAATCGGGTTCAGCCGCGCGGCGCGCCGCGCCGGATAATACCCGAAGAACACCCCAATCGCCGTGGCGAAGGAAATGGAGAGCATCACGCTCTGCACCTGGACCACCGGATAGATCTCCGCCACAAGGGGCAGCAGACTCGATACGCCCACGCCGACTATCACGCCGATGATCCCGCCAATCGTGCTCATCACGATGGATTCAAAAAGAAACTGGCGCATGATGTCGCTCTCGCGCGCACCGATGGCCTTGCGGATGCCGATCTCCCGGGTCCGCTCGGTCACCGTCACCAGCATGATGTTCATAATCCCGATGCCGCCCACCACCAGCGAGATCCCGCCGATACTCGCCAGGAGCACGCTCAGCGTCGTCGTGATCGCCGTCATGAAAGAGAGCATCTCGGCCTGATTGGACACGTTGAAATCGTTCTCCGCCTCCGGCGCAAGCTTGTGCCGCGTCCGCAGCAGTTCGGTGACCGATGCCTGAATGGCGTTCAAATCCGACCCCGTCTCGCCCTGAATGCTGATCTCGTTCAGATAGTCCGTACCGATGAGCACCTGCATCGCCGTGGTGAAGGGAATAATCACCTGGTCGTCCGGGTTAAACCAGCCCTGATCGCCCTTTGCGACGGTCACGCCGATCACGCGAAAGTTGAGCCCGTCCACTTTGATTGTCGCCGAAAGGGGGTCGTCCGCGCCCAGGAGGTTCTCAGCCGTGGTGGGGCCGATGATGGCCACCCGGGCGAGATTGTCCAGCTCGCCGTCGGTAAATTTGCGGCCTTGCGCCAATTGATAGTTGCGCGCCTCGAAATAGGTGGTGGAGGTGCCCACCACGTTGATGTTCGCGTTCTCGTCGAAGTACTTCACCTGGGCGCGGCCCTGCACCACCGGCGCCACGGCGTATATATCCGGCACCTCGTCCAGAATTGCCCGGGCGTCATCCGGTGTCAGCGTCTGCTGCATCACCGAACGCACACCGCCGGGCCCGCCGCGCTGACCGGGGCGAACCATAAGCAGGTTGGTGCCCATGCTCTCCAGCCGCGACACCATGGACTCCCGCGCGCCCGCACCGATGCTGAGCATGGCGATAACCGCGCCGACGCCGATGATGATGCCCAGCACGGCCAGGAAAGAGCGGAGCTTGTTCGCCAGGAGGCTCCGAATGGCAACTTTCAATAGCATAAGGGCGGTCATGTTCATCAACTCCGAGTGGTGTAGCCCGCAACAACCTCCGCCGAGGGACCGTCCGACAGCACCGCACCGTCATGGATGCGGATACAGCGCGGGCATTTAATGGCGATGTCGGGCTCGTGTGTGACGACAACAATCGTGCGTCCCTCGCGGTTCAATGCCGCGAAGAGCTCCATGATTTCATCGCCCGTGCGGCTGTCCAGGTTGCCCGTGGGCTCGTCCGCCAGCATGAGAGTGGGATCCGTCACAATCGCCCGCGCAATCGCCACGCGCTGGCGCTGGCCGCCCGAGAGCTGGTTGGGCTCGTGGTGCATGCGATCGGCCAGGCCAACGCGCGCCAGGGCTTCCGCCGCGCGGACGTTCGCATCTTTCACCCCGCCGTACAGGAGCGGTAGGGCCACGTTCTCCTGGGCGGACATGCGCGGCAGCAAGTTGAAGGTCTGAAATACAAAGCTGATGTACTTGTTGCGGATCGCGGCGAGCTCGTCCGGCGAGAGCCCGGCGATGTTGTCGCCCCGGAGCAGATACTTCCCGCCATCCGGCTGATCCAGGCAGCCCAGGATATGCATGAGGGTCGACTTTCCGCTGCCGGAGGGCCCCATGATGGCCACCATCTCGCCGGCATCAATGCCCACGCTCACGCCGTCCAGCGCGCGGATCGTCTGGCCGCCCAGCTCGTAGGTCTTGAGCAAATCTCGTGTTTCGATGATCATGTCGTCTTCTTGGGCGCGCCGAAAAGGGACGGCGGGCGCGGTCCGCCACTGTTCGACTTCTGCCACTCCGACTCGTCGCCGCCGCGCACCAGCACAACTTCGTCGCCGTCTTTCAGTCCGGACTTAACCTCGATATTCACACCGTCGCTCGCCCCCGTCTCCACCGACACCGTCTCCGTCTCGCCGGGACCCGTCACGCGCGTCACAAACTTCTCCGTGCCCTTGCGCGACAGTGCGCGAATGGGAATCGTCACCACATTCTCCGCCTCCGCCGTCACAATCTCCACATTGGCCGTCATCTCCGGCTTTAACACGGTCTTGTTCTCACTCGTCACTTCAATCTTTACTTCAAAGGTCACCACGTTGGCCGTGTTCGTGCCCTTGTTGGCGATGCGCTGCACCTGCCCTTCAAAGGTCTCCCCCGAGTAGGCGTCCACCGTCACCAGCGTCGTCTGGCCCAGCGATACACTGCCGATATCGCTCTCGTCCACCGACGCCAGCACGAACATGCGCGACAGGTCGGAGACGGTCATGACCGCCGTGCCGCCGCCTACGTTGCTGATGCCGGAGGAGATAATCTGGCCGATCTGCACGGCCCGGGTCGATACCACGCCTTCAATCGGCGAGAGCACCTTGGTCTCGGTCAGTCGCTGCTTCGACAGCGCCAGCGCCGCCTTATCGGACTGAATCTGCACTTCCGCAAGCTGGATCTCTTGCCGTGTCGCCTCGAGCTGGGCCCGCTGCGCGTCCACCGACGAAAGTTCCGCCTGGGCGCTGCGCAAGTTCGCCTGGCTCTCCAGCAGCGTCGTCCGCGAGGTTTCCGCCTCCTCCACGCTGATGTGCTTCTGCGCCAACAGTTGCTCGTCGCGCTGGGCCTTCGCCGCCGCGTCCTTCGCCCGCGCCTCGCCGGAAAGCACCGAGGCCTGAGCCCGGGCGCCGCTGGCCACCAAATCCTTTTCCGCCGCCGCCAGATTCGCCCGCGCCTGGGCCAGCCGCGCCTGGGAGGCCGCCAACGCGGCTTCGGATTGCTGAAGGTTGCGGAGCTGGTCCACGGGGTTGATTTCCATCAGAAGATCGCCCTTGACCACCTTGTCGCTGATATCCACCGGAAGCGCGATAATCTCGCCACTCGCCTTGCACTTGATTTCCACATCCAGATTCGACACCACCCTGCCCGTGCATTCCACACTCTGGCGGATCGAGCCCAACGCGCTCTGGGCCGTCTCCACGGCGCCCGCTGCCGCCTCCAGCGCTGCGGATGCGCTCATCCTCCACCAAACGGCCCCGCCGCCGCCAGCAGCCACCACAAGCCCTATCAGGATCCACTTTTTCATGGGAAAATACTCCGGTTCGGATAACCCCTTTGCCCATACTGTGTAAGAGTCCCCAAGCCGCGTTACACCCTTCCAATTCGCAAACATCAATCCATAATTCGTAATTCATAATCCTCCCGCCCTGTAACGTTTGCGCCGACCGTGCGCACATTGCTATCAGCCGCGCCAATGAAGCGACCCGCGCGACACCAGGAACCTGTCCCATGAAAACCTATCCCTACCGCCTCGCTGCGGCAAGCATGCTGTTCCTCTCCGCCTGCGCCACCCAGGAGACCTCGTGGAACGCCCTGAGCGTTGCCCCGCCCCCCTGGCCCCAGGCGGAGGCCGCGACCGCCGCCGATGCCACGCCGCCCGCGCCTGAAAGTGAACCCGCGCCGCCGGAGCCCCCGCTTAACCGACCCGCCACGCCCCTCACCCTGAGCGACGCGGTCGTCATCGCCTTTGAAAACAATCGCACCATCGCCGTCGCCGATCTTGATCCGAGTATCACGTCCACCACCATACAGGAGGCCCGCGCCGAGTTCGACCCGATGCTGACCGCCTCCCTCCGCTACGGTCAGAACACGAACCGCACGACCAGCGTCGGCTCTTCCGCGTCCACTTCGGGGGGCGCTAATATTGACACGACCGACGGAACCTCGGTGGGCGAGCTGCTCTCCGCCGCACAGACGATTCAGGCTTTCGCCGCGCGCAACACCGAGACCACCACAACCGCGCGCTCGAATCAGACCTCGGGCGGCGCGGCCTTGTCGCAATATTTCGCCACCGGCACCACGGTCACCGCCTCGACGGACTACACGGGCGCCAGTAACGACCCCGCAAACGACCTCTACAGCGGCGGGTGGAGCGTGGAGTTGCGTCAGGCCCTCCTCCAGGGCCGGGGACGCGATATCAACCTCATCACCGTGCGACTGGCCGAGAACGACGTGGCCAGCAGCATCCATGGTCTACGTCAGCAGGTCATCAGCACCGTGCGCGATGTGGAGCTGACCTACTGGGACCTCGCACTCGCCCGGGAAGTCTTGAAAATTAACGAAGTCGCCGTGGCCCTGGCCGACGAGCAGATGCGCCTCAACCAGGACCTGCTCAATGCCGGTCGCGCCGTGGAAGCGGATGTCCTCTCCGCCAAAGCCGAGCGCGCCACGCGCCAGGCCGATCTCTCCGATGCCCAGGCCCAGATCGAAGATCGCAACCTCGCCCTCATCCGCCTGCTCAATCCCGACCAGCCTGATCTGTGGCAACTCATCTTCGAACCAAAATCCGCACCCGAGCCCGTGCCGGTGGACGCCGACGCCGCCACCAGCGTGACCCTCGCCATGAACTACCGTCCCGAACTCGCCCAGGCCCGCTTGAGCCTGGCCAATGCGGAGTTGAGTACCAATCGCGCAAAGAACGATCTCCTGCCCAGCGTGGACCTCGTGGCCACGGTCGGCGGCGGCGCCGACGGCGATCACGGCAGCGAAGCATGGAACATGTTCGAACCCGGGCGGGACGAATCCTACGGTATCGGGATCGAAGTGAACACGGCGCTCTACCGCCGCGCCGAGAAAGCACGCCTCCTCCGCAGTGAGCTCCAGCAGACGCAGAGCGAACACCAGATCGCCGACACCGAGCAGGCCATCGAGACCGCCGTCCGCCAGGCCATCGTCGAACTCCGCCGCAACTGGGACCGCCTCGGCTCGACCCGCGAAGCCGTCACCGCCCGTACCAGCGAACTCGAAACCGCCCAGAGCCGCTACGCCAGCGGACGCTCCACCAACCTCGACGTCCTCCTCGTCCAGCGCGACCTCATTCAGGCCCAGATCGACGAGGTCGCCGCCCGCGTAGGCTGCGCCCAGGCCCTCACGGGACTCTACGCCGCCGAAGGCACCCTGCTGGAAAGGCGCGGAATAGTCGTGGAGACAGAGGAGTAGTAGGCTGGAGGCTGGAGGCTGGAGGCTGGAGGCTTCAGGCTTCAGGCTTCAGGCTTCAGATTTCCGATCGCGCCACACAACCCACACGACCCACACGACCCACACGACCCACACGACCCACACGACCCACACGACCCACACGACCCATAAGACCCATAAGGCCCATCGCCCCCTATTTCCGGCGCTCGCTGTCCCGCTTCACTTGCCCGAGCGAACCCCGGCCCCGCTGCACCGCCGTGCGATAAAGCCAGGGCCCGAATAGCGCCGCAAGCGTTGCCGCGGCGAGCACGGCATAGAAGTACGCTGGAAAATCCTCCCCATCCCAGTCCCAATAATATCGATGCGGTAGATTCACCATCATCAGCACAAAGGTGGCTAAGAAAAGCCCGATGCGCACCAGAATATCCGCAACAACGTGCGCCCAGAAATCTTCTCGTCGAGAAAACTGACTTTTCAATGCACCGTCTCCCACCCATCCATCGGTCGATGTAATCTCCCCCGCCTTTACACCATTCCCTCACGATCTATTCACCTCCCCCATTCACTATTCCCAATTCACTATTCTCCGTTCAAAAAAAGCGCCCCCGCAACGCCAGAAGCATTGCGGGGGCGAAAAAGGCCACTTGACGGTGTGCCGTCAAGTGCAATATCAGGCGCTCTTCTTACGAAGCTTGCGGGCAAGGCCGATCAGGCCCATGCCCAGCAGACCAAGGGGCGCAGCGGCGGGAATCGGGACGACGGCTGATGCGGTCGAGAAATCCCAAGTTGTTGCCTCGGCACTGTTGAAGCTGTACGAAATGTGGTCTACATAGCCTGAAAATGCGCCGTTCCAGCCACTACCACCTCCCACGATGAATCCGAGGACTCTTGCGTTGCCGGTAATCTTATCATTTGCACCAACAACGGTATTGATGTATGTACTCATTGGCACATAAGTTTCTTGGTTTTGACCTCCTGTTGTCCACCGCGCCCAGAAGTTTCCGGTGTATGCATTTGTGATGTGCCATGCATCTTCTGCGAAAGCCGTACCATAGTCCGCTGGCGCGGTACTATAAACCGGTTCATATACTAAAAGACTGTACTGCCCTTCATCTTCGACTAACAGTTTCAGTGCAGGTGCTTGGACTTGGGGGTTATTCGAACTAGCATCTCGATACCAGCTGTAGGAAAGACCGGTCAACTCGCTCAATATGCCGAAATCTCCGCCGATGGCCCACTCAGCCTTGTCGGCGTTGGCAGTTGGCATATTCAACTGCAATGCGCCGCTGCCACCCAAATCGTCCACAAAATTCTGTACCCCAGCCGTTGCGGTATTTCTCATATCCCATGCGCCCCAACCTTGTAGGTTGGATGGGGTTACTAAGATCGTCGCCGCCTGCGCCGTCCCGCCGGCCAACAGGGCCAACCCCAAAACTAAGCTTTTCTTCATCTCTCAATTCCCTTTCGTTAACGTTTGCACTTCCTCTTCACACACGCATCATTTCCAGGAGGTGAAACCAACTGAACGGCCCGAGCCACCCCAGCCTGACACACCAGGTACGGGGATAGCCTGAAGGGCAATTCGGGGAGAAGAATGCGAAGATTAGCCACCACGTGGGGAGGGTACTTGTGACGAGAACCCCGAACCACTCTTGAGATGGACAAGACCCGCCTGGAACTCGGATATTGCGCACCTGATACCGTACTGCCTGGCCTATTCCCCGCCACCTATTCTCCCAATACACGCCCGGAGCGTTGCAAGATTTGTTCCAGAACGATCGGGTTGGACGAATTTTTGGCAGCCACAGTTAAGGGAATTCGCAAAAGCACTTAGCACACAACAACTTAATTCGACTCAAAAAGCATGATGCAAAGCCAGCCAACCGACCATATCCAGAATAACAAATAGGTGTATTACTTCAATATGCGATACTTATCAAGTTATCCACTACATAAATTTGTCATTACTGAACAACAGTTGCAATCGATGCTATCGGATTTGCGCCCCTCCACACTGGGCAAAATGCGGGCAAGTCAGGAAATTTCGGGTCGTTAAACACTCGTTGATGACGCCGCGTATCGCCTGCGGAGGGGGTGAAGCTCTGATATGACCGCTCGCTTTGCTATTTTGAGCCGCCTCGGGCAAGACCGAAGAATGGACCAGGCTTACAGCACAGCGGAAGAAGCTGAGTACAGGTTTTGCCCCGACCACAGGCGAAGAACCCGGAGGTTCACGTGGGCATCAGCGTTCTACCCAACCGGGGGCTTTCGGCTTGACTACACACTCGCTCACCGACACGAATTTTCGACAATCGCTCCTTAGCGGCAAGGTATGGATCGCCAACGGGGAACCTTGGTAAAGAGCATGCGGCGTGTTTTCGAAGCAGACCAGTCGCGACACGGCATATGGCAGGTGGACAAGGAGTGTGAGAGGGGTACGGGGAGGAAGGGGGCCCTGGAATCTAATGGCGGAGAGGCAGGGATTCGAACCCTGGTTACGGTTGCCCGTAAAACGGCTTTCGAGGCCGCCGCCTTCAACCACTCGGCCACCTCTCCGCGCTGGGAGCCGGAAGTGTAGCAAATGCCGCGCGGGGGATGCGAGTTTAGGTTGTGGGGCGATCGCCAGAGGCCTACCCTCGTAAAGGGTGGACAATGTGGACCGAGTGGACAAGGTGGACGAATTTGCTCGGGCGATCACGGCCCGGCCTGGGTCCACTTTGTCCACTTTGTGTCCACCCAGTCCACAAATAGTGGCGCCTGATCGCCCCCCTACTCCTTCGGTGCCGCCAGGTAGTAGAAAAAGCCGTCCTCCGCGCCAATCAGCAGCTCCGCCTTGCCGTCCTTGTTCCAGTCCACGAGCGTGGGACACGTGTCGTGGCCCGCGAGGAGCTGGATATCGACCTCGCCCTCGTTCTTGAACTGGAACTCGCCTTTCTTCTCGGCGATATTGCGCATGAAATCGATGTTCTTGCTGTTGATCAGGATATCCACGTCCCCGTCGCCATCCCAGTCGCCCATGGTGAACTTGCGGCGCCCGCTGCCGCCCGCGTTCTTCTCGTTCAGACGCAGGGGCTGGCCCTTCTCATCCTTGAAAATCCGCTTTGGCGGCAGCAACACCAGCCCCGCCTCGGTCTTCTTCCGCTCGAAGAAGGCCAGATAACCTTCCTGATCCAGCATGGACAGATCTACCAGGCCGTCGCCGTTGAGATCCTTCGTGATCGGGCTCGTGCGCCACTGGGTCACCAGGTTCTTGCCCTCGGGCGTCCACCAGTACCACGCGGGTTTCGGCGTGGGACCTTCCCATTCCACCGTGATCGGTTGGGCCGCCGCCAACGCCGCTTTCTCCTTCGTCCCCGTGTTCTTCAGCCACTCCACTTTGCCCCAGATTGAGTTGTAGACGATGTCCAGCAGACCGTCACCGTCCCAGTCGGCCACGTTCAACACGGTATAGCCCCACTTGGCTTCCGCCGGCCCCTGGATCGATCCGTTTGGACCCGCTTGTATGCGAAACAGCGCGCCGCCCGCCTCCAGATACACTGGCTTCGCCCATTTGGGGTCCGTGCCGCCGCTGAGATTCTCCACGAAGTTGATATAGCCCGCCGTGTCGCCCGCGATGATGTCCTCATCGCCGTCGTTGTCCCAATCCACGCTGAAGGGCGTCACCAGCGCGCCCACCTTTACATTTTCAGCCTCCTGCTGAAAATAGCGCGGCGGCGTGAAGGTCGGCAGGCCGTTCTTCGGCTCGCCGATGCCCAGCAGCATCACCACGCGACCGTCTTCCTTGCCCACGATGATGTCCGGGTTGCTGTCGCGGTTCCAGTCAAAGACCACCACTTGGAGCATCTCCAGATCGAGGTGGAGCGTTTCGCCGTTCAGCTCGATAAAGCGCCCCTCGGCATACACCGGTTCCGTCCGCGTGCCCGTGTTTTGGAAATAGGTCAGACGGTCCAGAAACTCGCCGCAAAGCAGATCGAGATCACCGTCCTTGTCAAAATCCACGAAGTTCGGCGAGGGCGTGCCAAAAACATCCAGCGCCTTGCCGCCCGCCTGCACCTGCATCGCCTCGGCATAGGCCGGAGCCTCGTTGGTACCCGTGTTCTTCATCACGTACACATGACCATGAAGCGGGCCCTTGGTCCACTCGCCCTTCTCGTTGAAGGCGTTGTCCCAGCCATAGTCCGTCCAGTCGCCCACGCCCACGATCAGATCCCGCACACCGTCGCCGTCATAATCACAGAACTTCCACTGCTTACCCCGCGTCGCGCGAAAGGTCGGCTCGTAGGGAATCGGCACGGGCTCCTGAAAATAGGTCTTCTTGAAATTGGGATAGTGGAGCCCCGGCTCCGTCACAAAAACTTCGCCGCCCTCATAGGAAGGCGTAATGTCGTGCTTCGCCCCGTCCAGCCGCACCGCCGGCTTGAAGATGGGCCAGTCGATATTGCCCTGGGCGTTCTCGAAGAAGTAGATGCCGTTGTAGGGCTTGTCGGCGCTCGCGCAAAGGAGGTCGTAGTCGCCATCCCCGTCGAAATCCATGGGGAAAGGGGAGCCCCACAGGCCCACGCCGAGGTCCACCACCAGCCCGGGGTGGTTGTAGGGGACGCGCCGCAGCTTGGAGCCCTCGGTCAGCGGGAGGGAGAAGGCGGCGCCCGCAAGCGCGGCGGCAAGGAGGCAGGTGGCAAATCGCATGGCGGATCCTTTCATGATACAGACTCGCCCTATCTTACGGGATGGCGGTGCGTGTTGCCAATGGGTGATCGGAACAGGGCAATCGCATTAAAAAATCTTTGGAATCACTCAAAAAGGAGGCGAAAGTATGGAGATGGGGCATTCCTGCCCCCTATTTCGTGGGAATCACCATGCGATAAAAATCGCCGCATCGCCCGCGCAACAGCGTTGCACGGGCCGGGGGCTGGAAAGCCCCCGCTCCATATCTCCGCAAACTCCATAGTTTTAATGCGATTG
>JBHEKR010000277.1:0-5858 GCA_041859365.1 Candidatus Hydrogenedentales bacterium
CAAAGGGGCTTAGGCATTCCTGCCTGAGACAGAGCCCGCGCTTGTGCCGGAAGGGCCCGTCGAGCATGTTCGTTGAACTCCGATCGCCAAAATCGTGACTCCCGTAAGGCCGAGTGACCTACACACACCGAATGCGTCTCCACGCCGACGTGCGCCTTGTCTCAGGCAGGAATGCCTAAGCCCCTTTGGGTCAGTCATCCATTGAAAATGCTTCGTGCAGCAGCGACTTCTTCAGTTCGTCCAGCGCCGAGATCTTGCGCTGGTAGATGGATTCGAGGCGCTGGGTTCCCCCTGAAATACTTTCGAGAACTAACATGATTTCACGCTGCTCGGCAATCGTTGGAAGTGGTATGGGAAAACGTCTAATATCTCCGACGTTCAGGTGTGGGGATGCGGCCCCTCCAGTTAGGCGTCGAACTTCTGCCAATATTAGATCTGAATTCATAATAACCGTAAAATATTCTGGCATTACAATGCTTGTGTCGAGACGGAACAGCATCATTCGTTGCCCCAGGCATGTTTGCAGTCCATCCGGAATCATACATGCAATACCCAATATGCCACCCTCGCGACTATACACTACATCTCCGGGTCTCGGTTCGAGTCGCTCTATCCGTTTTCGGTATGTTTCCTCTGAGACAAACCGAACGGAATCGAGGTTTAGCTTTCCGGGGCTGAAATTCGATGTTCGGAGGCACACAATACCGGAGTCTGCCCATTTCGGTGTGCTGTGGGGACAGTCTACAATACTTATCGAGAGCTGTTCCGGAGACGCAAGGGTCCACTCCTTCGGCATGTCGATTGGCTTCAGGAAAACAGGAGGCCTCGGCTCTCTTGGGGCTGCATTATCGCCAACTTTATGGCGCCTTTGCCCAAGGGTTTCTTTCAAGCGCTCCGCCGCAGTAGTTTGATCTTCATTTGACCGCCGCCAGTCCTTGGTAAAATCGCCCCGCACCGCGCCGTTGAGGTGGCTTTCGAAGAGGGCGCGGGCGTTCTGGAGGTTCTTTTCGGCGTTGGCCCGGGCGGTGGCGATGCCCGCAAAGGCTTCGTCGAGGAAGGCCACGATCCGCTGCTGTTCGGCGAGCGGGGGGACGGGGAGTTCGATTCTTTGGATATCGCTCTTGTTGATCGAGGCGAAAACGGCGCCTTCTGTTCCACTAATTTCATCTTGTTTGGCGAGAAGTACGTAGAAAAGGAAACACCTTTCGACTTCCGTTCCACACCCTATCGAAGCCAAGCCACGACCAATACAGCACTCTTGCGTCGCAAAATTTATTGGGCCGACTGGTGCCCGCACCGACATGAGTAGGTCGCCCTCATGTGCCAACTTTGTCGTCTTAGTCGTCCAAGTTGTCGGCGGTCCTATAAACCTTTCTCCAAATTCTTTCTTACCCTGATAGAAAGGAACTCCATCGCCCGAGGAATTGTAAAATATTCCCTCCGGCGATTGACCTGCGATTACGTGGGCTACCTCCCCCAGCCTCTTCACCTCCCACCCCGGCTTCACAGCAGCCCCCGAATCGTCGCCAGGACTTCGGCGCTTTCCTCATCCAACGCCGCTATTTCGTCGAGGATATCCTGCGGGGTGCGGTGGGCGACTACCTCGCCACCGTTGGGATTCTTCACAGAGAGCTCGAAGGTGCCCTGGTCGATGGTGGCGGCGTCGATGCTCCAGCTTTTGTCGGAGTCGGCTTTGGTCTTCTGCAGTTCCACGAACTCGGCCAGGTCGGCTTCATTGAGGGGGTTGGTCTTGCCGAGGTTGCGGCCGGGGTCGAGCTGGTAGTACCAGATTTTGCGCGTGGGCGCGCCTTTCTCGAAAAAGAGGACGACGGTCTTCACGCCGGCCCCCTGGAAGGTGCCGCCGGGGCAGTCGAGGATGGTGTGGAGGTTGCAGGCCTGAAGCAGTTCCTTGCGGAGGCTGACGGAGGCGTTGTCGGTGTTGGAGAGGAAGGTGTTTTTGATGACGATGCCCGCACGGCCCCCGGCCCGGAGCATTTTGATGAAATGCTGGAGGAAGAGGAAGGCCGTCTCGCTGGTGCGGATGGAAAAGTTCTGCTGGACCTCTTTGCGCTCTTTGCCACCGAAGGGCGGGTTGGCGAGGATGACGTCGAAGCGGTCTTTCTCCTGGATGTCGGCGCTGTTCTCCGTGAGGGTGTTCACGTGGAGGATGTTGGGCGCTTCGATGCCGTGGAGGATCATGTTCATGATGGCGATGACGTAGGCGAGCTTGTCCTTTTCCTTGCCGAAGAAGGTGCCGCTTTGCAGCTTCTTCAGGTCGCTGGTGCTGAGCTTTTTCGAGGTGCGGAGGTATTCGAAGGCCTCGCAGAGGAAGCCGGCGGAGCCCACGGCGCCGTCGTAGATCGTTTCGCCGATTTTCGGCGCGACGACCTGGACGATGGCGCGGATGAGGGGGCGGGGCGTGTAGTAGGAGCCGCCGTCGCGCCCGGCGTTGCCCATGTTGCCGATCTTCTCTTCGTAGAGATAGCTCAACTCGTGCTTTTCGGCCTGGGACTGAAAGCGGAGCTCGTCGACCAGCTCCAGAATCTCCCGGAGGTT
Source organism: Candidatus Hydrogenedentales bacterium (assembly GCA_041859365.1). Taxonomy (GTDB): domain Bacteria; phylum Hydrogenedentota; class Hydrogenedentia; order Hydrogenedentales; family JAEUWI01; genus JAEUWI01. The sequence continues at coordinate 2,557 of JBHEKR010000277.1, forward strand.
GTAGCCGCTGTTGATCTCGTTTTTCGTCTCGCTGAAGATCTCGCCGATCTTGTATTCGATGGTGTTGGGGCCGCTGGCGCGCTGCTTGAAGCCCTGGAGATAGGGAATGAGCTTCTGGTTCACGAAATCGCGGAGATCATCGCCGATGAGGGCCTTATTGTGGTCGGGCTTGCCCTCGCCATCTTTCGGCACGGCCCAGCGCTCCCAGCGGTAGGGCTCGTCGAGGATGAAGGTGTACTTCTTCCCCTCCAGCTCCGCCTCCATGGCCTTTTCCTGCTCCAAGGTGTCCAGGTATTTCAGGAAGAGGATCCAGGAGGATTGCTCGGTGTATTTCAGGACGCCCCCGCCTTCGCGGCGGAGGATGTCGTCGATATGTATAAAGGTCTGTTCGAACATGGAAATCCGGCTTCGGGTTGGTGATCGTGGGGTCGACGCGCTCCCTGCGGCGCGAGGTGAATATAGCACCCATCGCCCGCCGCGCTCCACTGGACTGCCCTTTACTGCATGGCGCGCTTGCCCCCGCGCAGCGGCCCCTGGCCGCATGCGTGTCAACCTCCCCATCCATCCGCTCCCAACTTGGGAAAGCCCCCGCCGGTGGTGTAAACTTCCGCCCACAACTGATGCCAAGAGAGAGGCCTTCGGCGCTGCCCCGTGCCGTCGTGCCTCTTTGTGATTAAGGGCCTGCTTTTCCGCAGGCCCGCCGGGAAGGCCCGCGCGCCTGACCGCTACATTTCACTCGAAAGGCTGATTATCTTGGAGAAACGGACCCCGAGAAAGACCATTATTGGCTGGACGGAGTATATTGAGCTGCCGGAATGGGAAATTCAGGCGGTAAAGGCCAAGGTGGACACGGGCGCGCGGACGAGTGCGCTCCACGTGGAAAGCCTGAAGGAAACGAAGCCCGGCTGGGTGGAGTTTGATGTCGTCGTGACGACCAAAGGCCCGCGGATCCGCCACCGGATCCACGCCGAGGTGGTGAAATGGGCCAAGGTGCGCTCCAGCACGGGCGACTACAAGCGCCGTTGCTTCGTCCGGACCACCATCAAAATGGGGCCTATCATGAAAGAAATCGAAATTTCCCTCGTCTCGCGCGAGAAAATGTTGTTCCGCATGCTGCTGGGCCGCAAGGCGCTGGAGAAGGACTTCGTGGTGGATGTGAGCAAGCGAAGTCTCCTCGGCAAGCCGGAAAAAGGCCAGAAAAGGATTGATTTTTGAAGATTGCCATATTGAGCCGCAGTGAGCGCGGATACAGCGTGCGTCGGCTGAAAGAGGCCGCCGTGGCGCGCGGCCATGAAGTAAAACGCCTGGACACCCTCCGTTTTTCCATGACCCTGGAGCGCAACACGCCGGAATTGTACTTCCGCGGCGCGCCTCTCTCCCATTACGACGCCGTGATCCCCCGGATCGGCCAGTCCATCACCCACTATGGCCTCGCCGTGGTGCGCCAGTTTGAGCAGTGCGGCATCTACGCGGCCAACGATTCCCTCGCCATCGCCGCCTCCCGCGACAAGCTCCGGGCGATGCAGATCCTCAGCCGGCACGACATCGGCATGCCCCCCACGGCTTTTGTCCGCGACGAGTATGACGTGCTCCCGGCCATCGCCCGGGTCGGCGGCGTTCCGGTGATCATCAAGCTGCTCGAAGGCACCCAGGGCGTGGGCGTAATCCTGGCCGAGACGTCCAAGGTGGCCGAGGCCATCATCCAGACCCTCCACAGCGCCCAGCAGAACGTGCTCATCCAGAAGTTCGTCAAAGAGAGCAAGGGTGCGGACATCCGCGCCATTGTCATCGGCGATCATGTGGTGGCGGCCATGCGCCGCCAGGCCCAGGCTGGGGAATACCGGAGCAACGTGCACCGGGGCGGCACCACGCAAAGCATCAAGCTCGATCCGGCCTACGAAGAGGTCGCCATCCGCGCCGCCCAGATTCTCGGCCTGCGCATAGCCGGTGTGGACATGCTGGAATCTTCCGAGGGCCCTCAGGTCATGGAGGTCAACTCCTCCCCGGGCCTGCGCGGCATCGAGACGGCCACGGGCGTCGATATCGCGGGTGCGATTATCGCCGACGTGGAGAACCACGTCCTCTTTCCCCAGGTGGATCTCAAGCAGCGGCTACGCCTGGCCGCCGGGTATGGCGTGGCCGAATTCACCGTGCACGACATGCCCCATCTCGAAGGGCGCATGCTTCGGGACACCGACCTGGCCGAGAAGAACATCCGGGTTATCAGCATCCGCCGCGCGAAGCACATTGTGCCCAATCCGCGCGGTGACGAGTCTATTCAAACCGGCGACACCCTCCTTTGCTTCGGGGAGCTGAGGGAGATGCGCGCCATCATTCCCGCACACGGATACGCCGCGCGCGCGATCCGAAAACCCAGAATTCGACCCGTACCGCAGAGCGCGCCGCGGATCGACGACATGGAGATGATCGATGGCCAGACATAAGTCCATCACCTTCGCTGGACAACGCGTACCCCGAGGCGAGTCCAGAAGCCTGTCCCTGCAATTCAGCGAGTCCTATCTCGGCTCGCCCGTGACCGTGCCGATCCACGTGATCCGCGCGGAAAAACCGGGACCCACCGTCCTGCTCACGGGGTGCGTCCATGGCGACGAATTGAACGGCATGGGCATCATCCGTGAAATACTCTACGGCCACCCCCCGATGCTCAAGCGCGGTTCACTCGTGTGCGTGCCCGTGGTGAACGTTTATGGATTGGAGCACCACACCCGCTACCTTCCCGACCGTCGCGATCTCAACCGCGATTTCCCCGGCGCCGAGAAGGGCACCCTCTCCAGCCGTCTGGCCCACGTCATCTTCGACAAGGTTGTGCGCCAGTGCGATATCCTCATCGATTTCCACAGCGCGGCGGTGCGGCGGACCAATTACCCCAACATCCGCGCCGACCTCTCCAACCCCACGTGCCAGCACCTGGCGCAGACCTTCGGCTGCGAGCTAATCGTGGACGGCAAAGGCCCCATCGGTTCGCTGCGGCGCGCAGCGACCGGGGCTGGCGTTCCCTGCATCATTCTGGAAGCGGGCGAAGTCTGGAAGATCGAGCCGAGCGTGGTGGAGGTGGGGGTACGCGGCGTGATGAACATCCTTAAGAGCATGAAGATGGTGGATGGCCCCGTGGAAACGGCCCGCTATCAAGTGGAGAGCCACCGCACCACCTGGGTCCGCGCGGAACAGGGCGGCACCCTCAGTTTCAACGTGAATCCGGGCGATATCGTGCAGAAGGGCGAAGTTCTCGCCACCAACTACAATATATTCGGCGACGAACGCCGCCAGCTCATCTCTCCCGG